>DAOTTO010000556.1:0-23508 GCA_034437895.1 Anaerolineae bacterium | reverse complement strand
GGAAGACGCGGCGCTTGATGCTGAGTTGAAAGACCTCTTAAGTGATGAAGGCCTTAAAGGACTTGGGCTAACAGCAGAGGAAATTCTAAAATCACCAGAGATCGGCATGTGGGCAGATCGAACTGATATTACGGATAGCGCTGAATTTATCGAGGATATGCGGCGTAAGCGTCAAGAAAGACGTGCAACCCGTGATTAATCTACCCCCTCAAGATAAGACATTATTTGCCTCTTCCCAATGTTGATAAGCGTTGTCCTTATTAAAAGAATTGTGAACCTGAACTATGGAAATTAGCCTCGATCAAGAACGAATTAAAACTAATGGGATTCATCTTAATGTCGTGCAAGGTGGCGCAGAAGACGGAGCGCTAACGATTTTGCTGCATGGCTTCCCCGAATATTGGTATGGCTGGCGGCATCAAATCGCGCCACTCTCGGCGGCGGGTCTGCGGTTATGGATGCCAGATCAACGTGGTTATAACCTGAGCGATAAACCACGTGGCATTCGTAATTATCGCATTGATATGCTTGTCGAGGATATAGCTGGGCTGATTCAGGCTGCCGGACAGAAGAAAGCGCGTATTGTCGGGCATGATTGGGGCGGAATGGTCGCATGGTGGTTGGCGTTGCGTCATCCCGAAATGGTCGAAAAATTGGTGATTTTAAATGTGCCACATCCGCAGGTGTTTGCGAAAACACTCCGCACGGATAGTTATCAACTGCGGAAAAGCTGGTATGCCGCCATGTTCCAACTGCCGTTTCTGCCAGAAGCGATTATGAAGCGGGATAATTGGGATGTGGGATTAAAAGCTGTTCAAAATACGGGAAAAGACGACACCTTCACCTCGGCTGATTTGGAAAAATATCGTGAAGCGTGGTCATATCCTGGCGCGATGACGGCGATGCTAAATTGGTATCGGGCTTATGTGCAATATCCACCCAAAGCACCGCAAAGTTGGCGAATTCGTGTTCCTACGCTGATGATTTGGGGCGAGAATGACTTCGCACTCAGTCGTAAAATGCCGCAACCGAGCATTGATTTGTGCGATGACGGGCGTTTGGTGATGATTAAAAACGCAACTCATTGGGTACAGCATGATGAACCGTCGCAGGTGAATCAATTACTTATTGAGTTGTTAAAACCTTGAGATAAATATAAAAGGGAGATGTAGCCTCTCCCTTTTGCCCAACCTAAACAGATTTAGGAAGCTGCTTCTGGATCAAGACCTGCTGACCCTTCAATCGGCGTAAATGTGCCAATTCGGTCAATATAGATTTCAAAGTTGCCTTCACCAGAGACACTGGCAACTTCAATTGAAATCGTCCCATCTTCTTGGACGATGTAGCTGTTAATCAGCGAATCGAGAAAATTTAGATCGTTTCTTGTGCTGCGATGATCGTCGTTTTCTGCGAGGGTGACACCATTTTCATCAAGCAGTGTTATTCTCGGATCCAGACCCTCTGTGACGGCATGAACCGAAACACGAATGACCTCGCCGGCAGTGCCAGAAATATCAAAGTTTTTACTTCCACCCACAACTAAGGTGTCCGTGAGGATTTGGCGTTGTGTGCTGCTGGTTGCAATCACACCATAGCGGGTAACATAGATGCGTACTGTTCCCGTCATAGTGTCGTTGTAGCTGGTCACTTCTAAGGTGTGGGTGCCTGGAACCTCGGTGGTCAGATCAATGCGCGAGTCTAAGTAATCGAGTGCAGAATCGGACGTGGTGAAGTAATCATCGTTTTCGGCAACGAGGACACTATCACTGTTTAAGACGCTCAGGCGTGGGTCAAAAACTTGGGTATCTTCTGAGATGACGCGGACGGTGACGACTTCATTTGCCACAAAGTCCACATCTTGTTCAAAGCGCCCACCAGCGGCGACTTCGCCCTCATAAGACTCGGTCACGCCGAATCCTATCCTAGAAGTGGCTTGCTCGACAGTCACATCGGCTTCACCCGTGCCAAATCCACTGACTTCAAGGCGATATTCACCTATCGGGAGGAAGATATTCTGAAGGGCGGCATCTGTTGTGGACAAATCGGGTAGGGTCGTTTCATGATCGTCGGCGTAGGAGAGTTGACGATCCGCCGCGGTGTAGAGGATAAAATAGGGGTCGAAATCATCTTTGCCTTTAACGATGATATTCACGACTTGCGCTTCGCTCATAGTGAGCGTTACATTGACGTTAGCGCTGCCTGTGTAGGTCACGGAGGTAGTTTCTCCGGGGGCGATAGTTGCGTCCTGAGCCAAAGTCGTTATACTGCCCAGCATCAACAGTGAAGCAATGATGAAAACAGACATAAAGTTGAAATTACGGACTTTCATTGCGGGATTTACTCCTGTTAGGATTAGACGTATGTGTATAAAAGTTAAGCGGTTAACAAAAAGATTTCTGTTGGCTGAGGTTAAGCGTATTCCTATCCTCAAATGCAGCTTATCTTTTTAAACCGCCTAACCTCTGTTTATCACGTCATCGCTACAAGAACGCTACAAGAACGCTTTTTATGAACACTTCTTATCGCTCTACAACGATTGCTACCAATGGCATCCATTTACACGTCGTACAAACTGGACGTGAAGATGGCATTCCAGTGATTCTGCTGCACGGTTTTCCAGAGTTCTGGTACGGTTGGCGTAATCAGATTGATGCACTGGTTGAGGCTGGCTTTCGGCTTTATATCCCCGATCAGCGTGGCTATAACTTAAGCGATAAACCGCCGGAGATTGCTGCCTATAATCTGGATGTTCTGGCGGCGGATATTGTCGGTTTGATTGACCATATTGGTGTAGAGAAAATTCGGCTGGTTGGGCATGATTGGGGCGGGGGTGCAGCGTGGTGGCTGGCGAATAAATATCCAGAACGGTTAGAAAAATTGACCGTCCTCAATATTCCGCATCACGCCGCTTTCAGCCGAGCGCTGCGCGATAACCCCGTGCAAAAGCGTAAAAGCTGGTATATGGCCTTTTTTCAACTCCCCAAAATTCCCGAACTCCTGATTCGGCTGGGCAATGGGTCGTTATTTGCGAAGTGGGCATTTAAGGACAGTCCCGGTTTTACTGCCGAGGATATTCAACTGTATAAACAGGCATGGGCGCAGCCGGACGCGATCACGGGGATGCTGAATTGGTATCGTGCGGTGCGGAAAACCCGTCCGGCGCGGTTGGCGAGTCCACGCATTCAAGTGCCGACGCTGCTCATTTGGGGCAAGCGCGATGCGGTTTTTGAGCCAGAAATCGCACAAAAGAGCATTGAGTTATGTGACGATGGATGCTTAGCCTATATCGACCATGCGACCCATTGGGTACATCATGACGCGGCGGAAGAAGTAAATCGCCTGCTGATTGAGTGGCTGAAAGCATAATTTGCGTGTGATGTAAAATGAACACGCAAAAAAAGTCTATAAAAATGCGTTTTGAACCGCAAAGGCGCAAAGAAGGCTAGAAAACAACGCTATTTTCGGCACTGATGATCCCAGCTTGAGGTAAAAACTGGATGTTCTTAGTGTCTGCTCTGAAAACACTTTGCGAGCCTTTGCGTTCTCCGCGCCTTTGCGTTTAATCTTCGCACTTTGAAACGACTTTACTTTGATTATAGGGTCTGATGTTATTTTATGGTGTCTTGGTGGTTAATTTGTATTTCTGCCGCGTAAAATTGCCAAAACACGAGGCCAGAGTTCGGTATAGGCACGATAAAGCAGCGGGTATGGCGCGTAATCATACGCCCCAATATGGCGTGTGACCGTCCCGCGAAATCCACGTTTGAACTCATACACGCCCCACATCGAATCGGTTTCGATAAATTCATCAGGCGCACCCCACATATCATAGATGGTGTATCCTTGCGCCTTTGCCCAACGCATCGCTTCCCATTGGAGCGCGTAATTGGGCATCTTTTCGCGCTGTTCGTCGGACGACGCGCCGTAGAAATACCAGCATTTGCGCCCGAAATGAAACAGGATAACGGCTGCCAGCGCAGCACCTTCTGATTCGGCAATTAAGACGTGCGCGAGTCCGGCCTGCATAAAATCACGCCATGCCCGTTCATAATAGGCTGCGGGACGGGTTAGAAAGTGATCGCGTTCTCCCGTAATACGATAAAGTGCGTAAAGTGTTGGCAGATCATCCAATGTGGCAGCGCGGATCGTTACGTCTTTTTTCTCGGCGGTGCGGACTTTGCGGCGGGTGTTCTGGCTCATCGCAGCGAGAAGTTCTTCTTCGCTTTGGGTGAGATCAAGCGTGATCGTGTTGCGGAACTGCACTTGATCGGCGGAAAAGCCCCATCCCCATTTTTTGAGGATTTGTAAGATGGCTTGTCCATCGCCATCGGGCGAATCATCGTCTTCGCCGGGAACGCCTGTTGCGGTGATGATGTCTGGGTCGATTTTGAGCCAGACGGCAAAACGTTTTCGTGCCAGATTTTGCAGTGTGTCCAAAACGGATGCGATTAATTCGTTGTTGGCGTAATCCAGCGCCGGGCCTTTAGGAACATACATCACACACAGCGGCCCGATGCGGCGCGTGAGGATAGAGGCCATCGCCACAATAGCACCATTTTGTTCAAAGGCGAGTCGGGTGGCAGACCAGCCTGTCGTGATGCGCTTAAATTCGCCCCATTCCCATGTTTGCAGGATGTGGGCATAGGGGAGGGCGCGGAGCGTGTTATTCCATTGGTCGCGGTCAGTAATTTCGTGAACGGTGAGCATCAATTAAATATATTCCGGCGGAAAATTCAGACCCATATCGCCGCCGTAGCGGATTTCTTGCTGACGTGCATCGGCATAACGCCAACCGAGATATTGGGGTGGGTTTAAAAAATTGCGATAAGCGATTGCCATCTGACGCGCCGCCTGACGTACAGGTACTTGGCCTAAGCCTGTTCCAAGACCGGGACAAGCAATTGTCTCGATTTTTTGCTCAGCGTTTTTGTTATGATAATGTACTGCCAACAGCATGGCCCACATCGCTTTATAAACATTGTCTGTGCGCCCAATCGTCATGGGAACGCGCATGGTGGGTGTATGGGCGAGATAGGGATGTTTTGGGTGCATCGTCTCGACAATAATCGAGGTGCCAACGGGCTGTTCGCCCAAAAAGTCTTCTACAATACGTTCTTGCACCCGTCGCATGAGCTGATCGCCAAAAAACTTTGTGATGGCTGCGTCGATGCCGCCGTCCATCAGGCCAAACGAATTGGCTGGACTAACCATGCAATCATAGGCAGGAATGTGTTCAAAGCGCCCATGAAAAGTCTCTACATTGGGAAGGTCTTTAAAAAATTCATCTACGGCAGCGATGAATCCAGGGTCTATATCGACAAAAATGATTTTCATCCGCTACCTCTTTTGTAAACTTAATACGGCTTGATAGGCCGTATACGTAAGCCGATTGTACACCTTATCCCATGCGCCGAGGGAGCGCACGACCTCGCCACCCCAGCCGCGTTTAAAGCCATAAACGCCCCACAATCCGTCGTCGCGCTCTTGAAACTGCGCTTCTAAGATGGCTTCATCTTCATCCGGGATGCCCCACATATCATACGTGGTGCAGCTACGCGCCTTCGCCCATTGAATCGCCGCCCATTGGATGCCGTAGGTTGCCATGAGGTTGCGTTTTACATCTGACGATGCGCCGTAGAGATACCACGCCGTTTTGCCGACTGCGAAAACCATAATCCCAGCAAGGGTGTCGCCTTCGTGTTCCGCCAGAATCAGCGCGGCATGTTGCGGCACGAACAGATCATAGGCTTTTTCGTAGTAGCCGGGATCATGTACCCCAAATTCGTTGCGACTGCCTGTGGTCTGCATGATGCTGTTGAATTTGGCGACATCAGCGCGTGTGCCTTCGTAGTAATTGATGTCGTTTTTTTGCGATTGGCGGATTTTACGACGAGTCCCTTGATTCATCCGCGCCAGAATCGCTTCGTCGTCGCCGCGCAGATCAATCAAAACAGTGCGGGGCGGCTGGACGGTCTGTGTCGCGGCGTTGAATTTCCATTGGGAAAAGTCGGGCGGTGGTTCTGTGGGGGTATAGATGCCCGGCTCCCATTTTAAGAAGGTCGCGCGTTTTTGAATGGCGACGCGGTTGATCTGCTGCCATAGAACCTGTTCTTCGCTGGGTGTATGGGCATATGGCCCCAT
The DNA here is from genome assembly GCA_034437895.1 of Anaerolineae bacterium. Taxonomy (GTDB): domain Bacteria; phylum Chloroflexota; class Anaerolineae; order Aggregatilineales; family Phototrophicaceae; genus JANRLJ01. Next base: position 17,367 of record DAOTTO010000556.1, on the reverse strand, counting down.
CGCGAGATAGGCCATTTTACCAGCACGCAAGGGGAAATCTCGGAACAGCAATTGTGCGCCCGCCACCATTTGCCCGGTTTCGTTGCCAATTGCCACCCGTTGCACATCCCAGCCATAGGCGCGTTTAAGATCGCCCCAACCGGAAAGTTGCAGCAGGTGAGCGCGAGGCTGCGCTGTAACGAAGGTGTCCCACTGTTCAGCAGTAGGGGAGATGGATTTAAGCATAAAGTTATGAATGTTTAAACGCAAAGGCGCTAAGAACGCCATGTCACGTAAGGCAATTTGAACATTACAAGCGAGAGTTTTTATGTGCCATATCGAAAGGTGTTTGAATGTATTGAACCACCAAGAATTTAAACTTTAATCTTTGTGTCTTTGAGGTTAAATCTTTTGCGATTCTTTTTCGAGACTCTACATTATCTTGATCTTGAGTCTACATGAAATGATACAAATTTGGAAATCAGGCAGAAACAAAAACCGCCGGAACTACTCCCGGCGGCTAACGAGAAAAGGAAGACGGTTTTACGCGCCCTTGCCACCTGCCTGCACCTCGCCGATGGCGACATGGAAGGCGATAACGTAATCACCGAAATACTGACCCTGATAGCTGTTGACAATAAAGTTGAAGTACGATCCCGCCATATCTTCCTCCAGCGGCAAGCTCAACATGGAGTCGTATTGGAAACCGCCAAGTTCGTTGCCGTTGGCACGGGGTACGAAATAACCGTCAAGCGATTCGGATTCTCCCCAACAGAGGTTTTCATTACCAGCATCATCGCAAGCTATCGCATCGCCGTCTTGATCTTCTATTTGTTCAGCATCGCCATTAACGAGGAACAAAAGCGGGTCAAGCGCGTTTGTCACAGAAATGACGTAGGCGGTCACGTTCACTTCAGAGGCGATCATGGGATCGTTAATGAGGACGGTGAAAATATCGCCGATCCCATCCGCCTCGGTTACTGCCATGCCTTCCAGAATCAACACAAATTCGCCTGCCGTATTGCCGAATCCACCGACAACCAAGCGAATATCAGCCATACCACTGTTTTGCCCGTTGTTAAACACGACCTGCGAGTTCAGATTTTGGCCTTCGATTTCGCCTGTGGTTGGTAAATTAGCCTGATATTCATCAATTTCGGGGGCATCATCGGTGCAAAGCCCTTCATCATTTTCGCCCAAGACCGCCAACACGGGGTCGAACCCATTGATACCGAGCGCGGTAGCAGTATAGTTGAAGCCAGTCCGCATTTGGACAATGGTGATTTCTGTCCCATTATCGAAGCTGCCGCCGCTGTCGCAGGTGACACTGAGGGTGCCATCGTCGTTTTGTGCGGAGGCTGCGTTAACCATAACCAATAACAAACCTAGCAAAATAAGCAAACTCAACCGTTTCATTGTTTTCCCCCTCATAGAAATCTACTCATATTCATCATTATCTACGAATTTTGCAAACTTGCTTGTAGCATTTTCTTTATTATTGGTTTGAGGTGTGTTAAACTCCCCGCCGTCTACAAAAAGATGGATTCGTGCCAAATCAACAATCAATTGCGGTTCGGATATGGTGATGCTATACTATGCACCGTTTGTGATAAAGAGCGCAATCGAATCATCGGTGACGATTAAGCGTTAAACCGAAGAGGGTTTTTCTTATGAATGTTCTCAACGAATGGGCGTATATTGGGGTGTTTTTCATCCTATCGCCGTTTTTACCCGCTCTGCCGATTATGGCGGCTTTGGTCTTTAGTCCGCGTAAGCCCAACGCCATTAAACAGGCGACTTATGAATGCGGTGTCGAGACGGTGGGGGATACCTGGGTACAGTTCAAAGTCCAGTATTACATTTATGGATTGATCTTCTTGATCTTCGATGTGGAAATGGTCTTTTTGTTCCCTTGGGCGCTGGCATATCGCAAGCTGGATTTCTTCGCATTTCTGGCGGGGCTGCTGTTCATCTTCCTGTTAACGGACGCGCTCGTTTACGCATGGCGTAAAAAAGCGTTGGAATGGGCTTAGGGATTAACTTATGGAATGCGTGAATATCTTTAATACGCTGGCACCTTGTTTGGTAGAAAGCGGCTGGAATTCGGGCTTGGCGGAATTTACCTCCATTTTGTTGGGGGTTGTTCTGGTCGCCAGCTTTCCGCTGTTGGTCGCCATCCTTTTGATCTGGGTTGAACGTAAGGTTGCTGCCCAAATTCAAGATCGTCTGGGGCCGAATCGTGTGGGGCCGTTTGGGCTTTTGCAGCCGATTGCGGATGCACTCAAGCTGCTGACGAAAGAATATATCACCCCGGCAGGGGCGGATAAGCTGCTGTATAACATTTCGCCCGTGATGATGGTAGTGGCGGTGCTGCTGATTTGGGCCGTGATCCCATTCACGCCCTATCATATCGGGGCGGATTTGGAAATTGGGGCGCTCTATTTTATTGCGGTTGGCTCGATTGGGACATTAGCCGTGATTATCGCGGGGTGGTCGAGCAATAATAAATATGCACTGCTCGGCGCGTTCCGTGTGGTGGCGCAGCTCATCAGCTATGAGATTCCTCTCGCGCTGTCGATCTTAATCCCGGTAATGTTGGCGGGCAGCATGAGCATGAGTGGCATTGTGGAAGCACAGGCCGGCATGTGGTATGTCTTCATGGCCCCGGTTTCGGCTTTTCTTTTCTTCATCTCCTCACAAGCCGAGACGGGACGCGGCCCGTTTGATCTGCTCGAAGCCGAATCGGAACTGGTCGCTGGGTTCAACATCGAATATTCCGGCTTTAAATTCGCGCTGTTCTTCGCAGGCGAATTTCTACATGTCTTTACCAATGGCGTGCTGATGGCTGTGCTGTTTATGGGCGGTTGGTGGGGCCCCTTTGCGAAGGACGCACCTCTGCTGGCCTTCATCTATCTGATGCTAAAAGCCTCGATTTGGTACTTCTTGATGCTGTGGGTGCGTAATTCTTTGCCCCGCGTCCGCATTGACCAACTGATGGCCTTTAACTGGAAGTTCCTTGTTCCTGTGGCGATTTTGAATGTCATTATGGTGGCCTTTCTCGTGCGGCTCGTAGGCGAAATTGGCCTCGCACCGTCGCCAGAAGATGCCAATAATTTCTTGGCGAACATCCCGCAGACGATTGTGCTGCTCCTCGGCAATATTGTGTTGGCCTTTGGGGTGATGTCGGTCTTTAGCCGCGATATTCGTCGTGAACGGCTAGCAGAACAGGCTAGGGCGACTACTGTACGTAGCCAAGCAGAAGAAGCGCAGCCAATGGCGCTGCCTGCTGGTCATTAAGTAGAAGGGCGTTGTTCGATGCGGGTTCAAGGTAATATCCTGTTTATCTTTCTGGGCGTGGTGATGGGGCTGTTATGGGGCGAAAGGGCGAAAGTAACGCCTGCCCCTCCCCAGGTTATGCCTCGTGAAAGCCGCACTGTTCATGAAATGTCACCAACATTGCACAAACTGCATAATGCGAAACATTCCATTTATGATGTTGATGAGAGCCTTCTTTATACATATTTATGGAATTTATCACGCGAGCTTATTCAACCGAACATGACTAAGGTTGAGGCAGAAAACGCCGCGCTCGAAATTGGAAAGTTGATGCAGTCTCTCGATAGCTACAAAGAAATTCGCCAGCGCAAAGTCGAATATGCCGGAGAGGGGTGGATTGATGAGCTTACAGAACCGCGATAATTGGAAGCAAAACAATGCCGATTGGAATATGGAAGAAGCATTGAGAGGCTTGCGTAGTGAGATACGTAAGGCTGCTGAAGAAGGAAATTTTGAACTTCTGAGTCGCTTAAGTGATTATGAACGTTTACTGGCACGCGGCTTACGCTTGAATTATGAACGGATGCGCTCAATGTATCATCTTGGCTGGCGGGAAGGCAATCCGGTTGGCTATCTCGCAGATGATTATGAACTGGTTGAACAAGAAGATGAGAATTAGTCATTCTTTTCTTTTTTAACAAAAGTAGGGGGTTTTATGAGTTTTGGAAATTTTACCCCGGAGGCGTTTGCTTTCGGCTTTTTCACAATCTTGACGCTGGGCGGGGCAGTAGGTGTAGTGGCTGCCAAGAACTTGGTGCGCGGTGCCATCTGGCTTATCGTCAGCTTGTTCGGTGTCGCGGGTTATTTTGTACTGTTGAGCGCCCCTTTCCTGGCAGCGGTGCAGGTACTGGTTTATATCGGCGCAATTGGCATTCTCTTTACGTTTGCTGTCATGCTCACGCGCAGTATGACTAATCTGACTGAGCGCTTTAACGAGCAATGGTGGCTCGGCGCAGCGGCAGGGGTGCTGATGTTCCTGCTCATCACGCTCGCCGTTATTGTGCCTGTCTTTGGCGAGATTGAAGAACCTACTTCACAGATCGTAGCGACGACTGAAGATTTAGGGGTGGCTTTGGTGGATGGCAATCAATATGTGCTGCCGTTTGAAGTGGCTTCGCTGCTGCTGACGGCGGCGATGATCGGCGCGATTGTCATTGCGCGGGATGACGAATAAGTAGTGCTGAGCAATGAGTAGTGAGAGAACTTGCTAAAAGAACTAACGACTAATCACTGATAGCTAAAAGCTAAGTGCTAAAGGGTACGATTATGGTTCCACTCTGGATGTTTTTGCTGGTTGGCGCTGCGTTATTTTCAATCGGCGCGTATGGTGTGCTTGCCCGACGCAACGCGGTTGCTATCTTGATGGGTGTGGAGTTGATGCTCAATGCGGTCAACATTAATCTGGTGGCCTTCTGGCGTTTTAAAACACCACTAGATATGAGTGGGCAGGCTTTCGCTGCGTTTGTCTTTGTAGTCGCGGCGGCAGAAACAGCGGTTGGGTTGGCAATTATTATTGCCATCTATCGCAATCGCAAGACGGTTCAGGTGGAAGATATTGACCTTTTGAGGCTATAAAAACGCCTTTGTACGGGCGTAGATGCGATGCCGGTACACGCGGCGCGAGAGGAAAAACGAACTTATGAATGTCAATTTTTCTGATTTGAATTTTTTACCTTGGCTGATCCCGATTGGGCCGTTGCTGGCGTTTTTGGTCATCACCCTAGCGACCAATCGCAGCCGCTTAGTACCGGCGACGGACAGCCATGAATATGGCGGACATCATCCTGATTATGATGGAATGCTTGTCCCTGTCGTTACGCCGCAGAGCCGCGTATTGAGTATTGTCGTTGGTATGGCGGGGGCGGTTGCGGCTTGGTTGATCGCATGGCGCGTATTCTTCGCCGCGATTCGGGTGGAACATTTCGGCGAAGAGACTGTTTATACCAGTGGTCTGAACTGGATGTCTACAGGACTCACCACTTTCCGCATGGGCGTGTTGGTCGATCCGCTGACGACAGTTATGCTGTTCATGGTGCCGCTGGCGGTGTTGTGTATCTTCATTTACAGCATCGGCTATATGGCGCATGACCCCCGTCAGGCGCGTTTTTTCAGCCTGATTTCGCTATTCGCAGGCGCGATGTTGACGTTGGTCGTCGCCGATAATTTGCTGCTGTTGTTCGTCGGCTGGGAAATCATGGGCTTGTGTTCATACCTGCTCATCGGCTTTTGGTTCGAGAAGCCAAGCGCATATAAAGCCGCGATTAAAGCGTTTACGACCACACGTATCGCCGATGTGATTATGCTGCTCGGCATCGTTTATCTGTATTCGCTGACTGGGACGCTCAACTTCCGCGATATTCTGCATAATCAAGCCGTCCTCGATCAATTGGCAAACACTCCTGCGCTTATTTTCGGCGGATTGAGTGCCGCGAGTTTGATCGGCGTTTTCCTTGTAATCGGTACGATTGGTAAATCCGCACAATTTCCGCTGCATGTCTGGTTGCCAGATGCAATGGAAGGTCCGACCCCCGTTAGCGCGATGATCCATGCGGCGGCGATGGTTTCTGCGGGTATTTACGCCATCATCCGCATGTATCCACTGCTGGAAGCGGGTGGGCATCCGCATAGTGGTGAATTTGTCGCGCCGCTGACGTTGATGGCAGTAGTCGGTGGATTTACAGCGTTGTTCGCTGCGACGATTGCCGTTGCACAGAACGACGTGAAAAAGGTACTGGCGTATTCCACGATTTCTCAGTTGGGATTTATGATGGCGGCTTTAGGGCTTGGCGCGTATGTGGCGGCGACTTTCCATCTCATCACCCACGCTTTCTTTAAAGCTCTGTTGTTTATGGCTTCCGGTTCCGTTATTCATGCGATGGAACACGGCGAACATCATGTTCATGAGCATGGCGGGCATGACGCTCATCCACAGTTAGCAGGGGCGCATCCTGTCGCGGAACTGCCTGCTTCAACTGAATCAGCCGCTGTGGCGCACGACGATCATTCCGCACATGGTCACGATTCACATGGACATGACGCTCATGCTGCACATGATACGCATGGTCATGCCGAACATGACGATCACAGCGCACACGGTCACTTTGATCCGCAAGATATGATGAATATGGGCGGTTTGCGTAAGACCATCCCTGTTACAGCGCTGACGTTTATTATCGGTGGTTTGTCGCTGGCCGGTTTCCCATTAATTACGGCGGGTTTTTGGTCAAAAGACGAAATTCTGGCGGAATCCTATCACGGTTTGACTGAAGGCTTTGGGCCTCATGCTTTCGTCTTTGTGATGTTGTGTTTAGCGGCGTTTTTGACGGCCTTTTATACTGCGCGTCAGCTTTGCCTGACTTTCCTCGGTGAGCCGCGCACTGAGGAAGCCAAACATTCCGGTTTAGGTGGGCCATCGAGCATTGTCAGTATCACGATGCAGCTTCCGCTGGTGGTGTTGGCAGTGTTTGCGCTGATCGCAGGTTTCGTCGGCGTTCCGTCGGATTTCCCGTTATTTGGCGCGATTTTCTCGCCAGAGCATAATCCCTTCCATCACTTTTTATCGTATGGCCTGCTTATTGAACCACCCACGATTGCGTTCAACATCATTCCTGTGTTGTTCTCGTTTGGGGTGGCGCTGGGTGGATTGGCGCTCGGTTATGCCATGTATGGACGTAAGCCACTAGAAGCGGGTGAGCCTGATCCCTTGATTGCGATTTTGGGGCCGCTGCATACCACACTCAAGAATAAATGGTATATCGACGAGTTGTATCAAGTTGTGTTTATCCAACCCGCGCAATGGTTCTCGCGGGTAGTTGTCAGCGAGTTTATTGATCGCGGCGTGATCGACGGCATCTTGCATTTGATCGCTCGTGTCTTCACGTTTATTGGCGATTTCCTGAAGGTCTTCAACCTGTGGCTGATTGATGGGGTGAGCGATGGTATTCCGATGGGGATCGGCAATTTTGGGCGCTGGTTCCGACGCATTCAAAGCGGACGGGTGCAGCAGTATATTCTGCTTGCGCTCATCGCGGCACTCTTGATCGGGCTGATTTTCATCGTATCGGCGGGCTTTATCCAAGCGGCAGGATAATCTTTTTAACCAGAGAGACACAAAGAATGCAGAGTGGGCGAGGCGCACTTCGCCCTTACGAGAAATTAGATGTGTCTGATTGTTTGGCTAAAAGCTGAAGGCTGATCGCTGAAAGCTAAAACGGAGTATTTATGAATTCATTAGATGTTTTTGGACTTAACCCGCTGTCGGTGCTGATTTTTGCGCCGGCTTTGGGTGCGCTGCTGGTGCTGGCAGTGCCATCCGGTAACAAGGTATTGGCGCGTTGGATTTCGCTGGCAGTGGCAATCGGCGTAGGTGCGCTGGCGTTTGTGGTCTTTTTTGCTTATGACCGCACCTTGGGTGGCTACCAATTTACCACACAAACGGAATGGTTTACCCTGCTCGGTTCGTCATGGCATTTAGGGGTCGATGGCATCAGTGTCACCATGATCTTGTTGACGGGTATTCTCCTTCCATTGGCGATCCTCATTAGTTGGGAGATTGAAGACCGGGCGAGTGTTCATCTGGCGTTGATCTTGTTTTTCGAGACAGGCTTGATGGGGGTATTCGTCGCGCAGGACTTGATGATCTTCTTCCTGTTCTATGAACTCAGCCTCGTGCCGATTTATTTCTTAATCGATCAATGGGGTGGGGCGAACCGTAAGTATGCCTCGACCAAATTTATGATTTACTCCATCGGCGGCACACTCGGTATGCTGCTGGCCTCACAGTTGATCGGCTGGACGGCAGGGACATTTGATATTGCCGAACTCAGCCGCATCTGGCCTGCATTTAATGGCGCTGATGGCGCATTCCTCGGTATCAGTGTCGGGACGGTCAAGGCGCTGGCGTTTGTTGGGTTTTTCATCGCTTTCTGCATCAAAGTTCCGGTGTGGCCTTTCCATACATGGCTGCCGGATGCTCATGGTGAAGCGCCGACGGCGGGTTCGATGCTGTTGGCGGGTGTTATGCTCAAGTTGGGTGCATATGGCTTTATCCGGTTGGTCGTTCCGTTCTTCCCGGATGTATGGGCGGGGGACATCAACATCTTCGGTATTCATACCACTGCGGCGGGGATCTTCGCTTTCTTGGCGATGATGGGCATCGTCTTCGGCGCATTCGCGGCGTTGGCGCAAAATGACATCAAGCGGCTGGTCGCTTATAGCTCCGTCAACCACATGGGCTTTGTCGCGCTCGGTATCGCGGTTATGGCGCTGGCTTATGGCAAAGCGTATCTTGACCCGACCAATACCGATATGATGCAGCACGCGGTGATGGCGGCAAACGGCGCGGTCATGCAGATGTTTAATCATGGTTTAAGTTCGGCGGGAATGTTCTTGCTCGCCGGGGCAATTTATCATAAAACGCATACCCGCGACCTGCGCGAATATGGCGGATTGTGGGTTAAAGCGCCAATTTATGGCGGCGTGTTTATCTTTACGAGTATGGCGAGTCTTGGTCTGCCGGGGCTGAATGGCTTCGTGAGCGAATTTTTGGTTGTGCGCGGAAGCTGGCCTGTTTTCACTTGGCTGACCTTAATTTCGATGATCGGTTTGCTGTTTACAGGGTCGTATATTCTGAAGGGTATTCGGGCGGTGCTGCATGGGCCATTCAATATGAAATGGAGCGGTACGAATCTGGAAATTGAACTGCGTGAGTTTATTGCGATTGCGCCGCTGATGGCGTTGATGCTTTTCACCGGGCTTTACCCGGATTGGATACTAAATGTGATTAACGGTTCCGTCGTGCGATTACTGGGAATGTAGGATAAAACTATGATTGAATCGTTTTCATTTCCTGTACTAAGTGCCATTGTCTTTATCCCGATTGTGGCGGCGGTGATTATTCTGTTTATGGATGGCAAGCAGCGCGATTTGATTCGCGGGGTCGCCATCTCAACAACGGTGACACTGTTGGTGCTTTCCGCGCTGGTTTACTTTGGCTATAACGCCCAGGTAAGCGCACTCACCGCCGCACAAGATGAAATCGCATCTAACGGCGGCGAGGCAAGCGCGAGCGAGATGTTTAATCGCGGTTTGGCCTTTGAAGAAGAATATGATTGGGTGCCGGATTTGGGCATCAGCTATCATGTGGGTGTGGATGGCCTGACCGCGCCGATGGTGCTTTTGACGGGCATGGTGGCGGTGGCAGGCGTGCTGATTTCGTGGCGCGTTGAAGACCGCATCCGTGAGTTTATGGCGTTCTTCTTGCTGCTGGTCGCTGGTGTTTATGGCGTATTCGTCGCCATAGACCTCTTTCAGTTGTTTTTCTTCTATGAATTTGCGATCTTCCCTATGTATCTCCTCATCGCCGGATGGGGATGGGTGAAGCTGCGCGAATATGCCGCGATGAAGTTGACGCTGTATATCTTAATCGGCTCGGTGGTGGCGCTCGTCGGCGCGATTGCGATGGTGTTGCAAGCCAGCCACTTCTTTACGGACAATCCCGATTTGCTGCCGCAAGGGGCGCAGGCCTTTAGTTTTAATATGAAGCAGTTGATGCTGGCGGGTGAACTCGGCGCGTTTGATATGCCTTTCTTGGGTGACATCACTTTCGCGCATTTCTGGTTCCCTTTTATCTTTATCGGTTTCGCGGTGCTGGCGGGTATTTTCCCGTTCCACAATTGGTCGCCGGATGGACACGTCGCTGCGCCAACAGCCGTTTCGATGATCCATGCCGGGGTGCTGATGAAACTGGGTGCGCTCACGGCGCTGCGTGTGGGCGTAATGCTGCTGCCAGATGGGGCGCGGGTGCATCTGCCTTGGATTGTTTTTCTGACGCTTGTGAACGTCGTTTACGGCGCGTTCATCGCTTTCCGTCAGCGCGACTTCAAATACGTCATCGGCTTCTCATCCGTCAGCCACATGGGGCTGGTGAGTATGGGTTTCGCTACGATGAACACCATCGGCATGACGGGCGCAGGCTTGCAAATGTTCAGTCACGGCGCGATGACGGCCTTGTTCTTCGGCTGTGTCGGGATGGTTTATGACCGAGCGCATACCCGCGATATTCCGAGTTTGGGCGGGTTTATCAAAAAGATGCCTTGGGTCGGGTTTGCCTTTATCGTCGGTGGTTTGACGAGTATGGGTATGCCCGGTTTAAGCGGCTTCGTCGCGGAGTTCCCGATCTTTACGGGGATGTGGGCGGCTTCTGAGAATGTCGTCCTGCGAATCGGCAGCTTTGAGCTGACGAATTATTATGCCGTTATCGTGGTCATCGCTGCACTGGGTATCGTCATTACGGCGGCGTATGTGTTGCGGGTGACAGGGCAGGTGTTCTTTGGCGAGTTCGACGAGAAGCGTTACCCCGATGTGGGCGATATTACGATTACTGATCGGGCGATTTTGCTGCTGCTGGGCATTCCGCTGATTATTTTGGGGCTGGCACCGTTTGTTATGGCTCCGATGATCGAGTCGGGCGTGCGGCCTATCGTGCATCTACTAGGAGGCATGTAAATCGTGGAATCATTCGATTACCTGAAGAATTTATCAGTGATTTTGCCAGAAATCGGGCTGACGATTTTGGCTGTGGTGGTGCTGGCGCTCGATTTATATCTGCCGGAAAGCCGCCGTAAGACGGTGGCCTATGTCGCCGGATTCGGGCTGTTGGCGCTAGCGGTTACGCCGTTTTTTGTCGCGCCAGAAACTGAATTGTTCTGGGGTGGGATGGTCCGCCACGATATTTTGGCACAGTTCTTTAAAGTATCAGTGCTGTTGGCGGCGGCGATTACCAGCTTTGTCGCGGCAGAAACCCGTGAACTGGGGCGCAAGGGTGAGTTCTATCTGATTATCATTGTCTCCACGCTTGGCGCGACTCTCATGAGCGCCGCCTCTGACCTGATTATGGTGTTTGTTGCGCTGGAGACGACGACGATTCCGCTTTACATTTTGGCAGGGTTTCGCCGGAATGATGTTAGATCGACGGAAAGTGCTGTTAAATATTTCTTGTTCGGCTCGTTTACGTCCGCGCTGATGCTGTATGGTTTTAGTCTGTTGTATGGCTTTACGGGGCAGACGAACCTCTATGCGATTGCGGATTATCTCGGCAGCGGACAGTTTGTCGATAACGCCATCCCGCTCGTGGTGACGATGGTGCTTATTTTTGTAGGCTTCGGCTTTAAGATCAGCGCCGCGCCCTTCCATTTCTGGACACCCGATGTATATGAAGGTGCGCCTACGCCTGTGACGGCTTTCATCAGTGTGGCGAGTAAAGCCGCCAGCTTTGCGCTTTTGGTGCGCTTCTTTATCGCCGTCTTTCCGCATACGCTCGTGGTTGACGGACAGCAAATTCAGAATTTCTTCCTTCAGCTTGTCGCCGCGTTAGCCGTCGTCAGCATGACGTTAGGGAATGTGGTGGCGCTTTCGCAGCGCAACATCAAACGCCTACTGGCTTATTCATCTATCGCGCAAGCAGGGTATACGCTCGTCGGTGTAGCCGCCATCCAAACGCTCAATTTGACCAATCAAACCGATGCCATCAATGGGGCAGCCGGTGCGGTTGCCGCGATTGGCTTCTACATGTTCATGTATACCTTTACGAACTTGCTGGCCTTCGGGGTTGTCGTGTTATTTACGGAGGCGACAGGCAGCGAGACGATTGCTGATCTGGCTGGTCTTAGCCGCCGCAATCCTTGGATGGCGTTGGCGATGACGGTGGGATTGCTTTCATTGGCGGGTATTCCCCCGGCGGCAGGCTTCTTCGGCAAGTTTTTCCTGTTTAAAGCAGCGGTTGATGCCAATCTGATCTGGCTAGCGATGATCGGCGTTTTAAATTCGATTGTCGCGCTGTATTACTATCTGGTCGTGATTAAGGTCATTTATGTTGACCGCAGCGAAGACGATGGTAAGCCGATTACGCTGTCTTTTGCTTCATCGGCATTATTGGGCGTGACCACTATTGTCGTGCTGATCTTAGGCACTTTGCCAACAGTGGTCTTTAACTGGGCGCGTGATGCGGCAATGGCGCTGTTCTCTTAATGATTTTGGGCGCGATCATTAAAAATTGGTTGCGTCTAAATGTGGTAATCGCATGTCGTTTGTGATAAAATGCACCACTAACGCGGAAAATTGATGAACAATCTAAAGACACCTGCGCGTCAGCGTATGAAAAATTCTGCGCTGGCCGCCATTGCCGGGCTATCTGGCTGTGTGACGGTTGTGATTGTCATCACCGCACTTTTTCTAGGCTTGTGGTTTGACTCACTGTTTAACTGGCAAGGGCCGTGTACAATCGGCGTATTAATCCTGAGTATGCCTGTCAGCCTGTATGTGATGTTACGGATTACTCTGTGGTCAATCAATCGATTGCAGCATCAGCCGGAAAATCAGGATGTGGGAATCAAGCCGCAACAGTAACAAAGGAGAGAAAATTACGCATGTTTTTATCCGCTTATCCTCATCGTAGGGGACATAGCAGAGGAGGATTGCAATGAGCGCAACACGACGCGGCGCGGTGATCTTCGGCATTCTCATCGTCGTGCTGGGTGCATGTAGCTTTTTCACCTTCAGCTTTTTGCCGTCTACAGGTTCTTCGGTGGCGCTGCCGGTGATTGTCGTCCCGCCCGAACCGTATCGTGAAGGGTGGCCTAGCGCCAATTTTAATTGGACAAACACGCTCACGGCGATGATTTTGGCCGATATTATGGTCTTGATCTTCATCGGTTGGGCATGGCGTGCTTCTAAGGGATGGACTAAACAGGTACCTTCACGGTTTCAGGCATTTGCCGAAACTGTGGGCGGCTTTATGTTTAACCAGTCGGTTGGGGTCGCAGGCAACGTCAATGGACGAAAGTTATTCCCGCTGGTTGCTACTATTTTTGTCTTCTTATTGGCCGTCAACTGGATGAAATTGTTCCCTGGTATTGAAAGCGTAGGCATTATGCACTGCGCCGGACATTCCAGCCCTGAAATCGGCATTACGATTACCAGTGGACATCCGCGTATTGGGGATCGTCTATGGGTAGATCAAGTATTATTCCCCGGTTATGCCGCTGACGAAGACGATTATCATGCTTGTGAAGAGTATAAAGAGGGGCATGTCCCCAAGCCTTCGCAGGAACAGTTGGATGCTGCTTCTGAGGAATTGAGTGTTGAAGAAGAAGCGCTGGTCGCCGAATTGGATGCACAGATTGAAGCCGGAACGCTGACTTCGCAGCAGAAAACTGATCAGGTTGATACCCTGCGTTTGGAAGCTGCCGAAACTGTTTATGAACATGCTTCTGTTGCTCTTTCAGCAGACGAATTAGAGAAGGGTGTTGTGCCTTATCTGTACGTCGTCACGCCTTTTGTGCGCGGTGGTTCGACTGACTTGAATCTGACTATTGGTTTGGCGTTGATTGTGTTTGTCGCCATTCAGGTCTTCGGTGTGATTGGGCAGGGGCCAGATTATTTCCAGAAATTCATCAATTTACGTGCGCTCGGCAACATTAGTAAGAAGCCGCTTGGATTGGTTGATTTCCTCGTCGGGTTATTTGAAATTGTTTCTGAGTTCGGTAAGATCATCAGCTTGAGCTTCCGTCTTTTCGGCAATATGTTCGCAGGCGGTATTTTGCTGGCGGTTATGTCCTTTTTGGTGGCGCCGCTGCTGCCAGGATTGTTCATCGGCCTCGAAGTGATTGTGACGACGATTCAGGCGTATGTATTCGCGGTTCTGACGTTGGTATTCTCTGCTCAGGCGATGGAAGGCCATCACGGAGACGACGATCATGACCATGCAGAAGAACCTGCACACTAAAAGCAACTACTGATGTAGCTGCATCCGCATTTGCGGTCAATTTTAACTTTACTGAACACTTTGGCTATCGAAGGAAGGACTGAATAACAATGACTGGTGATCTCGAAATCGGTTTGAAGGCAGTAGGCGCAGGTTTGGCGATGATCGGCGCACTTGGGCCTGGTATCGGTGTGGGTTTGTTGGTGCAGGGTGCGCTCCAATCGATGGGACGTAACCCAGATGCCGCGCCGCTTATCCAGACGAACATGATTCTGGGTATCGTGTTTACGGAAGCCATTGCGATTTACGCATTGGTGGTTGCCCTCATCATCCTGTTCGTGCTGTAGTCCCAAACGGAGCCTACACATGAAAAGACTTACACTCAAACAAATTGTGGCGCTTGCGCTCTTGGCAGTCCTGCTGGTGTTCCCTGTAATTGCCTTCGCACAAGAATCCACACCAGAAACTCCGGCTGGGGAAGGTACAACCACCGAAACAGAAACCTCTGCTGAAGGCGAAGAAGCCGCTGCCGAGGGTGAAGAAGTTGCGGAAGAAGAGGCTTCGATTAGCCCCCTTGCGCCGCTTGGTATCAATCAAGGCTTTTTGATCGCCCAGATCATCAACTTTTTGGTGATCTTTGGCCTGCTGTCTTTCCTCATGTGGGGTCCCTTGACCCGTATGCTGGATAATCGCTCTGCTACCATTGCTAAAGGCTTGGAAGACGCAGCAGCAGCAGCTAATGCGCGACGCAATGCCGAAAGTGACGCGGAAAAAATTCTGGCGCAAGCCCGTGCAGAAGCCGCGAAGTTGGTAGAAGAAGCGCGTGGACGTGGCGAAGAAGTGGGTAAAGCGGTTGAGGCCGAAGCCCAAAGTACTGCCGAGAAAATCCGTCAGGATGCCCGTGTGAGCGCCGAAGTGGAACGTAATGTTGAACTCGCTGGTCTGCGCGGACAGGTGACGGCGATCTCGATGGCAGTTGCTCAACGTTTGATCGGCGCAAATCTGGACGAAAATCGCCAGAAAGCTATGATCGACGAATTCTTTACCAAAGTGCCGGAAAGCGCTCGCTCACTCTCTGGTGAAGTCACCGTTGTGAGCGCGATGCCTTTAGGAGATTCGGAAAAATCGAAAATCTCCAGCCAAATTGGTGCTTCGGATATCACCTATACGGTTGATCCAAGTATCTTAGGCGGCCTGCTCATTCGTGCGGGTGATCGTGTGATTGATGGCAGCGTCCGCAGCGGCCTGAACGACATGCAATCGCGCTTGAACTAAGCCTAGAATAATGTTTGTATGAAAGCGCGTCGGCATCCCCGGCGCGTTTTTGTTTTGATTTGAATAGATATACTTTTAAGCGTAAACTTATTTCAACAATTGGAGGCAATCGAATGCGCGAAGTTGAGCTATTAGAACGAATAACCGTTCATCCTGATATTTTTGGTGGAAAGCCAATTATTCGTGGAAATCGGTTGGCTGTCGAGCATGTTTTGGGAATGCTTGCCGCTGGAGATACACCAGCCGAAATTTTAGAAGCCTACGGTTGGTTAGAGGCGGCGGATATTCAAGCCTGTTTGGTCTATGCGCGGCGTTTGGTGGGGCATGAACGGGTTGAGCCATTCATATTGGAGTCGGATTCTTGAAGGTGTTGTTGGATAGCTGTATCTCATCAAAAACAGAGGTTAGCTTGATGAATGATGGCTATGATGTAGAATGGACAGGGAATTGGTCGAAAGACCCAGGTGATAAAGCCATTTTACAATATGCTCATCAACATAAACGCATTCTCGTAACACTCCATAAAGATTTTGGTGAACTTGTTATTGTTTATCAAAAGCCGCATTCAGGTATTCTTCGTCTCGTTGATCTTTCTGTCAAAGAGCAAGCGCGTATTTGTCAATATGTGCTGAAAAATTACGGTGAAGAACTTTTGAATGGAGCAATCATCACTTCGGAGATAAACCGGATTCGTGTGCGTCCTTCAGAATCAAAAGAGTGAATGCGTCGGCAGCACCGTCGCTTTTTTGTTTTCTCTGGTAGATGCAGTATGACATTTGTACAGTTGGGAACGCATTAGCCATAATTGGTGTCTCATCCTCTAAAGAGATGGCGTGAAGTCATGACGAAAGCACTTTTTGATTTATTGAACGCATTGGCTCCTGATACTGTGCTTGCTGTTTCGGGCGATGCACAGATCACCGCGCCTGTATCTGAGTCTGCCGATGATGTGCAGCGTGGCGGAGTGTTCGTAGCGCGACAGGGGAAATCTGTCGATGGGCATGATTTTATCCTGAAGGCGATTGAGCGCGGGGCAGCAGCGGTTGTGGGCGAAAGACCGATGCAGGATTTGGTTGTTCCATACGCCCAAGTGCGCGATTCTCAGAACATGCTCGGCTGGCTGGCGGCGGCTTATCATGATTTTCCATCACGGAAGCTGATCGTTATTGGCGTGACTGGGACGGATGGTAAAACAACGACTAGTACGCTAATTCACAATATCTTAAGAGTCTCTACAGGGGGCAAAGCTGGTCTCATCAGCACGATTACGGCAGATTTGGGCAACGCGACGGCGGATACAGGGCTGCACGTCACGACACCAAGCGCCCCGAAAATTCAAGAATTTCTGGCGCAGATGGTCGCCAATGGATTGACTCATGCGGTGATCGAAATGACGAGTCACGGGTTGGCGCAAGGGCGCTTAAACGGCGTGGATATTGATGTCGCGGTTCTGACCAATATCACCCATGAACACCTTGATTATCATGGCTCGTTTGAGCATTATCGTGCTGCAAAAGCGCTGATGTTCGAGATGTTGATGAAGTCAACTCGCAAAGTGGATGAATGGGATAAAGCTGTTCCAAAAATCAGCGTCATCAATGCAGATGATGCCAATGCTAAGTTTTTTGCCTCGATTGTGGCTGACAAAATCGTGACTTATGGGATCGAAAACAAGGCTGTTTTTCAAGCGCAAAACATCCGTTTTTTACCTGACGAGACACAATTTGAAACGAATAAGGCTTTGTGGCGATGGGCTGTAAACTTCGGCGAATTTCGAACACGGCTCTTGGGCAAATTCAATATCATGAACATTTTGGCTGCCATTGGCGCAACACATCATTTAACGGGTGCTGATGCTGATGCTACGTGGGCGGGCGTAGTCCAGGTAAGAACTATTCCTGGTCGGATGGAGCGCATCGACGAGGGACAGGATTTTACGGCGATTGTCGATTTCGCCCACACGCCGAATGCACTCAAAAATGCGCTGCAAACGTGTAAGCAAATGCTAGAGCCGG
>DAOTTO010000555.1:0-3030 GCA_034437895.1 Anaerolineae bacterium | reverse complement strand
CATCCCATAAGCAATCCATGTACCATCACGCAGCCAAGAATAACCATATTGCGAAAAGCTGAGGCAGGCAGCATACGCACCGTCAAATTGACCTGCACGAATAATGTCGATGCTGCGTTGCTGTAAATCAATCATACATCTGACCACCATTGGTAAGGGGAGGCACACGGGCTGGTGAAGTTCATTTAAAAATAAGCTCAATTAAACAATTTTGAAAAATTTCGCTATTTATAGGGGCAAAATAGTTTTTGCCCCTATAAATAGTTACTTCATGATGCGGTTTGCGGTTTATTGAATGAGCGCGTCAAGTTCGGTCTTGGCTTGGTCGAGTGCCTCTTGTGCGGTGAGTTCGCCATCAGCTACCTGGGTTAGTAGGGCGTTAACGGCATCCTGCATCTCGTTCTGCCGTTCAATGACGGGCGGAGTCACTGGGCTTTCCAGCGCGGTGAAGACAGCAGCGCGGTTAGCAGGCGGTGTTTGTGATAAGTAGGCTTCAAAGTATGCGGGTTCGTCCAGTGCTGGCAGTTCCCATGCGCTCTCGACGCGTACATTTGCGGCGGTTTCGCTGGAAGCGAGGAAGGTTGCCCAGGCTGCTGCTGCTTCGGCATTTTCGGTGGTGGCGGAAACAGCTACGCCGTTTGCGAAGAAGTGATGGGCGTGTTGGTTAATCATCGGCTCAATTTGGACATCCCAATTAAAGGTTGCGTCCTGGAACGCGCCGAACATCCAGATACCCGTAACGAGCATCCCCAGTTTGCCGCTCAGGAACAATTCGGAGTCAGAGACACCCGATAGTTCAGCCGCAGTCGGCATCAGGCCGTCAGTCATAAAGCTGACCATCATTTCCAGCGTACTCACGCAGGCTTCTGAATTGATGGTCGATTCGGTCATCTCCGCATTGAAGAAGCTGCATTCGCCATTCTGTGCGGCTTTCTTATAGAACTCCCAGAACTGGACAGGCGAGAAAACACCCCATGTATCATCGCCTAATGCGTGGATGGCTTCCGCCGCAGTCCGAGCATCGTCCCATGTCCATTCTTCGGTGGGATACTCAATGCCTGCTGCGTCGAACAAATCCGCATTGTAGAACAGCAGCACCGTTGAGAATGTCGCCGGGAGCGCTAACTGCTGATCGTCGTATTGGAAGGCTTCCAATGCGCGGGGATAGAAAGGCGCTTCGGCATTCATCATGTCTGTGACATCCAGCAGCACACCGTTGGCAGCATAGGTGACGAAGTTCTCGTAGTTGAGTTCAAACACATCCGGTGCATCGCCGCTGGCAACCCCGGCTTGTAACAAAGTAAAGTAATCGGCGAAGGGAGCTGTTTCTACTTCGACTGTGATGCCCGGATTTTCTGTTTCAAAGGCGGTAATGATAGTGTCCAAATCTTCAAGATGATCTGGCGCGGCGGAAAAGGTAAAATAGCGGATCGTCGTTCCATCCTGCGCGGCAGCGGGTAAAACGAACAGTAAGCACACACCTACGAGCAAAAACAATAGACGGCGTAACATAACTCAAACCTTTCAATATAAGCTGTTCTCTAACTAAACAAGCGCATTTCGTCGCTTGACGAAACCTAACCTTTAATCCCGCTGGAGATCGCGCCGGAGACAAACCAGCGCTGTGCCAGCAAGTACGCCACCAAGATTGGCAGCACTGTGATGACCGATCCAGCCATGACCATATTCCACTCCGTAAGCGCACGCGGCCCGGCCTGTAAGGTCGCCAATGCGATGGGCAGCGTCACAACATCAGCTTGACGTGCCACAAAGAGGGGATAGAGATAGTTATTCCAGTAACCCATAAAACTGAACACGCCCAAAGTCGCTAAAGCAGGCAGCGACAGCGGCATAATGATCCGCCAGAAAATCGTGAGATGATTCGCGCCGTCTACCAGTGCGGCTTCTTCAAAATCCTTCGGGAGCGTGAGGAAGGATTGGCGCAGCAGGAAGGTGCCGAATGCGCTGAACAAACCTGGCACAATCAGCGCGGAATAGGTATTCATCCATCCTAGCGTCCGCACCAAGATAAACTGCGGGATGACCAGCACCACCGCAGGGATCATCATCGTCATCAGATAAAGCACGAAAACACTGTTCCGACCAGGCCATTCCAGCCGCGCAAAAGCATAAGCCGACATGGACGAGATCACGATTTGACCTAGCGTTCCCATGACGGCGACAAACAGACTATTGAAGAAAGTTCGTCCCAAATCGATTCTTTCCGCCAGCCCGGTATAACTCTCAAATGTGAGCGGGTTCGGGATAAGCTGCGGCGGTGTTTGCAGAATATATTGCTGCGCCTTAAGGGAAGTACTGAGCATCCATAAGAAAGGCAGCACCATCAAGGCGACAATCAACACCATCATACTGATACGTACGATGCGCGCAAAAAGCATTGTTCCCTGCGCGGGTGAGGCTTCGTTTCGTATGGGCAGACCTTTGGCGCTTAAGGTATTACTCGGATTCATAGTAGACCCACCGTTTCTGTAAGCGAAGCTGCACAAACGTGATGGCGAAGATTAAAACGAAAAGCACCCACGACATCGCCGAGGCATAGCCCATCCGGTTATAGCTAAAGGCATTTTTGACGACTTCGGTTACGATCACTTCAACCTGACGATCAGCCGCGCTGTCACGCATTGGCATAAGCCAGACTTGTTCAAACATCTGAAAATAATTAATGAGCAACGTGATAGCGACAAAGAACATCGTCGGGGTGAGCAGCGGTAAGGTAATATGAAGCAGACAGCGCCAGCGATTCGCACCGTCGATTCGTGCCGCTTCGTAGTAACTTTCGGAAATATTTTGTAAGCCGCCCAGATAGAGGAGCGCGATATAGCCGACATCCTTCCAGATGCTGGTAATTACCATCGCATAAACCGCCGTCTGAGGCTCGAACAGCCATGCAGGGCCTTGAACGCCCAAAGTGCCTAAAGCAAAGTTCACCAGCCCATAGGAAGGATTAAAAATCCACTTCCAGATAAGCGAGACAACCACCCACGACGCAACGACGGGCAAAAAGCTCGC
>DAOTTO010000554.1:0-1517 GCA_034437895.1 Anaerolineae bacterium | reverse complement strand
ATGAATAGTCGCCAATTTTTCCAGCGCTTCCCATGCAGGACGCTCGCTGATGATGATATAGGGATCATCTTCCTGAGTCTTGCGATAGGCTGAATTGGTCACGCTCACGCTCAATCGGGTGCAAATCAACGGGAAGATAAGGGCGATTTCGGCTTCGGTCAGCGGGGAGGTTTGATGATACCCTGCGACGACTTGAACAGCGGCGGTCAGCGGGTCGGGCTTATCTAACAGGGCATAAGCACAGGCGACAGCGACATCTGCCACGCGATAGGATTCGATCAGATCGCCGAAGTCGATCAAACTCACGACAGGCGGCGAATCGCTTCCGGCTGAATCAACAATGATGTTGTAGTCGTTGGCATCACCGTGAATCACACTGCGGCGGGTTTGTTCCAAAGCAGGTAGGACTTCACTACGGAAACTGTCGAGAAAATGCGTTACGAGCGCCCGTCGATTGTCATCCTCGATAAATTCCAGATAATCAGCGATCCAAGCAGCCTGGGCTAAGTCCCATTTGAGCTGTCGTTTTGCCGCCGGATGTTGAAAATCCGCCAGCGCCGCCGTGACCTGACCGAGCATTTGCCCAAGTATCGTGAGGAGTTCGGGCGTGTGCGGATTGACCTTTGCCATGACCTTTCCGGGCAGATAGCTCAAAAGCCAGATCATGCGCGTTTCGCCATCGGACATTGTGATGCTAGTGATTGTTTCGCCGGAGGGGGTAGGCTGGACGCGGGGCAGATGAAGACTTGGCGTATGCTGGGTGATATGCAGCAGTGCTTGACATTGAAGCTCAATTTCGTCACGGCTGCGGCTGGGATGCACGACCTTTAAAACGAACTGCTCATCGCCTTCTGTTGTGAGGTGGAAGTTTAGATCATACTCGCCGGGCAGCGAATCGGCGGTTACTTGCAAGCCGTAAAGATCACGAACCAACGCGTTGGCCTGCTCAGGGGTGATTAACACCATGAAGATTCTCCCAGTAGAAAGCTTCGGTAAATAATTTGAAATTTTTGAACGATCTAAGCGCAGCGACGACACCAAATCTCCCTGCTCTCTGTGTCTCGACTTTATCCATTTGCTCGACTTTTCCCGCCAGTGGCTAAAGCCGACAGGCTGCCGAAAACCCAAGCCCACTCAAGGGGCTAAAAAGATCAGGACGGTTCAAATTGAGCGCCTTCAGTGTGCTTGGCACTTTGGCAGTCGGATGCTTGAGCATCTGGCGGCAAACTAAGAACCCATCTGACCCTTTCCGTCCAAAAATGGATAAAGGCCAGTTGGTGTCTCTGTAATTATTCATCCACAAAATTGGCTTGATACAAGTCCATTTGTGGAATGTCGGGAAGTGTTGAGTCGAACAGCCACGCTTGGAAAAAGTCGTCCAAGTCGCGCCCGCTGACCGACTCGGCAACGGCGATAAAATCATCGGTGACGACATTGCTGTTGAAGAATTGTTTAGTGTACGTCCGCAGCGTTTGGAAAAATGCCTCATCGCCGATTTCCAACCGCAGCGCGTGGAG
>DAOTTO010000553.1:0-3718 GCA_034437895.1 Anaerolineae bacterium | reverse complement strand
AGCAGCGACATCATCCCGCCTGCCAAGATCGCCACCAACACACCGATATACAACCCACCATCGCCCGGCACAGAGGCCGAAACAGCGCTAAACGCGATAAAGCCAAAACATGCGCCCGTCAGCATCATGCCTTCAATCGCGATATTGACTACGCCCGAACGCTCACACCAGATACCTGCCATCGAACCGATAATGATCGGCGTGGCAGCCCGTAAACTGGAAGCCAGCATCGTGACGACATTGGTGCTTTTGCCCTGTGCGGCGAGGATCAGCACCGTCGGGATAATCAACACCCCGCAAAAGATCAGTAAGGCTGCCGCTGCCCGATTGAGCCGGACGGCTGACGGTGCAGGATTCAGGCTTTCGCCAATCGGCGTAAACGCGGCGGCTAAACCCAACAGACCGCCAGCGATATAAATCAGCGCGACGATTATGGCATACGTCACCACCGGGACAACAATATTGGGCAAGCCGCGATCAAACGTCAAGGTACTGGTCACACTGCTCGCTATTTGACGCGGCGTAAGCAGCAAAATCGCTGCGCCGACAATCAGGAAAAATAGCGAAAAGATCAACGTCCGGCTGATCTTCAGCCTATCCCGCCAAGGAATGGATGGTGCAGCAGGGGCATTCATAGGAGGAGACATTGTAGTCATAATTTATCTCTCAACTTTTAGCAACAGATTTAACCGCAAAGGCGCGAAGGACGCAAAGTAATACAAAATATCTTTATGGCTCAACGCCCCACACATTGTTTTACTCAGGGTGTGTCTAAAAAAATAGGTGTCGTAGGGATGCACCGGCGTGTGCATCCACTTGGATCGACACATAGCTTGCTCCCTACACCCACGAACATAGACACTCTCTTTACTCATCACTCATCACTCGTCACTCATCGCTCATCACTCATCGCTCATTACTCGTCACTCATCACTATCCTAACCGCCCCAACCCTTACTCAAGGTGACTTTATCACTGGCTTTTTCTTCTGGGACGCGCCACAGATAGCGAATAATCATATCCGCTGCGATGAACATAATAATCAACGCCTGAATAATCTTGACCAAATCGTTAGAGATCGTCGCCCGTTCCTGCATTAAGCCTGAACCGGTCAGCAGCGCCCCCCACAAAATTCCAGCGGGAATCATGTTGCGCGGGTTATTCCGTGCCAACAGCGCGACGGCGATACTATCAAACCCCAATCCGGCGAAAAACAGCGGCTCCATATACTGCTGCACACCGGAAATTTGGATCGTCCCCGCCAGCCCGACCAACGCGCCAGAAAGCGTCAGGGCTAAAATCGTATTAAATCTAACGCTCATCCCGGCATAACGCGCCGCATCAGGATTCGCGCCCACCGTGCGGAGTTCAAAGCCGAGCGTCGTCCGTTCTAAGAACCAATCAACAAACCATACCGTCAGCAGCATGATGACTAAGCCCACATGCAGGTTATTGCGGACGCTCACCCACTGCACGAAAAATCCGCCCACGATCACCAGCACCCCATAAACCACCGGACGAATGGCGGCGCGGATTTCTGTTCGCAGCACGTCGCGCTGCTGCCACAACATAAAACCCAAAGTCAACAGCCCAGCCGCGATAATCCATATCGCCGAAATACTTTGGAAGCCGGGCAGAACGGCGCTAGGGGCGATATAAGGGGTGCGCGGCGTACTGGCGGATGGGTCGAGCATAATCATCGGATTATCGGATTTAATCAGCCAGTCGATCAGGCGAATGGCGATAAAGTTCAGCATGATCGTGCTGATGACCTCATGCGCCCCGGTATAGGCTTTGAGTGCGCCCGGCAGCATCCCCCATAATCCGCCGCCGATAATGCCTGCGATCAGCATCAAAGCGATGTGAAGGAGACTCGGCAGGCCGCCGAAAATGGCTGAATAGCCCACAAATACGCCGAAGGTCGCGCCGATATAGAGTTGGCCTTCCGCGCCGATATTAAATAAGCCAGCCTTAAAACCCAACGCGACAGCTAACCCGGCGATGATATAGGGGATGGCGCGGCGCAGGGTCTCTTCTAAGCTGTCGGGGAAGAACATCAAGACACGGCTGCCGAGGCGGGCATAAACTGCCTGCACACGTCCGTCTGTCTCGTTGTAAACTGTGCCGAGTGTCTCATCATGTTCGGGATGCAGCAGCAGGCGGTTATTCGGGCGTTTGACGACCATGCCATTATCGAGGTTGGCAGGCAGTTCATCGCGGATGGCGACGGCGGCATCTTCGCTCGTCATCAACCCCGCGTCATAGAGTTGCAGCGACAGGCGCATTTGATCGGCTAATTTTTCAATATCGGTGATTCCGGCGGATTTAAACCTGATCTGCGCCTCAGAAAACTGCTGCACCCAGCCCACGCCGTTAGTTGTATCCGTACCGAGCGCAAAAATGGCGGCGAGGTCATTGGCTTCACGGCTGGTCGGCGCAAATCCGAGCGTATCCAGAACGGCAAGCTGCTCTAACACGCGCCCCAATCTGACAATGCCTTCGCCATTGACCAACTTCATCGCGTCCAGCAAGTCGCTGTTTTCGTAATCCTCCGCCTGCGGGACGAAAGCCACCAACGCCGCCCGCGATTCGTCATCCAGCGAGTCGAGTTCGGCATAAAGCGTGGCAGTATCACGCACTTCACCGCGATCTAATTCTGTAAGGGCGGTCAGCAGCGGTGCAAGATTTCGCAAGCGATCCGGGCCGATCAACACCATCTCGCGGACACGCTCGCCTAGCGCAACGATGGCCTCTTCATCTAAGCCATTTTCGCTGCCGAGTCGGGCGATGAGTTCACTGTAACGGCGGACGTTTTCCTCGCCTGTTTCGCCCAAGCGTTCCGCCCGATCTGCCAGCAGCAGTAGATCACGCCGCTGCAAATCCTGGCTTTCCGCCAGAATCAACACTTGGCTGACATCGTTGGGGTTCGCCAGTGGATTCATCGCAATCCCAAATGAGCCTTCCAGCAAGGCGCTGTAGGCCAAGCCAGCGATATTCAAGCCGTCTCTGATGTTGCCTTTGCCCCCGGTCAAAATCATAAACGGAATCGTAATCAGCAGCGCCGTGATGACCGCCAAAACGGGGACAAGCGGAGGTGAAATCCGCCGCCACGTATTCGAGATAGGGACGGTCAAGGTCGCGGTGCCGCGCGGGAATGGGGTATCTGACATAATGAGCCTCAGTAAGAAAAGTTAAAAGTAATGAGTGCTGAGTACATAAAAAAAGAAGCTGCGCCTATTTGCATAAAGGGCATTCGTCCATTAAACAATTTTAACACCCAGTAGTTTACCGTATCTGCGCGTTTTGACCAGAAAATCATGGCAAAAGATTGTTCGTTGTATAATTGTGGCATGAGGTTGAGGACGGAGGGACGTAAAACAATGGTCGAAATTACGTTAAAAGGCGATGCGGGAAAATACGGCTAGGCAGCTTTAGCACAAAAAAGGGAGAAATGAGCGATGTCACGAGTCGTTGTTACGGGCGGAAGTGGTAAGGCGGGACGTGCTGTGGTCGCGGATTTATTGGCAGCAGGCTATGACGTGTTGAATGTCGATCAGGCAGTGCCGACTGAACGCATCAGCCCATTTTTAAAGGCCGATTTGACGGAACTTGGTCAAGCCATCGAAACCCTTCATGGGGCGGAGGCCGTCGTCCATCTGGCGGCGATTCCTGCGCCGGGTTTGCAGACGGATGAGGTGACTTTCCGTGTGAATACGAT
>DAOTTO010000552.1:0-4639 GCA_034437895.1 Anaerolineae bacterium | reverse complement strand
TTGATTGAACAAGATGATGAAGCCATCTGGGATGAGCAGTTCGCAAAATCTCAAGATGTCCTTAAGCGTTTGGCAGACCAAGCAATGCGGGAACATGCTGTTGGCGAAACCGAAGATTTTGATCCTGATAACGATTCTGATGCACCGTGAAATCAAAAATTACGAAGGAGTTTCGGAATTTACTTCGTGATTTGCCCCCTCATACGCGACGACAGGCTTATGAGGTATATCGACTGTTTAAGTCTGACCTCTATCACCCAGGCCTACATTTCAAGCGTGTTAATGAAAAAAAGTTGCTTTAGTCTGTTCGGATTTCGCTGAATTATCGCGCATTAGGAATACGTGACCCCAAAATCATATTGTGTGGTTTTGGATTGGCAAGCATGATGAATATGATGACCAACTTTAAGATAATAATCTCTCTATGATATACTATTTTAGATCATGTATAATCTTCAATATAGCACTTTTGTTCATGAAGGCTTGAATGACGATAACGTTGCCCGCTAAACCAACTTTAGAGGAATTTATTCAGACATGTACCCCACTGGCGATTATTGAACCATTGGAGGAAAGTATACGACTGCGCGTTGCAGACATCACCGCAGCTTTACTTCGTTTCAAATATGATACTAGCGAGAATGCCGAAAATAATCTAATACGTTTTTTGAGAGCTGATGAAAACTTTCTAGGGATTATTCTGGCATTGTCCAACCTATCCCAAGAAAAATTTCTGCGAATACTAAGTGCTGAACGTTTTGCAAAAGGTGATTTTAGTAGTGAGTGGGGCATCAATGCTATTCATGCCAAGCTCAGAAATGAACCTGAGTTTGCTGAAAGAATTGCAAAATTGTTTCTGGATGGACGCAACAGCCCTTTACTGGTGAATCACATCGCAGGATTTTACCTTGACGATCTTAGTTTACCTGAAGATTGGCCTATGAGTATTGTGGATACTAAAATTATCCAAAAACTTATCCGCCGCAAATTGGGTGGCGAATATACAGACAAAAAAGGCGATGCTGTTGAAGGCATTATTCGCTACGAATTAGATGTCATTTTATCTAAATATGGGTTAGGGCATGAAAAAGGTCAAGTGCAGCGTGGTATTGATAAAGAAATCGACCATGCTATTCCTTCTTTGACGGACCCTTATGTGATGATAATGACTTCCTACATGGAAACGACTTTAAGCAATCAAACAACACGAGCGAATGAGCAAAGTGAAATGTTTGGTATCGTTCAGCGAGAAAATCGGCGTTACAACACAAAACGTGTTTTCGTCAATTTTGTCGATGGCGCGGGCTGGTTGGCTCGACGTTCTGATTTAAGAAAATTACATGCAGGCTGTGATTATATTATTAATCTGAATACATTAGACCAATTGGAAGCGATTATTTGTAAGGTTGTACCAGAAAGTTATTTCACAAAACTTCCTAGACCAGAAGTGCAAGGATAAACTATGTTAGAAGTTGATCGTATTATTACTGGGGACTGCCTGGTTGGGTTGTCTTATATCCCCGATAACAGCGTGGATGTTTGCTTTGCCGACCCGCCTTTCAATCTCGATAAGAAATACAATACCTATGATGATCGCCTAGCTTTAGATGAATACTTAGCATGGTGTGACCACTGGTTGTTGGAACTGGTGCGTGTTACCAAGCCGACTGGCTCTATCCTTGTGCATAACATCCCTAAATGGCTAACCTATTATGCCGCGACATTAAATAAACACACCCATTTTCGTCATTGGATTTCGTGGGATGCGATGAGCGCTCCGTTGGGCAAAACGCTGCTGCCCGCTCATTATGGCATCCTCTTTTACAGCAAAGAAGCCAAAGGGACGAAATTCCACGAAATCCGTGCGCCCCATAAAAAATGTCGGGTTTGCGACGCTTATCTGAAAGATTATGGCGGCAAAAAAGATCAGATGCACCCCTTTGGCTATTTGGTCAGCGATGTATGGACTGATATTTACCGGATTCGCCATAATAAACGGCGCGATCCCCATCCCTGCCAACTACCTATCCATCTCCTAGAACGTCTCATCCTCATGACGACGGATGTGGGCGATGTCGTGTTGGATCCCTTCCTCGGCACTGGGACGAGCGCAATTGCCGCCAAAAATTTGCAGCGTCATTATATTGGCCTTGAGATTGACCCACATTATGCGGAAATTGCTGCTCAGAAATTAGCCGCGATCACCACACCTACAACTTATCAGGGCTATCCAGTGTCCATGTATCTCAATAAGATTCAGAGCATTCGTGATCGAGATGCAGCGGAACTCTTCCCCAAGCAGCTTACTTCAACCGAAAAGAAGCGCCGCAAAACCGAAAACGCAAAAATAACGGAAGCAGTTCAGCAGTTGGATTTGCCCTCAATGTTGGCGGGTGATTAGCCGTAACTTATTTTGGCGTTCAATCTTATCTCCGTTATAATCCAATCAAATTAAGATTAGATTTTGTTGCGGAGAAACCATTATGGCTGTCGCGGAAAGACCCCTTACGTCTGTCACCGAAAAAATAGAGGTGACAAATCCCGTCACTGGAGCCGTCATCGGCGCGATTCACAAATCCACCCGTGAGGAAGTACGGGCTGCTGTCGAGCGTGCGCGTAAAGCACAGCAAGGATGGGCGGCGATGAGCGTAAAAGAACGCGGCGCACTCATCCGGCGTTGGGGCGATCTTTTATGGGAAGATCAGCGTAACGCGATGAAGATCATCCGCGACGAAAGCGGCAAAAATGACACCGGCGCGTATGCCGAAATTATCTTTATCGACAACTATGTGAATTATTATGTCCAACACGCCCCCCGACTACTCGCGCCGAAACGCCGTCCACCCGCCTTTCCGCTGATTCAATGGGCAAAAGTCTATTACAAACCTTGGGGCGTGGTCGGGATGATTACGCCTTGGAATTACCCCCTCGGCCTCTCATTGTGCGATGCGATTCCGGCGCTCATCGCAGGGAACGCCGTCGTCTTTAAACCGAGCGAAATTACGCCGTTTAGCACCCTTTACGCGATTGATCTGATGCACAAAGCCGGGATCCCGCGTGATGTGGTGCAGGTCGTCACAGGTGATGGCAGCACCGGCGCGGCCTTAGTCGATCTTGTGGATTATGTCGGCTTTACAGGCAGCACCGCCGTTGGGCGTAAAGTGGCGGTAAACGCTGCCGAGCGCTTAATTCCCTACAGTCTCGAACTCGGCGGAAAAGATGCCATGATCGTGCTGCAAGACGCGAATGTTGATCTTGCTGCCAGCGGTGTTTTTATCGGCGGGACGGAAAACGCCGGACAAATGTGCATCAGTGTCGAGCGCGTCTATGTGGAAGACCCGATTTATGATCGCTTTGTGGAGCGTGTGCGCCATTTCGCCGGACAAGTCAACATCGGTTCGGGCGATGGCTATGATGTCCACGTCGGCAGCCTGACGAATGAGCGCGAGATGCTGCGTGTAGAACGCCATATTCAGGATGCGGTAGACAAAGGCGCACAACTGCTCTCTGGCGGAAAACGCCGCCCCGATTTGGGGCCGTTATTCTTCGAGCCTGCGGTGCTGGTGAATGTCGATCACAGCATGGACGTGATGCGTGAGGAGACATTTGGCCCCATCATCCCGATTATGAAGGTCAAAGATGCCGACGAAGCGATCCGCATGGCGAATGACAGCGAGTATGGACTTTCCGGCTCGATCTTCACCCGCGATTTGAAGCGCGGCGAACAACTTGCCACACGCATCGACACGGGCGACATCGGGGTCAATCGGGCGGCGGCAGTGGCGGCTTCGCCGAAACTCCCCTGGGGCGGACAGAAAAACAGCGGAGTCGGGCGGCGCGGCGGACCCGAGGGTCTACTGCGTTTTGTCTCCACACAGTCGGTATTGGTTGACCGTCAGATCGGCACGAAGCCCGCGCTAGCCTTGCTCGACCCGCTGACGCTCAACTTCCTCAAGTTGATGCGTACAGTCCGTCGTGCGCTGCCGTTTGCTTAAATATGCGACAAACAGACTCATCCAAACGAGGGCGCGGGCGACTGCGCTTTTTTGTTACCCAACGTAGGGCAAGCGTCAGGTTAAAAAAGCCAATTTCGTGTATAAATAGATAGCAGAGTATATTTTAGGAGCAGGTTATGAGCTGCACTTGGAGTCATTTGGACGATTTTTCGCAAGGTAAAGGCAGTTGGGTACAAACTTTAGGTACGTTCACAGCGCAGGGATTTCGAACTAGCGATTTCAAACCTTCGTCCTGCTGGTATCGTGGGATACGCATTCATTACTCGTTTCCCATCCCTATCCGATTAACAAAGATTAAAATTGCATACACTGTATCAAGGGGGAACGCAGGCTGTAATCCACCAAGCAGAGGCAGTCGCGTGTTTGATAATGTGAATGGGGTTTTTCAGAATGTAACATTTCCGGCACAGACGAACTTCATACATTCTTGGTCTGGAAACTATCTTTTGAGTTATTTGGGTATTGAGGCAATGACCTCATCAACGGGCAGCCAAGGAAGTCTAAATGGCAGTATCGTTTTGAGAAGTGTTGCACTCGAGGGAATAGATGACAATCCTTACGCCTATCCGATTATCACCCACCCAGATCAAGACGATTGTCGGCAACAGCTTCGACGGACGTTA
>DAOTTO010000551.1:0-2516 GCA_034437895.1 Anaerolineae bacterium | reverse complement strand
GCATCTTCAAACACGATGAATGGTGCATGACCGCCCAATTCCATCGAAATGCGCTTCATCGTCGCGGCTGCTTTTTCATACAGCAGCTTGCCGACTTCGGTTGATCCGGTAAAAGTGATCTTGCGAATACGGAAATCCGCCATCAGCACATCGACTAGCGGCGCGGGATCGGAAGTCGTCAACACTTCAAATGTTCCGGCGGGGCCGCCTGCTTCTGCCCAAAGTTTCGCCAGATAAATGGCTGTCAGCGGTGATTGCTCGGCAGGTTTGAGGATAAACGTGCATCCTGCCGCCAGCGCGGGCGCGGCCTTGCGCGTGACCATCGCGGACGGAAAATTCCACGGGGTAATCGCCAGTGCGGGGCCGACTGGTTGTTTAATCACCCACAGCCGCTTGTTTTCAGCATGAGTCGCCAGCCATTCCCCATTAATACGCTTGGCTTCCTCGGCATAAAATTCCACAAATCCGGCGGCATAGCGCACTTCCCCACGCGATTCCCGAATTGGCTTGCCCATTTCGGTGGACATCAAGCGGGCGATGGCTTCTTCATGTTGCAGCATCAGGCTGTGCCAGCGCTTCATGATGGCAGCGCGTTCATAAGGCGTGGTGTGCTTCCAACTTTCAAAGGCAGCAGCAGAAGCATCAACGGCGCGGCGGGCATCTTCAGGGGTATGATCGGGAATGGTTTCGACGATTTCGCCGTTAGCAGGGTTGATAACGGCGAAGGTTATTGTGATTTCGTCCAACATCAATTAAAAAATCCAGTTTATCAAGTGACATCTATTATTTTAGATCATCATATAAGATACCCACTTTAGCTAATTTCGCCAAAAATTCGCCCAACATTCTTTCAATTTCGGCGCTGTTGGTGCATTATGGGTAAATGCAGGACTTATTTTAAATTTTCGAGTATCGCCAGCAGTTGATCGTGCGCTGTCGTCGTTTTGTCTAGGTCAAAATTATCTGATACAACATCACGCGCACCTCATGATCGGCCTCTAACCGACGCTTTCAGGAAGATACCTACACCTATACGCGCATTCACTCCCGCTGACTTTGAGGCGGATGGGCTTGGCTCAGCAGCTACCATCCATGCTAAAGTAAGCAAAGGCATTTTTGCGTCCAACTTTTTGGGGTCACTACAAGTGTTCAAGATTTTGTAAAATTGGTCTCGTCAGGTCAGTTGGGAATGCTCAAACTTGGAATGACCTTATCGGAAGTTATAGCATATCTTGGTTTACCTGATAACTGCATTGATGAGATCGATGTGCAAGCCCAACTCAGTTATATGAAACGGAATGAATTCGCCGTAGGCTTCGACTATGGATGCATCCAGCTACTTTTTAGCGGCCATCTTGATGAACTTGAACATTTGAAAATCCAGATGTGGATGGAACATATTGTCCCTGATGTTCTAAACACTGGATGGCTTGAAGCTGCAAAGATGCTTTACTTGGAAGAATTTCGCTCAATAGCTAAATCTAATGGAATTGAGATTGTCGAGCTGAAACGAGGATTTGAAGAAGTGGTATTTCTATGGATACCAAAGTCGCAGGTTGAAATTAATTTTGAAAAATCAGGGGAGAGGTTTACTCTAGTTGTTCTGGCATATGGCATCATTCCAGAAGAATTAGCAAAACAACGGGCTAAGGAACCGCCGTTTTAGCTACAGTTGATCAATCCTTTAGCTGAGATGGCGGATAATCTGACCTGCGCCCCGGCGACCTGATCCGCAATCTCGACGGCAGTTACGGCGAAGTCACGTCGATGCGGATTGTCGAGCGTGAATCAGCCTCTATTGTCCGCAGCTAAAATTGTGAATGAAATTAGGAGGCGATGCTTGCGTCTAAGACATCAAGCGCTTCAACGCGCACGGGTGTAGTCCCCGCCCGTACTAGATGAAGTACCAAACTATGCGCTTGCGGCGTGTAGTAGACTTCACCGCATTGGGGGCAGACCCACGCTGGCAGATTTTCGATCAAAAACCAACGGCCTTGATATTCCTGCACACGAGAGACGAGCGTCTCTTCTAGGTGTCCTTTGCAACTCAGGCATTCGTCCATCAACTTTTCCTTGTCTTCCAATCGCTTTCCCACTCATTAAGGGAAGGCTCGTACACGGTGATGACTTTGACATGCGGTGGATAGCTCACCTGCACATGCAGCACTCTGCCAGCTTTGGTCTTACCCACAATCAGGCAGCTTGGTCCGTATTTGTCGTCGGGATAATCTTCGATGATGTCACCAGCGATAACGGCTTCTTCAATCTCGAAAGCGTCAATGGCGCGTTTCACAGCCCGATCTGATGCGTGAGCGCTCAATTTATAAGTCTTTTCATTGAAAACTGAGGTCAGCGCATTTTGATCTGGCGGTATAGGCAGCTCATGAATGATAACATCTTAGGACTTTCGCTCACGCATTTACCCCACCCCTAAATCCCCTCCCCATTGCATGGGGAGGGGACTTCAAGATGCGTTTTTCTCCCCCTCTCCAAGTATTGGAGAGGGGGCCGGGGGG
>DAOTTO010000550.1:0-3953 GCA_034437895.1 Anaerolineae bacterium | reverse complement strand
GCGCTATCCTTTTCTAAAATGTCTACCCATCGTCAAAGGTACGCTCTTCATGACCATTTCCATCTGGCAAGCGAATCAAAATCAACCTGTGCGTGATGTGGATTTTCTCATCGTTGGCGCGGGACTCGTGGGCTGCGCGGCGGCAGTTTTCGCGGCACGGGCGGGGCGCGAGGTTATCATCACCGAAACCCGCGATATTGCACTCGGCGCAAGCGGACGCAATGCTGGCTTTATGATTACCGGGCCAGATACGTATTATCATCACGCCATCGAGCGCTACGGGCATGATCGGACGCGGGAACTGTGGAAACTTTCCGAGCATACACACGCTTTTTGGCGCTCGATTGCCGCGCAAGATTCCAGCGTTCATCTGGAGCAATCTGGCTCATTTTTGCTGGCGGAAAGCGCAGAAGAAGCGCAGGATTTGGAACAGGCCGCCCGCGCCTTACAAGCCGACGGCATTCCGGTGATTTATCACACGTCCGATCCTTTCAATCGCGGCTATTATGCCGCCATCGAGCAGCCTTGGGACTGCGCCGTCCAGCCATATGAATTAGCGCAAGCGATTTTTAAGGTCAGCGGCGCGGAATTGGTAACGAATAATGAGTTGTATGCCATCGAGCAAACCGCGCCGGACTGTGTGACGGTCTATACCCATCGCGTGATCTTTCGGGCGCGGCATGTGCTGCTGTGTACGAATGCCTACTCGCCGCGCATTGATCCGTATTTTGTCGGCAAGGTCATCCCGACACGCGCCCAATGTCTCGTCACACAGCCCTTAGAAGCGCCAGTGATGCGCGGCTGTGGCTACAGCGATTATGGCTATATGTACTACCGCATGACGTTTGACAATCGTCTGTTGATCGGTGGCGGACGTAAAAATTTTAAAGTACAGGAAAATGATACGACGGATGATCGCATCACCCACGAGGTACAAGGGACGTTGGATGCCTATCTGCAAAAACATTTCGCCGATGTCGCGGCGCTGAATCCAACGATTGAACGGCGGTGGGCAGGCATTATGGGTTTTACAGTGGATGGGCTGCCTTTAGTGGGGACGCTGCCGAATAGACCGAATGTCGGCTTTGCGGTGGGCTTTCATGGGCATGGATTGGCGATGGGCGCGGGGACGGCGGAACGCGCTGTCGATTTCCTCTTAAACGGGACAAATCCGGGCGTGGTGGATGCGCGGCGCTTGGAAAATTAAACGATAGATGGAGCAAAGCCTAATAACATCAATTGTTGAAATCGCAGGCAGAGCGCGGCACAATACCTTTTTTTACACAACACACCTGTTGATTAAAGAGGTCACGCCGTGCCGCAACAATGGTTTTTTCTAGTGATCGTCGGGATTGTGGCGGGTGTGTTTTCTGGTATGTTCGGCATCGGTGGCGGTGTCGTCATCGTCCCCACGCTGGCGATCTTCCTTGGCCTGACCACCACATCCGCAATTGCGACCTCCTTAGCCGCGCTCCTGATGCCCGTTGGCATTTTGGCGGTATCGGCCTATTATCGCGCCAAATTATTTGATGTCCGCGCCGCTGCCTTGATCGCGTTTGGCCTGCTAATTACGTCCGCGTTGGGGGCATTGGGGGCGCTGGCGCTGGATAACATTAATCCGGCACTGCTGCGGCAGGTTTACGGCCTATTTTTGCTGGTGATGGGCTGGCGTTTCGCTGAACCGCGCAAATTTTGGCGAGCCTATCTCTTGAGCAAGGATCCGAATGCGACCCCGCGTGAACTCCCCATTGCCAAACCGCAAGTGCAAGGGCGCTGGTATGCACTGCTCATCATTGGGCTGGTCGCGGGGCTATTTTCCGGCTTATTCGGGATTGGCGGAGGGGCGGTGATCGTCCCGGCGTTAGTGGGCTTTTTGAATTACGATCAAAAACGGGCAGTGGGTACATCGTTGGGGGCGTTGCTGCTGCCCGTTGGACTGCCGGGGGTGCTGGTCTATTATAACGAAGGTGTGTTGAATATCGGCGCGGCAGTGATGGTCGCAGTGGGACTGCTGCTCGGCGCGATTATCGGCGCGAAGGTCGCGATTGGGATGTCTTCCGGGCAAGTGAAGCGGCTTTATGGGGTTTTCTTACTTTTCGTGGCGTTTTATTTTATTTTCCGCGACCCGCTTTTTGCCGTCTTTGGCATCCAATCATGAGGTTATCGGTTCGAGCGATGAGCCTACTTAACTCCAGTTTTTGTCTTCGTCAATCGCCTGCCGAATACTGTTGAGGAGCAGCCCGGCATGGACAGGTTTTGGGATCACATCGACCACCTGAGCATAATTCGTGATGATTTCCGCGCCTTGCTCCCGTGCCCAGGCCGACAAAATAATCACTGGGATAATGACCTGATTCTCTTCGGCGAGGATGTCCAATAATTCAAGGCCGCCCATTTGAGGAAGGCGCAAATCAAGCACCATCAACTGTGGTGGATTATGGTGAATGAGAGCTAATGCCTCTTCAGCGCTACCGGCTTCAATGACCTGATACCCCCGACGGGTCAGATTGATTTTAATGAAAAGCCGGATGTGTGCGTCATCTTCCACAATTAAGATATGCGCCATGTTGTTTATCTACCATATTATTGCTTTTAGTTATTGTATCGCTATTTTATTCGATAATAGCAAAATCCACAGAACGTTTAGGAATTTTTACGTTGTTCCCTTGAGTTTTGTACGGCAAGAACTGCCTCAATTAGAATTCCTACGGAGAATGGCTTTGTAAGGAGACTGACGACATTAGGATATTGGGCTTGAACAGCATCCAGCGCATAAATCATAGCCGTAACAATAATCACTGGGATGTTTTTCAAACGGGGATTATGGTTGAGGTAGGCTAAGAAATCATTGCCATCCATCCCGGAAAAGTTCATGTCGAGCAGAATCATTGCCGGTAATTCTTCCTGCAAGGAGATAAGGGCATTTTCTGGGTCTTGGGCAGGGATGACTTTAAAGCCACGCTGGTGAAGATTGACTTTGTAGAAAAGCCGGATATTCGGATCATCTTCGATGATGAGAATAGATAACATGACGAACCTATCAACTTTTCGCTAAACTGCCTAGTAAGACCGCTGTTTTCACGCAACCTACTCGGAAAAATAGTATAAAACACTTGGATCAAAGAAAGATTGACTTTACAATGAGCGTCTTGTGTTATCAATTGAATAAAGTCGAAAAATCACCCTTTAAAGTATACCACATCGACACATTATCTCATTTCTGTAATTATTATAAATAGCTACAATCTATATTAAGGGGGTCGTTATGTCTCATTTAGACGAAATCACCGGATGGATTAAGTTACAAGGCGCACAAATCAGCGCCGGAGGGCAAGCCACCGCAGATTATACTGGCGCGACACATGTGCATTACGGGATTCCTGTGCCGAGCCTGCGGGGATACCTGCAAACGTGGGCGCAGACCAATAAAGCGCTGATCTTTGACGAATGGACGACGCTCCTAGACGGCCTCTATCACGGCGACTCTGTTGATGGACGCTCGGCTGCCGGAATGCTACTGAACAGTTACCCCGCCCACCGCCGTGTGTTGCCATTGGATAAACTGGAAACCTGGCTTGATGAACTCGAAGGCTGGGCGGAGGTCGATGGTACGTGTCAATCGACCTTTACGCCCAAGGAACTTGATGCCCGTTGGGACGCATGGCAGGATTTTTTGCGGAAGCTGGCACAGGACGAAAATATCAACAAGCGCCGCGCCAGTCTTGTGCTGTTGATTCGAGCGGTGCGCGAATCTGAGGATGCGCGTTTTCTGGTGCTGGCTCTTGAATTGGTTGATCTGACAAAAGACGAAAAAGACATCCTCATCACCAAAGCGATTTCTTGGATTCTGCGCGAAGGTATTAAACAGCATAAGCCCGCTATCGCCGCTTATCTGGAGGCCAACGCCGCCAGCCTCCCCAGTATCGCCGTCCGAGAGACGCGCACCAAATTAA
>DAOTTO010000549.1:0-3058 GCA_034437895.1 Anaerolineae bacterium | reverse complement strand
GGTAATATTACTATTAATATCATTGGTTTTTGTACCATAATCGGTGAGGCACCATTCCCAGACGTTTCCCGCCATGTCCACCACGCCGAAGGGGCTGTCCCCCGACGGACGTCCGTCCGCACCTTCATACTGCCTGACCGTCTTGGTTTTGCCAATCCCTTTTTGATCCGCGTTGTTGTTACAACGGCTGGCATCCCATTTTGGCCCCCACGGGTAAGCTCTGCCATCGTCCCCCTGCGCGGCGTACTGCCATTGGTCTTCAGTCGGCAGCATAATCTTTTCGCCTGTTGTCTCGCTCAGCCATAGGCAAAAAGCGACAGCTTCAAACCACGATACCCCCACGACAGGCTGTTCCGCGCCGTTCCATGTGCTGTCAATCCAGTAACGCGGCTCTGTCCATTTGTCCCGCTGGCGTTGTTCCCAACCAGCGACTGTCCACCACTGCTGATGCTTGTAACCGTCCGCTTCGATGAATTTGGCGAATTGGGCATTGGTAACAGGGTATTTGGCGATGCTGTAGCCGGGGCTTCCAGCCCTTGCCGGGATTTTAACCCAATCAAACGGTGCGGGCAGCAGGCTGAGGCTGGTGGGGCGTGTTGGTGCGGGGACTACGGCTTTCTTCGCCGCGATGCGTTCGCGTTCGGCTTTCTCCGCCGCGATGCGTTCGCGTTCGGCTTTCTCCGCCGCGATGCGTTCACGTTCGGCTTTCTCCGCCGCGATGCGTTCACGTTCCTGTTCTAGAACATCAACTGCTAGACCTTGAAACCCTTTGGGGTCAAAAATGCCATCCAGAAACACTTTGGGGAATAGCGCCTGATAAGCCGTCCACTTATTGTTGAAAATGAAGCGGGCGCTGCGCCGATTGTCAATTTCAATCAATTCAGTGTAAAGGTGAATCAGTTGCAACCACTGTGCGGCAACATCGGCATAGTCGAGATCGTTGCGCCGCACCAGTGCGTCAAAATGTTTCTCGGCTTCGGCAAAAGCAAGGCGCTCAGCATAATCACAGGCGGCATCATACAGGGCGTGGTTAGTATCAAGCACGCTTTTGTTGTCGGGGTTCATTGGGCGTGGCATACCAATGATTTCGTGCGGCCAGTTGCGCTCAAACTGTTCAACTGCCGCCTGAAATTTGCCGTAAAAATCCGCCCCAATGTAAAACAGGAACTGTTGCTCACCTAACCAATCGGGTACAAACGACCACATTTCTTTGAGAAGGTCATACCTGCCGGACTGTGGGTTGAGGAAAAATTCACCGTCCAGTACTACCGGGATGATGGCGCGATTGAGCCTGTGCGCGTATGACAGTTCGGCGCGGCAAACTTCGCTTTGCAGGCTATCTTTTGAAAGATGAAAAACGAACATATTGCACTCAAAAATCGCATCCACAATCGCATCCCACCAGTTCGGACTGGCAGGCGGCAGGTTGAATTTATCCTGCCAGGTGGTATAGCGCGGTATACCATCGTCGTACTTGAGCAAGCTCAGATCTTTGGCGATTTTATCCACTTTGGCGGCATCGCTGCTACGGTAGCTGATGAAGAGTTGTTTTGTCCGGGGTGGGATCATGGTTATTACTTCAGCATAGGTGAATTCTCTCGCAAATTATCGCTTATAACGTCTACTATTGCAAGCAAAAGGGATGCAGCAGGTTTTCCCCAACCTCTATCTGATGGTGGTCGCCGTCTCGACGTACTACCGCAAATCGGCAGGCTTAAGTCTTGCCGCTGAAGTGGCACGGCTGGCAATCCCGCACATGCTCATGCCGCAGCCCGGATCGCCGGAAAACTTCATGTCGATGCTGGGCGGCATTCTCCCACCCAATTTTGCCGACATTCCGCAGTTGGATCGGGCGCGATTGGAAAAAGGCAACCGCTATGCCGCCCAGCGTGGTTTGCTGCGCGATGAACTGTCGGGACTTTTCAAGTCGATGGGTCGAGATTACATGGCGGGCTTGAAAGAACTCATCATGACGCTCTACGACTGCCCGCCTTATCTCGACTCGAATACCAACAACAAAGGGCTGGTCGTCATCCGCGATGCGGCACTGTCCATTCTGGGTGCAGCGACCCCTGCCGAATTGTCATCGGCGCTGTCCTCATCCGATTGGTTCAATGGCAATCTCGCTCGTTTCGGTCTGCTCACACCCGAACCTGATTATAAGGAACGACCTGCTCCCAAAGACAGCCAGACCCCCACCGAACTGGCGAACCGTCTACGCCGTTTACATGAACGCCTGCCAGTACCGCCGCTGCCCGATGCGCTCGGCGAGAAGAAAACCAGTGAAGCCTGGTCGCTGTCAGCCGACATCTGGACGGCTTGCCATGCCTATGAACAGGCGCTGCGGGCGATGACTGCGCCAAGCGCGTCATTGGATGACCGTCTGCGAGCGGTGTACGGGCGTTTGCATGTGCAAGCGATCAAGGTGGCAACGCTGCTGGCAGCAATGGACTGGGCGGATGAGGACGGCGGACTGCCGCATCCGAAGGTGACAGCCGCACACTGGTATCGGGCGCAGCAGATCGTCGAAGACTGGCGGGCATCGGCTCATCGCCTGCTGGCGGATTTAGGCGAGAACGAAGAGGGGCGGCTGGAAAATCGCATTCTCAGCTTCCTGCGTGCCTGCGGCGGTGTCGCAACCGTGCGGGACATTTATCGAGCGCTTCGCTCGCCGCGTAAACCCGTGATTGAAGCACTGCGAGCGCTGGAAGAAGACGGTTGCATCGAGCGCGTCGAACTCCCGCCGAAACCGGGTGTGAAGTCGGAGGCCTATCGGCTGACCGACGGAGCAACTGGCGCGGGGTCGTGACAATTGTCAGTAATTGTCGAATTGTCAATTGTCACAGCGCAGGTCAATTAGAGAGCCAGAGGAAGAAAACATGACCGATACCCAACACTTAAAAGAACACTGCGACCTGCGCCGCCTGGTCGAGCAGGATTTAGGGCCGGCACCGCTGCGTGGCGGACGTGCTTATCTGTGGAAATGCCCGTTTCATAACGAACACAAGGGCTTCAGTCTGGCGGTGTGGGCGAATGGCTACCGCTGCTTTGGTGCCTG
>DAOTTO010000548.1:0-4200 GCA_034437895.1 Anaerolineae bacterium | reverse complement strand
TGCTGATATTAGTCACTATAAGTAATACCCCGTCTAATAACGCATAAATTGATGCTATAGGTATCTTAATATAAGTTTGCAAGAAATTCAGTTTGACTCTGGTTAGAATCAGCCTTTTTAATGGATTTTTAGAAAAGCTGATTCATCTTGGAGAGTAGGGTCTGTGGGGGACACGGAATGCTATGTCCCCACAAAGGTTAACGAAATTTGCAGTTGTTACTTAACTTAGCCTTTGACTGAACCCGCCATCAAACCGCGTACGAAATACCTTTGGAGCGAGAAGAAGACAATCAACGGGACGAGCATCGAAATGAACGCCGCCGCTGTGAGCAAATGCCAGTCATCACCGCGTGACCCGACCATCTCCGCGATGCGCTGGGTCAAGACCTGATTCTGCCGATTCAAGCCGCCGAATATCAAGGCCACAAAGTAATCGTTCCATACCCACAAGAATTGGAAGATGGCGAAGGATGCCAACGCCGGAACAGACAGTGGCAATACCAATCCGGTGAAAATTGTGAAATGTGAGGCTCCGTCGATGAAAGCGGATTCGAGAATCTCTTTGGGGAGTGAGCTAATGTAGTTATAGAGAAGGTAAGTCGCCAGCGGCAAGCCGAAGCCGGCATGAGCCAACCAAATGCCAAGAAATGTGCCGTTGAGTTCAAGTTGAACATAGTCGCGCAGAATGGGAACCAACGCGACTTGCAGCGGCACGACCAACAGCGCCACGATCCCGATAAACAAAATGCGGCGACCCGGAAAACTCATCCACGCGAAACCATAGGCGGCAAACGCGGCGATCATAATCGGGATAATGGTGGCCGGAATAGAAACGGTCAAGGAGTTGAGGAACGAGGCGGTCATGTCATCGCCCTGTACCGTCGTTGTCGTGCCGTCGCTGCTCTGGATTTGAAACTCTTTCCCAGACAACACCTGTTCATAATTTTCGGTGGTGAAGTCTAGGTTGGCGGCCCATTGTTGGGAATAGCGTTCGAGTCGTCCGCTGCGGAGCGTTCCGATCCAAACCAAGCGCTCCCCTTGGCCTGTATCGACACCCACGCGCCATTCGTCGAAAGTAGCGGTCACACCCTCAATTGTAATCGGTGCATCGCGGGTTTGACCTTGAGGGAGGGGTAGTGTCTCACCCGTATAGACCCATGTGTAATGCGGAAGAATCGTCCACCAGCCGGATGAGCGAATATCGTCACGATCACGAAAGGACGAAATAAACAAACCAATGGTTGGGATCGTCCATAGAACGACAATGAGTAGCAGGATTCCATTCACAAGGAAAATGGCAGTACGTTTTTCTCTTGACATCGTAGATTCTCCCTTAGAATGTATCCCGTTGGCTAAACTGGCGTAAGTTGTAGAGCATAATCGGGACGACGGCGAGCAGCAGCACAATTGCGATGGCGGAACCAGACCCCGCATTGCCGTTGACGAACATTTCACGATAAAAGCGCACACCGATCACTTCCGTGCCGAACTGTCCACCCGTCATGATCATCACAATATCGAACAACTTGAGCGTGAAAATGATAATCGTTGTCACGACTGTGAGTAGTGTCCCTGAAATATTGGGAAGGATGATACGGAAGAAGACGGCGAATTCGTTGGCACCATCTACACGGGCGGCTTCGAGCATTTCCTCAGAAAGCCCCTTTATGGCGGCGGAGAGCAAGACCATCGCATAGCCTGTTTGCATCCATACCAGCACGAGGATCAGGAACAGGTTATTCCAAGGCTGGAGCAGCGTTAGCCATGCTTGCGGTTGCCCCCCTGCGGCAGTCACGGTT
The DNA here is from genome assembly GCA_034437895.1 of Anaerolineae bacterium. Lineage (GTDB taxonomy): Bacteria > Chloroflexota > Anaerolineae > Aggregatilineales > Phototrophicaceae > JANRLJ01. The sequence goes on along the minus strand of DAOTTO010000548.1, from coordinate 2,401 downwards.
GCATTGAGCAAACCGAGATTTGGGTTGAAGTCATAAACAAATTTCCAGATCACACCCGCGCCGACCATTGAGATCGCCATTGGCATAAAGATCAGTGATTTCGCGGCACGCTCGAAGCGGCTGCGATCTGCCAGCACGGCGATGAGCAAGCCGAACGCAACGGTGAGGGTCGTGCCGATCAACATCCACAGCAGATTATTCGTCCATGCTTCGATCATGATACGTTGAGTGAACACGTCCCTAAAATTTTCTAGGGTGAACTGCCCAGTGTTTTGATCGGTGAGTGCGATTTGCAAGGTACGCAGCGCCGGAATCGCCAGATACCATGCCAGCAGCAAGATCGCGGGGCCGACAAATATAAAGGGTTGGATGCGTGCCATCCATTTGTTTGGCAGCAGTTCGACCACCTCGTTGGCAACATAAAAGAGGGCCATCGCGCCGCCGATGCCCCACACAATTGCAACGACGGTCTTAACCATTTGCGAAGCATTGCCTTGTTCACGCAAGAAAATAAATCCCATATAGAGCGCAAAGATCACTACAATCGGCGCGATCAACGTAAGGATCGTTCTAAGCGGGGTGGGCATACCGCTCGAACCGGGAATTATTCGATCAGCAGCTTCAGTTTTTTGCATAATAAGATTCCCTTCAAGGCTAATGTCAAATAAATCGTTATTTAATAGTCTAGAAGTTGTCAAGTTTACAGTTGTCAGTTTTTAGTCAAAGCAGATTGTAAAGAAAAATCCTTGTCCTTACTAAAAAATTATAAACTAACAACTTTTACCACAAAACTTAGTCAACTGCATAAGTCCTATAGATGAAACTAGAAAGTGCTTTAAATCAGTTTATAGCGAAAAGGCAGGGTGATCCAGCGGATCGCCCTGCCTTTTATCACAACCTTACTGTGTGCTGGATAAAGTTATTCCGTAGGCCACGCTGCATCGATTTCAGTCAGTGCGGTTTCGAGATCAACGGTGCCGCTGATCCAGTCCGTCATCCCCTTCCAGAATGACCCCGCTCCGACTGCACCGGGCATCAAATCGCTGCCGTCGAAGCGGACACTGGTCGCCTGAGAAACCAATTCCGCGATCCCACGTTCAACGTCGCTGCCGTACCATTCCAACTGGGTGTCATTGTGCGGCGAGAGTGCGCCACCTGATTCCAGCCAAGCGCGAAGTGATTCGCCGCGTGTGAAGAAGTCTATGACTGCGCGTACTTCGGGGCGATCATTGAACATAGCGTAAATGTCGCCTGCGACGAGGAAGGGGCGACCATAGGCTTCGTCAATCGGAGGCAGGTAGAAGAAGCTGTAATCTTCGCCCGCAACCGTGCCTTCTGGGAAGAAGCTGGTGATGAAGTTACCCTGTTTGTGCATATAGCAACCGGCTGGGTCATCGAACATCGGGACAGGTGCATCACCGAAGAAGGTGCTGGCGATGGCTTCACGTCCGCCGAGGACGTAATTGTCTGCGAACCACAGGTCGCCTAAGGTAGTTGCCGCAGCGGTGACTTCCGGCGAACTGAAGGGCAGGCGGCTGGCGGCATCCGCTGGGAAGGACCAATTGTCATAGTTTTCCAGCGAGGTCGTGCGGAGCATAACTTCTTCGATCCAGTCGGTGGCGGGCCAACCCGTCGCCGCACCGGATTCGATACCGACGCACCAAGGGGTACCGCCGTCAGCGACGATTTGATCAGATAGCGCGATCATCTCATCCCAAGTGGTGGGGACTTCATAACCAGCATCAGCAAACGCCTGAACAGGATACCAGACCAGGCTTTTGCCGTTAAAACGGGCCCAAATGCCGGCGGTGATGTCACCATCGGGGCCGGGCATGGAGGCCATATCGCGCCAGCTTGCGAGGTAGTTTTGTTCCAACCACGCTGCATCGAGGAATGTGCTGACATCGATTACATAGCCGCCTCTGACGAGGTTCAACAGCAGACCGGGCTGCGGGAAGTCGGCAATGTCAGGTGATGCGCCACCTTCGACGGTGGGGGTAATGATGGCTTCAAATTCTTTTGTGCCCGTATATTGAATATCGATGCCAGTCTGTTCTTCAAATGCCGCGACTGAATTGTTGAAATTGACTTCATCTTGGTCGGTGAACGGACCGGTCATTGTGACCACCGTCCCCGAATACTCACCCGCACATGCGGCGGTGAGTTCAGCACTCATGCCTGTCCAGTCCGCAGCGCAGCCCGTCGCATCTTGCGCTGTGACGATGCCAAACGATGAGCCGACGACCAAAATCACCAGCACCAATAATAAAACGAGACCTTTTTTAGACATTTCAAAACTCCTATAGTTGAACTTACAAATGGAACTATGACGTGACATTAACGTTTAATGCCTGAACCATTCTAACAATGGTAACAGCCGAAAGCAATTTATCGCCACAAG
>DAOTTO010000547.1:0-6482 GCA_034437895.1 Anaerolineae bacterium | reverse complement strand
ATGGACGACATGCTGTACATGCTCAATCAGCGCCCGATAATCGGCGGCTTTAGCTTCCCCTTCATTGATAAAGAAATTGGCATGTACGGGTGATACAATCGCGCTGCCGATGTGGAAGCCTTTAAGTCCTGCCGCTTCAATTAAACGTCCAGCATAATCCCCCAGTGGATTTTTGAAGATGCTGCCGAGACTTGCCCCCGGCGGCTGCGTCTTTTTACGATAATCACTATTTTCGTTCATACGGGCTTTAATCGCTTCGGGATTATCCGGCGGCAGGCATAAAGTCGCCAGCAGGACGAGATACCGTTTATCGGCACGAGACTTAAGCATTGAGGTGCGATAATCGTACTGCAACTCTTCCCGCGTATAAAGTTTGGGGCCATTCGGTTCTAAAACTGCGACATCAGCGATGCTTGCCGCCATATCTGTCCCATGCGCCCCGGCATTATTGACAATCGCGCCGCCGATTGTTCCCGGCACACTCGCCGCCCATTCAAAACCAGTAAGGCCGTACGAGGCACATTTATGCGCCAGTGTAGTTAAATTTGTCCCCGATGTGGCGGAAACGGTGCGTCCGTCATGCCAATCGCCAAATAGGATTTCGCTAATGTCGTTGATGACGACCAGCCCGCGTATACCGTGATCGGAAACCAGCACATTCGCGCCGCCGCCCAAAACACGCACCGGAATCGCTTCTGCCCACGCTTGCGCCACGACTTCGCACAATTCGTCCAACGAATCCTTCGCCAGATACAGCCACTCCGCCGCCCCGCCCAACCGCGCCGCTGTGTAACGGGCGAGGGGTTCTTCTTGTAAAAGCCGTCCACCCAATCGATTTTTCAACGCAAGCATCGACATCGCTCAGACCTCACTTTTCGCCTCGAATTTCAGGCGCAGGTAATCCGCGCTGATCTGGTTAGCATCGCCCGCGCTCATGACGACAATCACGGCGGGTGGTTTGGCTTCTTTTAAGAGGAACTCCGTCGCACTACTTAAAGAGTCGATAAAGCGAATATCTTTATGCTGGATGGCTTTCATCACTTCGGCACCGTTCACGCCCTCGATAGCCTGCTCACGGGCAGCATAGATTTCAGTAACAATCACATGATCGGCATTGTCGAAGGAGGCAGCATAAAGATCAAGCAGTGCTTGTGTGCGGGTATAAGTATGCGGCTGCCAAACCGCCCATATTTGCGCGTCTGGATAACGAAACCGGGCCGCTTGGAGCGTGGCTTTGATCTTAGTCGGGTTATGGGCATAGTCGTCAATCACAATGACACCATCCATCTCACCACGTACTTCAAACCGCCGTGCCAACCCTTTAAATTTTTTAAGTGCTGCTGCCGTATCTGTGAAGTTCACACCCTGGCTATCTGCCGCGATGATGGCAGCCAGCGCGTTCAGCACATTATGTCTACCAAAGAGAGGCAAGTTTATTGTCCCTAATACCGCGCCACGCCGGACGACTTCAAATGCCGTCCCGCCGTCCGAAGAGCGCAAACGAATCGCCCGCCACGCCGCACGCGGGTTGCTGATGCCATAAGTCATGATCGGCAGATTTACGATGAAGCGATTTTCCGCGAAAATGTTGGTAGTCACATCATCAGCGCAGGCGATTAAGAGACCTTCTTTGGGCAGCAGACCGATAAAGCGCGAAAAAGAGTCGATATACGCATTCGGTGTCGGGAAAAAATCGGGGTGATCGTATTCGATGCTGGTAATAATTTCAATATTGGGCTGAAGTCCATGAAACATATTGTCGTATTCATCGGCTTCGATGACGAAAATACGTCCAGAACCAACCGCTGCATTCGTGCCTGTATTGCCCATAGAGCTACCGACGATATAACTCGGATTTTGACCTGCTTCGATCAAAATATGCGTAATAAGAGCAGTCGTCGTGGATTTGCCATGAGTTCCGGCGACGGCGATATTGATATGCCCACTCATAAGCGCCGCCATCATATCCGAGCGTTTATAAACCGGGATGCCTTGCGACTGCGCTGCCAGCACTTCAATATGGTGTGTCGCCACTGCTGACGACACAATCACCATTTCTGCATCCAGCACATACGCGGGATCATGCCCTTTATAGATCGTCGCACCGTCACGGGCTAAGGCCTCGGTTTGCGCGTTGCTACCCCGGTCACTACCGGAAATAGCGTAGCCTTGTTGGAGCATAACCCGCGCAATCGCAGATAAGCCCGCGCCGCCAATACCGACGAAATGAACCCGCTGACCGGGAGTTAAGCGCATTCGGCAGCCCTTCTGATCGGACAGCAGAAACGCAGAGAATAGCCTGTTTGTGTGTTGCTACCTATATATGTACACTCATCGCTCATTGCTCATTACTCATCACTTAAAGCACGATCAAAACCATCAAGAATAGCAAGATTACCGCGACTGCCAGCAAATCTCCTGTTCCGCCGATGCCACCGCCCAGCACGACCAACGGCATCGACCCTAACTGCGATGCGCTGGGCGAAGTCGCGGTCGGGGCGAGGACATACGGCGCAAACGGGTATTGGTTAATATCCAAAAAGTACCAGATCGTCCCACCAATCAAATAGCCATTGATGAATCCGACCAGCGCCCCCAATAACCCAGCCTGCAAATTCAATCTTCCCGGCTTTGGCTCTGCGATGAAGACGCGGTTTTGATATGAGAAAAAGACGATCGTCACAAACAGCGCGGCTTGAATAAAAAAGGCTTGCTCCGGCGGAAAGGCCAGCAACAACGTCCCGCGCACAAAACTGTCAAACTGGAATAATGCAAAAAAGCCTAAGATAATCCCGGACGTAGCGATAAGTTCACGATTCCAACCACGCTGGAAACCCACTATGGCGAAGAATATTGCCAAAATCCACATCAGCGAGTAAAGCTGAACCATGTCTTTTTCCTTCGGAAGTGATTAGTTATTAGTCATTCGTTGTTTATTTAAACACGCACCCCAAGCTAAAACCCATTACCAACGACTAAAAATTAGATAACGATCAAAACGATTAAGAAAAGTACGATCACGGCTGCCGCCAACAGATTGCCTGCGCCACCCGGCCCCCCTGCTAAAATATAAAGCGGTAAAGACTCGACGAAATTGGCGCTCGGTGAACCCGGCTGGGGCGCAGTAATATACGGTGACAAAGGATAATTTTCTACATGCTGAAAGTACCACAACGTCCCCCAGATGAGATAGCCATTAAATGTGCCGACTAAACCACCCAATACGCTGGATTGCAAGTTATCGCGCCCATCGCTCCCACTGCTTCGGGCGCGAGTTGCCTCCTCGCCAATTAAAGCGCGGGTTTGATAGGCAAAAAACACAATTGTCGAAAAAATGATGGTGCGTAAGGCAAAGGCTTGTTCCGGCGGAAAACTGACCAGCAAATTCGTCAGCACATCATCAAATTGGAACAGCGTAAACAGCCCCAAGATAATGCCCGACGTGGCGATCAATTCTTTATTCCAGCCGCGTGTAAAGCCGATATAGCCGAACAACAGCGCCATCATCGTCAGCAGCACCGTTAATTGTACCATTGGTTCAGCTTATCCTCCCGCCATTTCAGCCAAGACTCGTGCCACATTGAGCGCACCGTCCGGTTTAGCTAATTGTATTGCCGCCATTTTCATATTATCCAAACGAAGCGGGTCATTAAGGAGCGCCCGTAATATCGGCAGTAGTTCGGCCTGCATCTTGGTCTCATCCAAATGCACTGCCGCGCCGCGTCCCGCCAAATAATCGGCGTTCACCTGCTGATAGTGCCAGCTATAGGCCAGCGGAATCAGAACAGAGGGAAGGCCAAACGCCGGAAATTCCCCCAAAATGCTGGCTCCAGCGCGGCATACCACAACATCCGCTGCCGCAAAAGCCAGCGCCATATCTTCATGCAAATAGGCATGTGGATGATAACACGACAAACCCGCTATATCACCTAGCGTTTTAACTTGTTCTTTGCAGCGTTCCTCATCAAGTGTGCCAGTCACATGGAGGATTTGCCAGCCATCTTGCAGCAAGGCAGGCAAAATATCAATCACAGCCTTATTAATCGCCCGTGCGCCCCGGCTTCCGCCGAAAACCAGCAGCGTTTTACGCGCCGGATCGAGGCCGAAATGCGCCAATGCTTGCTCACGCTGACCCACCGCCGCGACTACTTCTGCCCGAAGCGGATAACCCGTCACGACAGTTTGACCCTTACGAAAATATTGCGCCGACTCCGGAACAGTAATCGCCACTTTACGCGCAAAAAACCGCAGTGTTTTAATCGTCAACCCTGGCTCAATATCAGGCAGATAAATTAGCATAGGCACACCGCGCAAACGCGCCGCCAACGCCACAGGCACACCTACCCATCCCCCTGTAGAGAGGATGACATCGGGCTGATGGCGACGGAGCAGCGCATAAGACTGCATCGTACCGCGCAAAAGTTTGCCTAAGCTGACGAGCGCCCGAAGCGGGTTAACCCCGTGAATTGGCCCGGACTGCACTTCCGCCTGAGCAGCAAACGGAAGTCGTGACTGCGCCAGCAAAGGACGTTCAAACCCGCCCACAGTTCCGACAAAATAGAGAGATGTGTCAGGATATTGGGCGATCATCGCCCCGGCTACGGCTAACGCGGGATAGACGTGTCCGCCCGTCCCGCCCGCCGCGATCATAACTCGCAATGGCGCTTCTCCGTTCTGGCGTATTTTTTCGGATAACCGTTCCGCGATGCACACTTAACAAGATTCCCACACCCGCCAAAAGTACGACCAACGACGAGCCACCATAACTAATAAACGGCAGAGGAACGCCCGTCGTCGGCAGGAGCGCAGTCATCACGGCGATGTTCAAAAGCGCCTTTAAAGCAACCCAAATCGCAATCCCGGTTGCGAGCAACGCCCCGAATGGGTCAGGAGCGCGGCGGGCTATCTGAAATGCGCGAATCATAAACAGCACATACAGCGCCAACACCGCTGCCGCCCCAACCACACCCAATTCCTCACCGATAACGGCGAAAATCGAATCGGTATGCGGTGCGGGGAGGTTCAAGAATTTCTGGCGGCCTAAGCCTAGTCCCACACCCGTCCAGCCACCCGCAAAAAAAGCACTTAAGGCTTGTTGGGTTTGATAATTCGTTTGGGTAAAATCAGTTAATCCCGCCGCCCATGAGGTGATTCGCAGCCCTGCATAAGGGAACACCTGAATCATGAGGACACCGAGGATCACAGCGGCGATGCCTGCAATCGCAATCTGGCGCAAATCTGCACCCGCAAGGAAAAACATTGTAAGCGAAGTCGCGGCGATTACGGCAGCCGTACTAATATCAGGCTGCACAATCACCAACCCGGCGACGATGCTCACCAACACCACAAACGGGATAAACCCATACGCCAAACTGCGGATGCGCGTACTTTTTGAGCCGAGCCATGCCGCCATATAAATAATGATGGCGAGTTCGGAAAATTCACCGGGCTGAAAACGCCCATTGATGAGCGCACGACGCGCACCGAATGTTCGATCTCCGAAAAGCAAAACAGCAATCAAAAAGCTGATCGCCATCAACATAATCACAATCGACAGCCGCCGGAATACACGGTAATCCACTAGCGCAAAGATCATCATGACGCATAAACCGAGACCGATGTTGCCGGCATGACGCAGCAAAAGCGCGACTTCACTGCCAAATTCGCTGTCGCTCCAATAAAAGGTCGTGCTGTAGACCATCATCAACCCTAAAGCCACCAGCATCGCAATGATGACGAGCATCGGCTTATCAATGGTGTTGATGAACGACAAGCGGCGCTCAATCGTCTTGGTTATGGGTTCAGCACCCGCGACCATCCGCGCAGAACGGGGGGTTCGCACCAACGGACGTGCGGGAAGGTTGTCACCGAGAACGTCGTCTATAAATTGGGGCTGCTGTAGCGGTTGGTCACTCATAGCGATTAGCGGTTAACAGTGAGCAAAACGCTTTTGTCAACGGCTTTTAACTCCTTCGCTTTTGGATAAACGCAGGTAATTTTTAAGTGTAATTTAAGCTGACAGCAAATGGCTGACCGCATAAAGCTAATTATAGCGCCATTACCAAACGGCGAAAGTCCTCGCCTCGCTCGACAAAATCCTGATAGGCATCATAGCTCGTGCCACCCGGCGAAAGTAGGACGACATCGCCCGCTTGCGCCACCTTTACGGCCTCGGTGACGGCCTCATCAAGCGTCTGCACGCGGGTGACGAAATCCGCCGCGCCGCCAAACTTTTTCACGGTGTTCACGACAATATCGCCGTCCCGCCCAAACGCCACAATATGACGACACTTCCGCATCGCCAACAGAATCATATCATTCCATGGGAGCTTTTTATCCGCGCCGCCTGCCAGCAGCACCAGCGGTTCGGTATAACTGCGTAAGGCCGCTAAAACACGTTCCGGCGCGGTGGCGATGCTGTCATTGACATAAGTTACATCATTAACGACGCGCACAGTTTCTAGGCGATGAGGCACTGCTTT
>DAOTTO010000546.1:0-1832 GCA_034437895.1 Anaerolineae bacterium | reverse complement strand
AGTGGTCAGACCATCGTTAGCACATTTTAGCCTTACCCCCCCTCAGCCATGCAATCGAGAAGGGGAGAAGAACGGATCACAATGGTTCTTTAAGTCCCTTCTCTACGATGTGGGGAGGGAATTTAGGGGTGGGATAGAATGAAAACACTATCCGAAACTCAGGTTATTTAAAAGTTAAAGTGCATTATCGCGTCCCAACGAACGCTTCAAATCTGTCATGACCCTAAATCTCGTTTTGATGCGATTGCCCTGTTCGTACCTGCCATTTCTCTATAGTGCGCCGTCTACTTAAAAGAAAGCCTAGCTTTATGACGACCTTGCCCTTAATTATTCTGGCTAACTTCACCTCTCCCCATGCTTGGGCGGAGGCGTTTACTGAACAACTCGGCGCTGGTTATCCAGTTGCCATGTATACAGATCATGCCGAATATATCACGCGCTTAACCGACGATCATGCCGCCTTGATTATTGTGGACGGCGACCAAGACGGGTGGCAGTTTTGGACGACTACGCCCAAAGCAAGTCCTGCCACCCGCCGGATTCCGATATTTTTGGTGTCCGACTCTGCGGAAACACGCGCCGCCGCCCTCATCGCCGGGGCGGATTTGGCACTTTTACCCGTCGAACTCCTGAAAGATGCCATCAAACTGGCGGCGGATTATGCCCGCGTAATCGACCCCGCCCGCGCTGAACAGTTGGCGTGTGACTGCCGCGAGCTGCTGCCGGATTTAGCCCAGCAGGGAGTCGAGATGTTCAACGCTGGTGAATTTTATAAACAGCATGATCTGTTTGAAGCGCTGTGGGTGCAGACGGAAAGCCCAGTACGCGATCTTTACCGGGCGATTTTACAGGTCGGCGTGGCCTATTATCAAATCCAGCGCGGGAATGCGCGGGGGGCGCGTAAGATGCTGCTGCGGAGTGTACAGTGGTTGACGATTTTGCCGGATGAATGCCAGGGGATTGATGTTCAGCAGCTTCGGGAAGAGTCTTACCGCGTCCGCGCAGCATTAGAAAACATGCGCGAGGACGAAATCGCCCAATTTGATAAAACGCTGCTTAAGCCAATTAAGAATGTGGCTAGTCGCCCATAATGCGCCGCACGGTAGTTAAGAGGTCGTCAACGCTTAACGGTTTGGGAATCATCGCCGCGATTTGCGGGTAAGTTAAGCGGATGTCATGTGCTTGTTCTTTAACCCAAGCCGAAATCAGTACGACAGGCAGCGACTTATAACGCTCATCCTGCGAAATCATGCCTAATAAATCCAGCCCACTCATACCCGGCAGCTTAATATCCAACAAGACCAGCACCGGGAGATCATCATAAATATAATTGAGCGCATCTTCCCCGTTATCAACTTCGATCACTTTAAAGCCGCGTGCTGTCAAGTTCACGCGGATAAAGCGGCGAATATGGGGATCATCTTCAACGATAAGGATATACGACACGGCGAACCCTGTTAGTCTAAATTTGTTCTATAAGTGTGACCGTAGAGATTAGAAGCATTAGGGTATAGATCATCACAGCTTAATTAATATACCATGCTTTTGCTTTTTCCTATAAGCAGTTTTTGGCAGTCTCCCTAAACACAGTTGGCAGGGACAGAAACAGTCATGAGTACGTCACGAATTGACCAGAGATGGTCAGTAATGCCCGCCGCCATCGCAGGAGATCGTTGTAGCCAACGGCTAATGCTGCTGATACGAGTGCCTTCCGCCAACAATACCAGGCATTCTAAAATATCCTTTTCATCCGTTTTGCGATTGTACAGCATCGTGCCTTTGCGCTCATTGAAAGTCTGTTTACACGTCTTACACTGCAAGCGTTGACGACC
>DAOTTO010000545.1:0-5729 GCA_034437895.1 Anaerolineae bacterium | reverse complement strand
TTGCAAAGACGGCAATGAGCAAATCGGCATCATGAATTGGTCTGCCTGACACTTTCCGCTGTGCCCATAATTGAGCAGCTAGTTCCCAATCGGCACGACTATAGTCTTCCCAATCAAATGCTGCAAAAATGATCTCGAAACGAAGCATTTGATTTTTGGCATCCTTTGCAATGAGGCCACGTCTTACTTCAAACCATACAAGAGGACAGCCAAGAAACTTATTTTCAGGTCTCGCCAGTAACTCATAGCGATGCGTTACCAGAGGATGTTCTTTAACGATGAATGAGACAACGTTGGTATCCAAGACGTAGATTGTCATTCATCCCCCAAGCCCAAATCTCGTTCAGGAATACTAAAGCGATTTTCTCGCAGGAAGGTATCAAACTCGTCCCACCATTCTTCGGATTTATCATTAGGAATTGTCCGCATTTTCTGGAGGGACTGTTTAATACGAATGTGCTGCGGAACTGCTTCGCCTCCAATTTCTGCGAGATAGTCTTCCCATATATTTAAGGGAATGAGAATGGCTGGTTCACCCTGTTCATCTGTCGTCATGCGTACCGCACGTTTAAGTTCATCAATCGTCATAGCTGAGCTTCTCCAAAAAACTGTTGTATCCAACTATAGATTTTATCAGCTAACGCACAAATGTGTGCGATGGCCTCGCCTCTTTGAGCCTAAACCCGCCGTTTACCGCCACCGCTGCCAAGCGCTTTACGTGCCTCTTCTTTATCCATACTTGGAGCAAAACTGCCACTCATCACCGCCGTGTAGAAGGCATCGTCATAAGCGCGAGTCTTGACAACGACAGGCATCGGCACCGCATGACCCATGATGATGGCCTGCTGTTTGGTATCCAGCCGCGCCAGCACCTCACGCAGACCACCCGCGCCACTGATCCCCGTTAAGACCGCTTGAATATCGCGCTCGTTATCGAGCAGTGCCGTCACGCGAGTCCCGATCTGACTCATGACTTCCTCGTCAATCTGACTCGGACGCTGATCGACGATCAGCAGCGTGACGTTGTACTTGCGGAGTTCGCGGGCGATCACGCCGAAAATGGTCTGCGAGGCGATCTGTGGCTCAAGGAATTTATGCGCTTCCTCAATTGTGATGACCAGCTTAGGCGGTTGGTCGTTTTCGTCGCCTAGCGATTTTTCCATTTTTTCCACGTACTGCTCGTGAATGCGGCGGGTGAGATAATTGGCGACGAGCATATAGGCTTCCAGCGAATTGCCATAACGCCCAAATTCCAGCACCACGCTGCGCTTTTGCTCCACCAGCAGGTTAATGATCTGCTGCACACTGTCGCCGATATTTTCTTCTACCAGAAAATCCCAGCGCTCGAACCGTTGCAGGCGGCGTTGCAGCGCGGAAAGCGTCCCGCCCATGATGTTAGTGTTTTCGGTCAGATAATCAAAGTCCTCGACATTGCCTTGCAGCAGCCGCTTAATCCAGCCCGTTCCCCACAGTTTCCGCAGCGTATAAGCCGCGTCGATCATCGCATCAGAGAGATTCATCGTCATCTTAAGCATAGCGATGTCTTCCGGCGCAATTTCGTCATAACCGAGTTTGACCACTAATTCGGGATTCATGCCGCGCCGCCGGGAGGATTCAATATCCAATGTGCAGACGACGACTTTACTCGGAAATAACTGCTTCAGCCCTTTAACGCGAGTGGTGCTGCCCTCGCTGGTCGCCTCCCAGCCATAATCGTTGTGCATGTCGAAAATCAGATTCACGGCCTGTCCCCGCGCAATCACACCGGAAAGCAGGACTCGCGTGAGGAAACTCTTGCCCGTGCCACTTTTTCCGAACACGCCAATCGAGCGCTCGACCAGCCGTTTAAGATCGAGGTTGATCTGGGTGTGTTCCAGTTCAAGCGGTGCGCCGACGTTGAAATGGGTCTCATCCTCCGCGCCGAACACATCATTCACATCCTTCTCGGTAGCATTGACAACCTGCGTAAAATGACCCGGAATCGTCTTAATCGGCTTGGGCTTGCCATCCATCTCGTCAATCGACAGCATCGGTGCAACGTGAATCGTGCCGTAAGCCGCTGTGCCGCTGATGACATCATGAGTGAAAGGGTCGCTCATATCGGGCGGGTCATTCTGAAGAGTAGGGTTGGTGTTGTTCAGTTCGATGTCGGTCAACATACAGAAGAAGCGTTTATGTTCACCATGCACGACAACATAACGCCCGACGGCAAGGTCTTCGATGGCTTGCCCGCGCTCCAACTTAACGGTCAGCCCTTTGCTGAGCGACCCTCCGACGACTACGCCGAGCCGTTGATTGCGCTCATCGAGTAAGCTGCCACTCCGCAGCGTTCCATTTTTCCCACGCGGGAAGATTTCTTCTAAATTTTCAGCTTTTGGATAAACCATCTGAGTAACTCCGATAAAACAATAAAAGCAAAAGATTTAACGCAAACAAAGTAAATAGGATTTGTTCAGAGATTGTCCATGAGATATTCATAAACCTCTTTAGGAGATGCGCCTTGCTCAAGAGCCTCTACAAGTTTCTGAAAATATATTTCAGGTGTAAATTTTCCTGACAATGCAACCCGGCGACTATCATAAAACGCTTCAATAAATTCCGCTGGTGATACAGGGCTTTTATGCATAGTCGTATAGATTTCATCAACTAATTTTACATATCTTTTCTCTTGATCTGGCTCAAATATTCTATACAAATCAGCTATAAACGTGGCGATTAGCTTATGATCTGCTTTTGCAATAATACTGAGGGTCTCAACAGCATCTACACCATGTTTCATAGATCTGACAGTTAATTTTCTAAATGCAAATATACGAATAACTTCAGCGCATGGAATTGGGCCTAAATATTTAGTTTTTCTTTGGTTAGCAATTTCTTCTAATTCTTTTGCCGTTTTTTTTATATACTTGCTCTCCATGGCTGAGGCGGCATCTAAATAGATGGATTGGTATTTTGCAGAAAGATTTATACTTGAAATCACAAGGGCAGACAATGAAAAAATTACCCAAGCCATAAAGAAAGCAATGGAATTACCTAAATTCCAATTTACTGTAAAAACAGCAAGTAACCCTGCTGATAAAGCGAGGGCAGCTTCGCCATAATTATTTCTACTCACATAAGATATTAATGATGTTACTACAACAATAAAAAGAATCAAGGATGGTAATATATTTACAAACAAAGCAGATCCACAGATCAATGTCCAAGCTAACCATAAAGTGAGAGGTACAATACAGGGAACTAGGCGATCTGCTGATTTAAGAGTACCAACGAAATTACGCCATACATCTTGAAATGCTGTACTTATAGAGTTATCTTGCTTAGAATTTTTATTCATCTTATAACCTTTGATTGTTTTTCAGATTAGTAATGTTAAATACTATTTTTTCATTCTTTACATTCAATATGTCGAGTAGCCGAGTGAATTGAGCAATTTAATCATCGCTAGTATACCAAATCACTAAGGATGAGGTTTCATTGGGCAATTCTAGCGTGCAATAACGCGGAACCACTCCTCACCTTCACCAAATCACGATACTAGTTCGTATTCTTCGGCGCTTTTCTGCTTGCTCGTAATTCTGACACAGGATGATGGTGGCCTACATTAGCCTCTCAAAGACGCGAGATAAGTTTGTCATACTCCGCATGGATGCCAATCCAGAACCAGATTATCGTATCACCTTCACGAATGCCCAATGTCCGATACTCTATACCGATACGCACCGAGTAGAATGGCTTGCTAGGATGCACTTTTTTGAAGTGCAGACTCGGATGATAAGGATTATTCCTGAATAATTTGTAGTTGTCTCTTGCTTGTTGGCGAACATGGGACGGAAGTTCCTTAAATGTTTGTCGGAATCGCGCGGTAATTTGTGATTTCATAACTCGTCGGGATTGAGTTCTTCAGTCCGACCCGCACGGAACTCGGCTAAGGCTTCCTCGCCCAATTTTTCGAGCGCGTCGTGCGACCTTGCAAACAGCACATCCCATTTTTTCTCTGACTCGATTTCTGCCAAGATTTGTTGCGCCAGCGCTTCCTGCTCGGCTTCCGATAATTTTGCCGCTTCTGCGAAGGCTTTTTCGAGGAGTGCAATCATGAGGTATCCCTTTCTATTTTCTGACATTTTAACAAAGAAGCAGGTTGTGATTTTAATACGTCGAATAGCCAAGCGAGTTGAGCAGTTTAATCATCGCCAATTCGTATTCTTCGGCGCTCTCTTGCCTGATGATGATGGCCTGCTTGCGCGATAGCTCCGGCGGACAGAGCGCATCTATCGTGTAGCCGCCATGACAAACCGCGATCATCGTGCAGCCAGCATCCGCCGCCCATTGGATTTCCTGATATACCATTTTTGACCGCGCTAACGTTTCCGCACCGAGCAGACACACAAAATAGCGGCTCTGGCGGATCGTGTCTTGCAATCGTTTTTCCCAGTCATCGCCGGGTATAAGCAGCTTATCAATGAAGATATGCGCGTTGCTATCGGCGATCTTCAACCGTGCTTCGATCAGGAGGCCGAGGGCGCTGCTTTGATCCTGTCGGTAGGAGATGAAAACGCTGGGTAAAGTGGCGGGCTGCTGCAAAAGATCGAAGGCCTTTTGCGTCAATAAATAATTGATCTGACCGCTGTCGCGCACTTCGGAGATCGTAAAGTATTCAAACGAGCGCATCAAATAGGCTCTGGGCGGTGTGTCATTCCATTTATCTACGAGATAACGACTCAGCGAGTCGGTATCGTCTTCAAAGATCACATCATCGCCAAGCCAGTCTTCGCCGTTACGCCCGATGGCGGGCATGACATAAAATTTCGCGCTCCACAGTCCTGTAATCACGCCGTAGGCAAGATCACGCGCCAGCGTATGAATTTGCTGGATTACCTCTTTTGGGGCAGGCAGTTTGAGTGGATTGTCCATGAATTTCCTCTGCATCCTCCCGCATTTCATACGGCATTTATCCTAATAGGATATAACAGAAAATCAGAACAAACAATCCAATTTCGTCATTTTGGTCTTTCGTTGTCGTTTCATAAACGAGCATTAATGATGATACAATTTTGAAACACTCGAAAATTTATAAAATCTTAATTATAAATTCAGGTTTGAATTAGGTATACTTCTAGTACTTTCGTCCTTTGTTTCGGTTAAGGCAAGACTATGGCCTCATACACACTAGAAAATCCTAAATTTAAAACGAGCGCGAATCAAGTCGTTGATGACGCGATTTCTTATTATCAATCTCCAGAGCGCAAACGGATCGCGCTGCGGCGGGCGCTGCAAGCAACGCCTGACGACCCCCGCTTAAAGCAAATTCAGCAAAAACTGACTAATCCCAAACAGGTTGAACAAGCAGCTCAGGCCGGCGTGTTCCTAAATTATTCCCGTGCTGATGAATTGTTCGTGCTGGAGCTGGCAGATAATTTGCGCGATATGGGCATCAATGTCTGGCTGGATATGATCGACATCTCAGGCGATGGCGATTGGAATAATCAAATCGCGTCTGCGTTGGCGACTTGTGGCTTGATGTTAACGGTGCTTTCGCCTAACGCGCTGCGTGACGAGGCCGCCCTTAATGAGCGCAGGCATTTTGTCGAATCGGGCAAATTGATTCAGCCCATCATCCGCCGCCGCTGCGACTTCCGCGAGTCGGATTATTGGCTTGCACCCATTGATTTCAGCCGCGATTATGCGTTAGGGCTGCGCAATTTGCTGCGGGTGCTGTCCGTCGATAT
>DAOTTO010000544.1:0-1968 GCA_034437895.1 Anaerolineae bacterium | reverse complement strand
ACGTTAGTGGTGATCGATTCGCAGTCCTGATTAGTTTGGCTCTGCCACTGTTGCAGCGACAATGTTGACCCGCTCGAAACACGGAAAATATTCGGTGATTGTTGGTTATACCAGATATTACTGGCGGAAGTCATCGAACTAACCAGCGTATTCCAGGCATTTCCCGCCATCGTCGCACGAACAACAGGCACACTCGACGATTTACTGATCGTGATGTTGTCTTGCATCAACAAGTTTTGGACTGGGCTGAGGGTGATACGCTGATTCGTTTCAAAATTCGTCACCGTCCGCCCACTATCATTCCCTGTCAGGTAAATTTGGTTACTCTGATTGCCATAGATGATATTGTTGATCAGCGCAACATCACGCGAATTAGAGACAAGCACCCCTGAACTTTGGTTATTAGCGATGATGCTGTTCCGCACTGTGAACGGCCCTTGGCTTGCTTCAAAGTACACCCCATAAGTGGAATTGCTGCACAGAGTACTGTTCTCGATCAGGATATTCTGATTATCCGTATCCAGCCACAGCCCCGGCGCATAATTATTGCAAGCGTTCAAATTGCGATACGTCGCGTTATGGGTACGCAGTTGTTTAATCCCGCCGACTGACCAACCCAAAAAGTTCCCGATAGCGCCGCGCCAATTGTTGCGCTGAACGCGATCATTTTCTGAAAGCAGGTTGATGATGTAATTGCCGCCTAACCCCGTTCCACCATTATCCGCATACGTGTTCCCGCGTGAGATGATGTTGTTAGAACGCCCTATCCCTAGCCCACCTCCGTTATTCCATTGAAAGGTATTATTTTCCAACAGAATACTATTGCTGTAACCAATGTAAACACCGGAATCATCAAATTCGCTGACCGTATGGCGAAATGTCAGCCCCCGCACGATCACATTTTGAGCATTGCCAAGCTGCAATACAGAATCGCGTGCGCCCACTTCCACCAGTTGGCTGTTGATCGCTATGCCTGGGTTCAATTTGATGAAGACGTAGTTCTGGCTCTCATTGACATAAAATGTGCCAGGTGTCAGGTAATTCGTGCTGAGGACTTGCGCCAGCATTTGCCCATTGACGGAAATAATTTCGCGGCGGCGCACAATATCGGCAATCGGCAGGTTAAAACCGCTGCTCGTCCAGCTTGACGGTATAGGCCACAGTCCCCAGTCATAAGACCATGAGTGGGAATAAAGGCCGTTGCCAGCATCCGTCCAACCCGTCCACACATCCGAACCGCTGACGATGACTTGCCCCGGTGTTACCGCTTCAAAAATCACGGGCGCAGCAGTCGTACCGCCGTAGTAGAGTTTTTCTCGGTAAACACCCGACGAAATGAGGATTTTTACGCCAATACCCTGTCGGTTGGCGCTAGTAGCCAGGTCTTCTGCCCGCCCAATCGTCCGCACAGGCTGGCTCGACGTTCCAGAATTCGAGTCGGAGGCATTCGCGTGTGATGGATTCACATAGATCGTCCGTCCCACACTCGCCTCAAGCTGCGTAACATTGATGCCTGTGTTTGCGCCCGTCGCTAGCGTAGCACCCGCGCTGACCGAGCCAGTGATAGTCAGGAAAAGGCCGATCAATAAAGTCAGCACGGTAAGATATTTCATCCGTATACGACGGATAGGCCGATTAAGCCGCATGATGAGTTCTCCATGATATGTGAAGCGATGAATTCGTTTTAACGATGGATGACTAGAGTTATAAATGTTATGAGATACTCAGTCATAATTGGTGAAATAAAGCACTAAGGCTATGGATCAGTCCTATCTTCTCTCTTTTTAACTCAGAAACCTATAAATTTGATGGGTCTATAGTACCGATTAAGACAGAAGTACTACGTACCCTGTATCTAAAGTTAAGTTTTCATTTTATAGATTTAGTTTATGTAATGCGGAAAAAGGTTTTCAACACAAAAATTAGGAAAAAATTGGGAGACGATAGGAGTAATACGTTGTAAACTAT
>DAOTTO010000543.1:0-7490 GCA_034437895.1 Anaerolineae bacterium | reverse complement strand
CCCCGGCCCCCTCTCCAATACTTGGAGAGGGGGAGAAAAACGCATCTTGAAGTCCCCTCTCCATGCAATGGGGAGGGGATTTAGGGGTGGGGTAAATGCGTGAGCGAAAGTCCTAATGCGTTTATCTCTTTGCGATCCTTGGCGGTCTCTGCGCCTTTGCGTTTCATCTTCTTCACCTTTCCACATCACGTTGTATCCAGATAAAGCCAATTGACAAAACCTCTTTTTTAGAGTAAATTTTGACTAATCTAAATTTTATTCGTGGTCAATATAAAAAACTGATCTAAATCAGGAGATATAATGTAATGAGAAAATCCCGCCGATTGTTTTTACTTTGGGTCGTCCTCGCACTGGCTTTCGCCGCGATGGGGACGACTTTTGCCCAGGATGAGGTACTCAATATCGTCACAACGACGACCCAGGCGACTGATCTCGTGACGATTCTCGCAGGTGATTTGGTCGGCGAGTCCGTTCAGATTACGGGTTTGATGGGCGCGGGTGTTGACCCGCATCTCTACAAACCGACGGAATCCGATATTGCCGCTATGAATGCCGCTGATCTGGTCATCTACAGCGGTCTGCATCTGGAAGGCCAATTTGATGAGGTGTTTCAGGCGCTCGGTCAGCGTAACATTCGCACGTATGCGGTTTCTGATCCGGTTAAGGATGCAGGTTTTATTATCGGTGGATTCCGGCTTTCGGAAGAACTGACCGATGTCGATGATCCGCATTTCTGGTTCGACCCGCGCAACTGGCAGCTTACGACGGAAGGTGTTCTGGAAGTGTTGGCGGAAGTTGACCCCGATCATGCCGCTGTTTATCAAGCCAATGCGGAAGCCTATATTGCTCAGCTTGATTTGCTGTATAACTGGGGCGTGGAGGCCATGTCCGAAGTGCCGGAAGAACAACGCGTCCTCGTGACTTCACATGATGCATTTCAATATTTTGGCGCGGCTTTTGGCTGGGAAGTGCGCGGTTTGCAGGGTATCAGTACAGTTGCCGAAGCGGGGGTTGCTGATGTACAAGACATCGCCAGTTTTGTGGTCGAGCGCGATATTCCGGTGATGTTTGTAGAGAGCAGCGTCCCGCCGGATGCGATTGAAGCAGTGCAAGAGGCGGTCAATGCGGAAGGCGGCGAAGTCGGACTCGGCATTCGCTCCCTCTACTCGGATGCGATGGGCGCACCTGAGACATTTGGCGGCACGTATATCGGCATGATCGCGGAAAACGTCATCACGATTTTGCAATCCTTCGGGTATGAAGTCCCTGCATGGCCTGAAGACCTTGAGCCTGTTCTGCCTGCGGATTTGCTTGAATTGGAGTCGTGACGACCATTCGTAGGGGCGACTCGGCGAGTCGCTCCTACAGACAAAATGAGATTTACGTCGGCGAAAATTGATCTTTGTACTGTGCGATAAACGCTTCTGATGGCGGAATCACCGTAATCACGTCGATCAAAACGCCGTTGGGGTCGGTGGTGATAAAATGCCGCTGACCGAATTCTTCACTGCGAAGATCAAGTTGTAGAGAAAGTCCCTCACCCTGAATCAGCCGCGCATATTCCGCATCGACATCTTCAACTTCAAAATTGAGAATCAGCAGACCGCTTAAAGGATGACGATAGGCCGCTGGCACGGTGGAATGGCTGCTGTCAATCAACGCGAGTTCATATTTAGACTCGGCCTGCTTGAGGCTGACATACCAGCCGGAATCAAACGTCACTTCAAAGCCAAAGTGCTTAACATAAAAATCACGCGTTTCTGTAAGGCGGGTTGTGCCGATTACCGGGTAAAAACTTGACAGTTGCATGAGAACTCCTTATCGTTTATTTATTCTTTTCGGATACATACAGCATGTGCGTATAATACATACAATCTGTATGTATGTCAATATATCGAGGGGATATACAAGCGATGACGACAGCGAAAAAAACAACGAAAGCTGCCCAACGCGAGGCGACTACGCAAAAATTAATTGAGGTTGGACGCGAGATTTTTACACAATATGGTTATGCCCAAGCCTCTACCGAAGAGATTGTGCATCGGGCCGGGGTTACACGCGGCGCACTCTATCATCATTTCGCCAGCAAAGAAGGGCTATTCCATGCGGTGCTGGAGGATGTTCAAAAAGATGTGGCGCAATGGATCGAAGCGTCGGCATCTGAAACGGATGACTTGTGGGAGCAGTTAGTGGCGGGATGTCGTGCATTCTTGAAGGCAAGCCTTAACCCGCAAGTACAACGGATTATGTTGATAGATGCACCTGCTGTTTTAGGCTGGGACGCATGGCGACAAATTGATGCCGAACAGGGAATGCAGACGCTCCATTCCGTCCTGATGGAACTTACAGCACATGGGCTAATTCATCCACAGCCGATGAACGCCCTCGTCCATTTGCTATCCGGTGCGATGAACGAAGCCGCGTTGTGGATTGCGCGTTCCGAACATCCAGAGCAAGCGCTTGAAGAAGCAGCAGCAGCTTTAGAGCACCTAATGGGTGCGTTGCGAAAAACGGATTAAGCCAAGTCTAAGGTTGGACTCTTGCGGAAAGTATATTTTGATCTATACTCAAAGTATATTTTGGTAAGTCTAAATTTTGGAGACTAGCGTGATGGAAACAGCAGCCCATGAACAACATAGCGCACCGTTAGCGCTGGAAATTGAAGATTTAACCGTCGCCTACAACAGTAAGCCGGCATTGTGGGACGTGGATTTACAAGTGCCGGAAGGCGTATTGATGGCAATCGTAGGCCCGAATGGCGCAGGCAAAAGCACCCTTATTAAAGCGGCGCTCAACTTGATCCCGCGTGCGGCGGGTGATGTGCGCTTTTATGGCAAGTCCTACGCTCAGGCGCGTGATCTCGTTGGATATGTCCCGCAGCGTGGCAGTGTCGATTGGGATTTTCCGACATCCGTTTTGGATGTGGTGACAATGGGCTTATACGGCAGTCTTGGATGGTTTAAGCGCCCCGGCAAAAAGGAACGTGAGACCGCCATTCAAGCGCTCGATCAGGTTGGCATGGCGGATTTCGCGCAGCGGCAGATCAGCCAGCTTTCCGGCGGACAGCAGCAGCGCACATTTCTGGCACGGGCGCTGGTGCAGGAGGCGCAGCTCTATTTTATGGATGAACCCTTCGCGGCGGTGGATGCCGTGACAGAACGGGCGATTGTCGTGCTGCTGCAAGAACTCCGCGCCCGTAACAAGACGGTGATCGTCGTTCATCATGATTTGCAGACCGTGCCGGATTACTTCGATTACGTGACGCTCATTAATGTCGAAGTGATTGCTAGCGGCCCCACCAGCACCATTTTCACCGACGACAATCTAAAAAAGACCTACGGTGGGCGTGTCTCCAATATCGGCGGCGACCTGCTTTTAGCGGTGGGAGACTAAGCCATGTCTGAACTTTTACGAGAAGATCGGCGGGTATGGCTGCTCATCGCCGGCGTGATTGGGCTGTTTGCGCTGTTCGTACCGTTTAGCGCGGCGGCCTTTGGCGTAAATTACGACTATACGCTGCGAACAGTGGCGTTAGGCGGCGCAGTGTTGGGGATCGTCAGCGGCGTATTGGGCTGTTTCGCTGTACTGCGCCAGCAAAGTTTGATGGGCGATGCGCTGTCTCATGCCGCACTGCCGGGGGTTGCCGTCGCATTTTTAATCGCGGGACGCGAACTCGGCGTGTTATTGATCGGCGCGGGACTGGCAAGCTGGCTCGGCATCCGTTTTATCACTAGCGTGACGCGCACCACGCGCATTAAACAGGATACCGCGATGGGCATTACGCTGGCGGCGTGGTTTGCAATGGGTGTCGCACTGCTGTCGTATATTCAGGGTCGCCCGGATGCCAGCCAAGCCGGATTGGATAAGTTCATCCTCGGTCAGGCGGCGGCGATTGTGCAAAGCGATGTGCAGTTGGTGAGTGTCGTCGGACTGATGACGATTTTCGTCCTCGCGCTGTTTTGGAAGGAATTCAAACTCATCACATTTGACCCGGAATTCGCAGGCGCGAATGGCTTCCCGGCGCGAGCGCTGGACACGCTGCTCTCTACCCTAATCGTTGTAGCGATTGTGTTAGGGCTGCAACTGGCAGGTGTGATTTTGATGGTCGGGATGTTGATCGCCCCGGCGGTGGCGGCGCGACAGTGGACGCATCGCTTAGGCCAGATGGCGGCGCTTTCCGCGACTTTTGGCGCATTTGCAGGCGCGACAGGCGCGATCATCAGCGCGGTTGAGGTCGGTTTGCCGACGGGGCCGCTGATTATCGTGGTCGCGTCGCTGATCGTCATTGTCTCGATCTGCCTTGCGCCAGAACGTGGTTTAGTCTGGACATTGTGGCGGCAGCGGCAGGATCGGCAAAAATTCGCCGCGCAAAATATTCTGGAAGACCTGTATCGTCACGCGCTTGGGCATGGGGATGTCTATTTCCCCACGCCGGACGTGCTGCTCGTTGGCTTGCGCGGCAGCACGGCACGTACCGGGCTTCAGCGCTTGGAACGGGAAAAAATGATCGTCAAACACGGTGACAATTGGGTGCTGACGGAAGCAGGGATCATCAACGCAACCGCTGGGACGCATGAGTCTAATGTAGCCCAGAATAATGTACAAAATAGTCCTCTAAAGCCGGAAACGATTCTGGCGGGAGCGAAATAAAATGGGCGCAATTGAACAACTCGTGATTAATGTGCTGCTGAATTTTATCTCGGCGGAGTCGATCAATACCTTTCTTGGCGATCCGCGCACGGTTGCTATGTTGGTCGGCGGCCTTGTAGCGATTTCCGGCGCACTTCTCGGCACGTTTTTGCTGCTGCGGAAGATGTCGCTGACGAGCGATGCCATCAGCCATACGATTCTGCTTGGCATTGTCGTGGCCTTTATGGTGATGGTCGGGGTGTTCGGCATGGAGCCGGATTTATCCTCGCCCTGGCTGATTATCGGCGCGGCGGCGGCAGGTGTGGCGACGGTGGTGCTGACGGAATTGATCTTCCGGTCTGGACTCGTCAAACAGGACGCGGCGCTGGGTTTAGCCTTCCCGCTGCTGTTTGCGATTTCGGTGATTTTGATCTCGCGCTTTATTGATAACGTCCATCTGGACGCGGATTCGGTCATCGTGGGCGAGATCGGGCTGGCGTGGGCGAATACCAACAGCCATTGTTCTGGCAACTGCGATGAAGTCATCATCACGCCGGATGATCCCCGCGCTGAAGTCGGGCGGACGTGTACCAACTGCACGACGGGCGGCATTAACCCGCGCAGTCCGCAAGCCGTTTTTGAAGAGACTTGTTCCAACTGCGGCACTTATACGGCAGGCGAAGCGTGGCAAAATCGGCTGATCGACGAAGCACCGGCGCTGGTGTTCTGGCCTAAGTCGCTGACGGTGATGGGGCTAATTACGATTCTCAATTTACTGTTCGTGACGGTGTTCTATAAAGAACTCAAACTCTCGACCTTCGACTCGGCGCTGGCGAAAGCGCTCGGCTTCCGTCCGGCCTATTTACATTACGGCCTGATGATCCTCGTGAGCGTGACGGCGGTGGGCGCGTTTGATGCTGTCGGCGCGATTTTGGTGATCGCGTTTTTCATCATCCCACCCGCGACAGCGTATCTGCTGACGAATCGGCTGTCGTTGATGCTCATCCTCAGCCCTATTTTCGGGGCATTAGCGGCGTTTACGGGCTACGATCTGGCGCGGGGGAACTTCCTCGGCCTCGTGGATATAAGCGATGTGCTAACGTGGCTGGATAAAGTCGTGGGTTTGGGCGGCTACACTGAATGGAATGTGTCTATTTCGGCCTCGATGGTGATTATGGCGTTTGTGTTTTTCGTGCTGGCGTGGGTGCTTTCACCGCGTCAGGGCTTGGTCAGCAGCGTGATTCGCCGCCGCCGTCAGCAGCAGCAGTTCGCCGCACAAGTGTTGTTGGGGCATATCTATAATCATCAGGGCAGCGCCGTCGCCCAGACCGAACTCGCCGTCGAGACACTGCATCAGCATTTCAGATGGTCGCCTGCCCGGATGCAATGGGCGATTGCGCGGCTGCGAGCATTGAATCTGGTGCGAGTGCAGGAAGACCAGATCGCGCTGACGGAACGCGGCGAAAAGCAGGTGCGCGACTTCCGCCAAGAAAATCTCGCTGTATCGTGATTGACCTACACGGAATAAGGCTATAATAGCGCTGTAGGGTTGGATTTCTGTTGTTTAAACAAGGTGAACTTGGTATCCAATTATGGCGAAATTAAAGCTGGATTTGCACGATATCTATAACAAGGGTCATGAGATTGACACGGAATTGCAGCGCATTATCGACGAAGCAATTGAGCGTAAAATTGAACTGGTAGAGATTATCCCCGGCAAAGGCAGCGGACAGCTTAAGAAAAAAGTGATCCGCTTCCTCAACCAATCGCACATTAAGGCGCTGTATCATCGGCTGGAAAAAGATGACAAGAACTTCGGGCGGATTTTCGTCCACTTCAGGTTTAAGTGATGGCGGCTTTAGAAACCCTCCAATTCACTGACGACATGCGAATCTGCCGTCTGCTCAACGGCTTATGGCAGGTGGGCGGCGGTCATGGGCGGATTGATGCCGACAACGCCATCGCGGAGATGATGCGCTATCACGATGACGGCTTTATCACCTGGGATTTAGCTGACCATTATGGTCCAGCCGAGGACTTTATCGGCGCGTTCCGGCGGCGTTTACAAAGTCGCGGCGATGAGATCACGCTGGCGAAAACGCAAGCCTTCACCAAATGGGTGCCGCGTCCGGTTGCGATGACGAAGGCCGTTGTCGCGGATGCGTTGGATGTCTCGCGGCGGCGGATGGATGTGCAGACGCTCGACTTGCTGCAATTTCACTGGTGGGAATACAGCAATCCAGCCTATTTGGATGCGCTAAAGCACATGGCGGATCTGCGCGAGGCGGGTGTCGTCCGGCATTTGGCGCTGACGAATTTTGATACGGAGCATTTGCGCCGCATCACCGACGCGGGAATCCGCATTGTGTCGAATCAGGTGCAGTTTTCGATGATTGATCGCAGAGCAGAAGTGGCGATGATCCCCTACTGCCAGCAGCACAACGTCTGGTTGCTGACGTATGGTACGTATTGCGGCGGGTTGATCTCGGAGAAATATCTAGGCCAGCCAGAGCCGGGATCCGCCACGTTGAATACTGCCAGCTTGCGGAAATATAAGCAGATGATTGATGCGTGGGGCGGCTGGAAGCTGTTTCAGGCCTTATTGAGTGTGCTTAAGCAGATCGCCGACAAACATGACGTGAGCATCGCCAACGTCGCTACGCGCTATATCCTCGATAAGCCGGCTGTGGCAGGTGTGATTGTCGGTGTGCGGCTCGGCTTGAGCGAACATCGGGCGGATAATGCACGAGTCTTCGGCTTTGCGTTGGATTCTGATGATTTAGCGCGTATCCATGCGATCACGGAACAATCTCGCGATTTATTTAACGCGATTGGCGATTGCGGGGACGAATATCGCCGCT
>DAOTTO010000542.1:0-15585 GCA_034437895.1 Anaerolineae bacterium | reverse complement strand
CCTGGCTGACCGTCGAACTCCACCCCGCTGGCGACATCCACGCCCCAAGGCTGCACCGCCGCCACCCGTGCCGCTACGTTTTCCGACGTTAATCCGCCTGCCAGCATTAGACGCGGGACTTCGGCCTTGACCGCGAGAGCGATTTCATTTGAAGTTTGTTCGCCCGTCCCACCATACGCATCAGGTTTAAACGCATCCAGCAGCAGCGAAGGCGCACGTTCATCATGTGGCAGCGCACGTTTATAATACTTCGCATCATCCACCGCCTGCGCGACGTTCATTGGACGAATGGCCTTAAAACCCAATCCACGCAGCTCAAGCAGCATCGCGTCGGATTCATCACCATGTAATTGTGCGAAATTCAATCCAACTTTATTGGTAATCACCGAAATTCCGCTGACCACTTCATTGACGAATACGCCGACCAACATCGGACAGCGCTCATGCAAATTTTCTCGCAGCGTGTCGCAGATATAACGGGCATCTTCCGGGTTGATGTAGCGTGGGCTTTTCTTGTAAAAATTAAAGCCGAGTAAATCTGCGCCGGCTTGTGCCGCCATCAGCGCATCATCGTAGGTCATTAAGCCGCAAATCTTCACTTTAGTCATAGCATCTAGCCGTTAGCAATTAGCGAATAAAAATATCAGAAAATCATGAACCACAAAGGACACAGAGTCTTAAGTTCAAATCCTTGTCGTTCTTGGTGGTTAAAAAATTGAATGACTTTCATGGTTTTCCTTCTGCGTCCTCCGTGTCTCTGCGGTTGACCCTCTTCTGCTGACTGAACTCGCGCACAGAAGCCGCCATAGCGCCCGATTTAACCAGCGCCTCGCCCACCAACACAGCATAAGCGCCTAAATCACCCATCCGGCGCACATCGTCGCCGCTGCTGATGCCGCTTTCCGCCACGAGCGCTATTTCCGGCGGGACGAGTTTAGCGATCCGCGCCGTTATATTTAAATCGACCTCAAATGTATGCAGATTACGATTATTTACGCCGACTAACGTCGCGCCAATTTTGAGCGCCCGCTCCAACTCAGCCTCATCATGCACTTCGACCAATGCCGCCATGCCAAGCCGCTGAATCGTCGCGTGAAGTTCCGCCATTTGCAAATCTTCCAAAGCAGCGACAATCAACAGCACCGCATCCGCGCCCATCGCCCGTCCCTCATAAATCTGGTACGGGTCAATGATAAATTCCTTACACAGCAGCGGACTGTTCACAGCCTGACGGATCGCCTTTAAGTAACGCATATTGCCCTGAAAAAACTGCTCGTCCGTCAACACCGAAATCGCCGCCGCACCGTTTTGGGTATAGGTGGTCGCAATCCCTACGGGATCGAAATCTTCAACGAGAACGCCTTTACTCGGCGAGGCTTTTTTGACCTCGGCAATCAGCGCGACATTTTCCATCCGCAGCGCACTCGCAAAATCCAGCGGTGGGGCAGCATTTTCCGCCTCTTCTATCACCTCTGAGAGCGATTTACGCAGTTTACAGGTGGCATTTTCTTCCACTTTATGCGCCAAAATTTTATCGAGAATGGTATCCGTTTTTACAAAATGAGTAGTCATACTCTATCCTTGCGTTTCTCTGCGTTCTTTGCGCCTTTGCGGTTAATCTCTTGAATTATTGCACGAGTCCCCGACTGCAATTAATCAACGCTTCTAACTTTGCCAGCGCCGCGCCGCTGTCGATAATTTGCGCCGCCAATTGAATCCCTTCCATGATGTCTTCAGCTTTTCCGCCTGCGACTAATGCCGCCCCAGCATTTAAGACGACGACATCCCGCCGCGCATCTTGAATTTCACCCGTTAGAACGCCACGCAGAATCGCCGCGTTGGTGGGTGCATCGCCGCCGAGAAGATCATGGATATTCGCGCCTTTAAAGCCGTAATCTAACGGATCAAGTTCATAGCTTTTTACCCGTCCATCACGAAGTTGACTAATGGTATTCGGCCCCGTCGTCGTCAGTTCATCGAGTCCGCCGTAGCCATTAACGACCAATGCCGATTTCGCGCCAAGATCGCCCAAGACGTGCGCGATTAAATCCGTCAGATCGCCCGCGAAGATGCCCATTAACTGCATCCGCGCTCCAGCGGGATTAGTCAGCGGCCCTAAAATGTTGAAAATGGTGCGAACTGCCATTTGTCGGCGCGGATTAATGGCAAATTTCATCGCAGGATGCAATTTCGCCGCGAACAAAAACCCGATCCCGACTTCATCAATACACTTGCCCACTTGCTCCGGGGTCAAATCAAGACTCACGCCCAACTCAGACAGTACATCGGCGCTGCCGCATTTACTGGTCGCGGCACGATTGCCATGTTTGGCAACGGGAATACCCGCCCCCGCCGCCACAAACGCGACGGTGGTACTGATATTGAACGTCCCGGATTTATCGCCACCCGTCCCGCAGGTATCGAGTAAATCGCCGCCGGAATATTTGGTCGGGACGCGTTCCCCATTCGTCCGCATGGCGAGGGCGCTCCCTGCGATTTCGTCTAAAGTCTCGCCCTTCATCCGCAAGCCCATTAAATACGCGCCAATCTGTGCTTCGGAGGCTTCACCGCGCATGATCTGATTCATCACGGCTTCGGCTTCATCGGCCTGCAAATGCCCAAAACGGCTAATAAGGTCAATTGCTCTTTGAATGTCCATTTTCTACACCCCGACCATTCGCCGCACGTCGGCTAAGGTTTTATCAGCAACCGAAACCGCCCGTTGTGCGCCGTCTTTCAGTACCGCTTCGATGTACGTTGGGTCAGCCGTGAATTCTTTATAACGTTCCTGCATCGGGCGCAGCGTTTCGATCACCGCCTCAGCGACATCTTTTTTCAGGCCGCCGTAACCCTGCCCCGCAAAGTGCGTTTCTATGGCCTCACGCGATTGTCCCGTCAACGTCTCATAAATCGTCAGCAGATTCTTCACCCCCGGCGATCCATGCTCAAAGCTGATGACACGATCCGTATCAGTCACCGCCGACATAATGATTTTCTTCATCACTTCCGGCGCATCTAAGAGCCGAATAGCGTGATTTTTGCTCGTCTCGGCAACGCTTTTACTCATCTTCGCTTCCGGCGTATCCAGCCCCATAATCCGCGCTCCACTCGGACGGATGAGGGCAGCTGGCAGCGGGAAATAGTCGCCATAGAGATTGTTAAAACGCTGTGCGAGATCGCGGGTAAGTTCGAGATGCTGGCGCTGATCTTCCCCAACTGGCACGTAAGCAGGCTTATACAGCAAAATATCCGCCGCCTGTAAGGATGGATACGCCAGCAAACCCGTGCCAATCGTTTCAGCCCGTTCAGATTTAGACTTAAACTGCGTCATTCGTTCCAGCCAACCGATGGGCGTTAGGCACATCAAAATCCATGCGAAATAGGGATGCGCGAACACATCCGATTGCAAGAAAATCGTCGTTTTTTGGGGATCAAGCCCCGCCGCCAGATAAATCCCGACGATCTCCCGCGATTTCTTAACCAAGTAGTCCGGCTTAATCGCTTCTGGCACCGTGAGCGAATGCAGATTAGCGATAAAGAAATAATTCTCAAATTCGTCTTGGCTTTTCACCCATACACTTAATGCGCCGATGTAATTGCCAAGATGCAGCGACCCTGTGGCCTGAATGCCAGAAAGTACCGTCTTTTTGCCCGTTGATACAGGCGCGGCTGCGTTTGATGGCGCAGTCGGCCTATCTTGTTGCTTTTCCATTACGTTCACCTTTTCAACACGTAACCGACCAACTACACCTTTAAAAATTGATTCTCGATAAAATTCCTCAAAATGCGCTGACCAAACGTGGTCAGAATACTTTCAGGATGAAACTGCACCCCGACTACCGGATAATCCTTATGCCGAACCGCCATAATCTCGCCCGCTTCGGTAAAGGCCGTAATCGTTAAGCAATCAGGGAGCGAGTCTTCTTCGACAATCAGGCTGTGATAACGGGTCGCCTCAAACGGGCTGGGGATTCCGGTAAAAAGCGGGTCATGCTTGTGATAAATCATGCTCGTTTTGCCGTGCATCAAGCGTCCAGCGCGGGTGACAATGCCGCCATACGCCTGCCCGATGCACTGATGCCCCAAACACACGCCCAAAATCGGTGTCTCCGCGCCCAATTCACGAATCACATCCAGCGAAACACCGCCATCATCAGGATTGCCAGGGCCGGGAGAAATAACGATGTGTGAGGGACTCATGGCTCGAATATCCGCGAGTGTGGTTTGATCGTTGCGGATGACACAAAGTTCCGCGCCTAATTCGCCCATTTCTTGCACGAGGTTGTAGGTAAAGCTGTCGTAGTTGTCGATTACCAAAATCATTTCGTAGACTCCAATTCCGGCATGTAACGGCTAACCAAGCCTTCCAAATGTCCAGTATCATTCGCAGCAGTTAACTTCCATGAGCCATCGT
This sequence comes from Anaerolineae bacterium, assembly GCA_034437895.1. Lineage (GTDB taxonomy): Bacteria > Chloroflexota > Anaerolineae > Aggregatilineales > Phototrophicaceae > JANRLJ01. The sequence continues at coordinate 11,171 of DAOTTO010000542.1, read as the reverse complement.
CATTCCGCATGACTGAGGTTACGGAAGAATTGCCAAAATTGGTATTTGTTAAGTCAGCATCGGGTACAAGCTCCGCCAGCATGGTACGAAGCGCCGTAGTATGCGTCACAATCGCTATCGAAGGGCTGCCGTCCATCGCCTCGCCATTTGCGAGGATGTCTTTTAAGGCTTCCAGCGCCCGCGCCCGAACATCATTGAGCGACTCTCCGCCGCCGGGAATACGATAATTATCCAGATCAGCGATCATCGCGCTGTATTCTTCAGGATACCAACCACGCACCTCTGGCAAGATCAACCCCTGCCAATGACCAATATGCCGTTCACGCAGGCGTTCATCGTATATTGGCGCGAAGCCCAACATTTGAGTGAGAATCTCTGCTGTGTCTACCGCCCGTCGGTTATCGCTGGAATACAACACAGACAAGCCGATGTTACGTACAAACCCCGCCAAGCGCTGCACTTGCTGCCGCCCCAATTCGTTTAACGGGATCGCCAGCCACCCTTGCCACCGTCCCGTCAAATTCCAGTCGGTTTCGCCGGGACGGATAAAGACCAATCGTTTTAATGCCATGATTCGCTCCTCATAAATTCGCTATTTACATCAAGCCGCGCTCGGCATACTGGATTGCGACTGCCAGCGCCTTTGCCTTGTTGATCGTTTCATCGTATTCTGTCGCGGGATCGCTGTCGGCGACAATCCCCGCCCCTACTTGCAAATAAACTCGATCCCCCTTCATGACCAATGCTCGAATCGTGATGCATGTATCCATTGATCCATCAAAACTGAAATAACCGACTGCACCGCCGTAAGTCACCCGCCGGATGCCTTCCAGTTCTTCGATAATCTCCATTGCGCGAACTTTGGGCGCACCGCTCAATGTTCCAGCGGGGAAGGTTGCACGGAACAGGTCAAACGCATCCATGCCAGCACGGACTTTACCCTGCACTTGACTGACGATGTGCATCACATGCGAATAGCGCTCTACATACATCATGTCGGTCACTTTAACCGTGCCGTATTCGCTCACACGCCCAAGATCGTTGCGCCCAAGATCAACCAACATCACATGTTCGGCACGTTCTTTGGGATCAGCCAATAGTTCCACTTCCATTCGCTTATCTTCTTCATCCGTCGCGCCGCGTGGACGTGTTCCCGCTACAGGCCGATTGGTAGCGATTCCATCTTCCAGCCGCACCATCATCTCCGGCGATGCGCCCATTAATGTAAAATCATTGCCAAAATTCAGGAAGAACATGTAAGGGGAAGGATTCAACGCTCGTACAGCGCGATAAATCGTCAGCGGCGGGGCGCTTGTGCGGCAGGTAAAGCGCTGCGAGAGGACGATCTGGAAGGCATCTCCGGCAGCAATATATTCTTTCCCGGCGCGTACCATGTCCTCATATTTTTCACGCGGCATATTGGATTGAAGTTCTTCTTCTAACGCTTCGTCGGGGACAGGTACGGTAGGCAGAGGCTTGCCGAGTGCAACCACAATCTGGTCGATGCGGCGCACTGCGTCGTTATAGGCCGCGTCGGGATTTCCGGTATTGTGGGCATTAGCCAGCACGATCAATTGATGCTTGGCATGGTCGAAAATCACGAGCGTATCCGGCAGCATAAAGGCCGCCTCTGGTACATCCAGATCGGATGTGGCGGTATCGGGCAATTTTTCAAAATAACGGACGACATCATAGCCCACATAGCCCACCGCCCCGCCGACCAGACGCGGCAGCCCGTCAATCCGTACCGGAGTCACATTTTCAAATTCGGCTTTAAGGGCATGTAGCGGGTCTTCGCCGGGGGCAAGTTCGCGGGTTGTCGTCTCGCCGTCCCGCGTCCGCGTCATCACATTATTTTTGAACGTAATCACGCCTTTGGGATTTACGCCGAGAAAGGAATATCGTCCGACATGCTCGCCGCCTTCAACGCTTTCCAGCAAAAAGGAGACATCGCCCGTCTGTTGCAATTTGAGGAAAACCGACATGGGGGTTTCAAGATCAGCCAGCAGGCGGCGGTACACGGGGACAAGATCACCCTGCTGGAACAATTCACCGATTGCTTCCCGTGAGGGAATTATATCGGTACGCTTGCGAGATACGGTCATCGGAAAGGCCATCGCGTTCACTCCCAGGAATAAAAAAACCCTAACTCATCATCAAGGACGAGAAGGGAATTCCCGCGGTGCCACCTTGCTTAGCCTATATCCCTATAGGCTCACTCTAAGGGTACAGAGTCTAAATAAACAGACCGATACCCCGCGTCTTGATAACGGGACGCTTCCGGCTTGGGCTACTCAGCCTTTAGGCTTTTTGCCCGCGCAACTCCCTGAACCATTCCATATCCGCGTATGTGCCGCATTCACACCAGCTAGCGGCTCTCTGAACATCGTTTGGATGTGTACTTTTCCAGATCAACGTTTTTAATAGATATTCATTTTGCGCGTAGCATATCGTCAAATTTTGGGGCTGTCAAGAAACTCACAAGAAAACTCAAGGCAGTAGTTCCAAATAATCGCAATGCGCCGGACGAAAGACCGAAAAATCACGGCGATCAAATGTACAAATTTTGGTAATATTCAGTCTTTCCGCCAACGCCATAATGCAGCAATCGACCAAATCAAATTTTGCCTTCTCATAATCTGACATGATTTCATGTGCGCGAATAAGGTCTGACAATGTGATTGACTGCAAATTAGGCTGTGTTGATAAAAATGCTTTTAAGAACCCGCTGATAGCATAGTGACCAAAATCTCGCTCAATCAAATAGGCAGCTTCAACCAAGATGATGTCCGGCACGTAAGCGACAAGTAGCGATCCAGCGGCAAAAGTTTTTGCCTGCTGATGCTTTCGATCACCTGAATTGAATAGCGCGTAATTAAAACTGCTGTCGATCAAAACTGCGTCTTGACCTTTATTCATCCATCCTCCGTTTCAAATAATCAGCAAATTCAGTATTGAGTATTTCTCTACTGTGTTCTGCTGTATCTATAGTCGGATCGGAATGCAAATTCGCCCGTTCAGCAGCTTTAGCCAGCGCCCCAAGTGTCCCAAGTGCAGGTTCATCCGCTTGACCGTCTTCATCTACCGAAAACTGATCCATCATCGACTCTAAGGCCGCCTCAACCGTGAGGTTTTCGCGTTCAGCAAACTTCTCAATTTTTCTAACAACCCTCTCACTGCGGATAATCAATTCTGCCATCTCAAAATCTCCTTGTTGATTTTCCCTATTATAAAGCCATTTATCGCCTGAACGACTTTTGCGATGTCCATATATCCAGTATAATTTGGCAACACAAAGGTTCTAAGGTTGACCATGACACTTTCTAATCGTGAAATTGCCGACACATTTGAAACCGTCGCCGATATGCTCCAGATTAAAGGCGAAATTATCCACCGCATCCTTTCGTATCGACGTGGTGCGGAAAGCATCCGTGAGCTGCCGCGTGATCTCCATGCCATCGCTGCTGAGGGCAAACTGACCGATATTCCGGCGATTGGCGATACTTTAGCGGCAAAAATCAACGAAATGCTGGAAACAGGCAAACTCCAATTTTATGAAAAACTCGCGGCGGAAATCCCCGTCGGCATCGTCGCCATTATGCGGATTAACGGCGTTGGCCCCAAAAAGGCCATGCTGTTCTGGAAAGAAACGGGCGTAACAACCGTTTCCGAACTCGAAGCCGCCGCCCGTGCCGGAAAACTCCGCGATTTGGCTGGCATGGGTGCGAAAAGCGAACAGAAAATCATTGACGGCATCGAAGCGCTGGCACGGCAAACCGGACGCGCACCGCTTGGAACCGCCCTTCCCGCTGCCCAAGCCATTCTCGATAAACTGCTACACATTCCCGGCGCGTTAGAAGGCGCAGTCGCGGGTAGCATCCGGCGTGGGCGGCCTACGATTGGCGATATTGATCTGCTCGTCTCGGTGACATCAATGGATGAGGCCGCCCCCATTATGGATGCCTTCGTCGCCGCAGAAAATGTCGCCCGCGTGTTTGGGCATGGCCCCACCAAAAGTTCTGTCGAACTGCTCAACGGCTTGCAAGTCGATCTGCGCGTTTTGCCGAAAGAACGGTGGGGAACCGGGCTGAATTATTTCACAGGCAGCCAAGCCCACAACATCAAAATGCGCGAACTCGCCTTAAAAAAGCGCCTCAGCCTGAATGAACATGCCTTTAGTCCGGTGGATGACAACAACGTCATCATTGAATCGGCTGAGAAGATTCTGTGTGCGACGGAGGAAGAAGTTTATGCCGTCGTTGGTCTGCCTTGGATTCCGCCGGAACTGCGCGAAGATCAGGGCGAAATTGAACTCGCCATGCAGGGCAAGCTGCCCAATTTAATCACGCTGGCGGATATTCAAGCCGATCTGCACATGCACACGACATGGAGCGATGGCAAACTCAGCATCCGAGAGATGGCGGAAGAGGCAAAAAAACGCGGACGTAAATTTATCGTCATTACCGATCACTCCCACAGCTTAGGCATCGCCAACGGCCTGACAATCGAGCGGCTTCTAGCGCAGCAGGAAGAAGTCCGTGCTGTCGATGCCGCGATGGGTGATGATTTTCGGGTGTTTCATGGCACCGAAATGGACATCAATGCGGATGGAAGCCTCGATTTTCCTGACGATGTATTAGAAAAGCTGGATTTTGTCATCGCCTCGCTGCATGTTAGTCTGCGGCAGGAACGCGAGCAGATCACGAAACGCCTGCTGAGCGCCATCAACAATCCGCATGTCGATTTAATTGGTCATCCGCGTGGGCAGTTAATTTCTTCGCGCGAGCCAGTGGATGCCGATATGGACGCGGTATTTGATGCGGCGGCGAAAAGCGGAATCGCGCTGGAAATTAATGCGAATCCGCATCGGCTGGATTTGGAAGCACAGTATGCCCACCGCGCCATTGAACTCGGCATCCCGCTGGCAATCAACACCGATGCCCACAGCGCCCCCGAACTGGATTTGATGTCCTATGGGATTTTGACCGCACGACGCGGTTGGGTGGAAGCAAAATCCGTTATCAATACGTGGTGGCTGGAAAAATTTGAAGGATGGGTAAAAAACCGTAAATAAGGCATAATTGGCGGTATGAACGATGACACTGACCGCTACGAAAATGACCGCACTCGGCGCATGACTCCGGCTGAGAGGCCGCTGTCGGAAGGCGATACAGGCCAAACCCGCGCTACAGACCCAGCAAACGCGACACGCGGGATGCCGCCGCCTGCGCGAATGCCAGCCCAGCAATCTGTCAATCAGATGCCGCCGCCACAAGGACAAATCCCGCCGCGCACCCTGCCGCCCGAACATCATGGACGCGCCCGCGCTCGTCGTGAAAACGGTCTGTATCTGCCGTTGTGGTCGCTGGCGCTGATGTTGATTTCTGTGATGGGCTGTGCTGGCTTAATTGTGTTGGCAGTGGTTAGCTTAGGCGGCAATACCCCTACGCAAAGCCCGCCTGTGATTATCGTCAGCTCGCCTCTGCCAACAGAGCGTCCCGCCTCTTTTCCGGCCTCCCCTGCGACACCCACACTGCCGACGGTGGTCGATTCATCATCCCCAATGCCGCCACAAAATTTCGCGCTTTCCGGCCCCACGCTGCCACCTGTGATTATTTCACCCACACCGGGCATCATCGATATTGGCGCACGAGTGATGGTCGTCGATGTCGGCGATCAGCAGTTGAACGTGCGCGATAATCCCGGCGTAACCGGAACCAATATTGTGCTGCGTGTACCAGAAGGCGCATTTTTCACGATTGTGGGCGGGCCGCAGCAAGCCGACGGGCTGACATGGTGGCAGATCGCCAGCGTGGATAATCCTTCACAGGTCGGCTGGGCAGCCTCGAATTATTTGGAATACAGTGCAGCCCCATAGTTGTACCTTCGTTGCGCGTTTTGCCCCTTTATGATAGAATATGTGTTCCAATAAATCATGAGCGAATTCGTGAAAACTGATGACTGAAAACTCACTTTTCCAACGTGCCAATGAACTGCGTGAACAACTCGCCCATCACCTTTATCGCTACCACGTCTTGAGTGACCCCATCATTAGCGATGCCGAATATGATCGGCTGTTTGATGAGCTGGTCGCAATAGAAAACAGCCATCCTGAACTGATTACACCAGACTCGCCCACCCAACGCGCTGGAAGCGATTTGAGCGAAGACTTCCCGAAGGTACAGCATCCCGCCCCGATTCTCAGCCTGAGCAAAGCGCTCACAATTGAAGAATTGATGGCATGGGAGGAACGCACGCTTAAGATGCTGCCTTCTGGTACAACGTTGGAATATACGCTCGAACCGAAACTCGACGGCCTTACCATCGTCATCACCTATGAAAACGGTGTCCTCGTCCGAGCAGCGACACGCGGTAACGCCATTATTGGCGACGACGTAACCGCCAACGTCCGCACCATCCGCACGGTACCGCTGCGGATTCCCGTCAGTCCCGATGGTCCGCCTGCACCGGAAAAATTGGTTGTGCGCGGCGAAATCATGTTCCATAAATCGGATTTTGAGCAGTTGAACGAAAAGCAGCATGAATCCGGACTGCCGCCGTATATCAATGCCCGCAATACCGCTTCTGGCACACTCAAGCAAAAAGATTCACGCATCACCGCCAACCGCCCACTCACGGCTTATCTCTATGGGATTGTCGAACTACGTGGGAAAACACTCCATACGCAGTGGGAAATGTTGACTTATTTACGGGATTTGGGATTCCGCATCGCGCCAGATGCGGCACTTTATCCCACATTATCCGACATTATCCAGCAGATTCCCACATGGGAAACCCGCCGCAATCAGCTTGAATATGAAATCGACGGATTGGTGATTAAGGTCAATGACCTTGCCGTCGTCCGTGAATTAGGCGTTGTGGGAAAAGACCCGCGCAGCGCCATCGCCTATAAATTCGCCGCGCAAGAGGTGACGACCCGCGTCCTCGGCGTAACGCCTAACGTCGGACGCACAGGCAAGCTCACCCCCACCGCCCAGCTTGAACCTGTTTTTGTCGCAGGTGTAACAGTAGTGAACGCCACGATGCACAACTACAAATTTATCCAAGCGTTAGATGTGCGCTTAGGGGATCGCGTGATAATTAAGCGTTCCGGTGATGTCATCCCATATGTGATTGGCCCCGTTATCAGCGCCCGCGATGGCAGTGAAACACCAATTCTGCCGCCTGAGCGCTGTCCTTTCTGTGACACACCGATTATCCAACCGGAAAGTGCTGTCGATCATTTTTGCCCGAATCCTGAATGCCCGGAGCGCGTCCTCCGCAGCATTGAGTTTTTCGTCTCACGCGGCGCAATGGATATTGAAGGCATGGGGCCACAGACCGTCAAAATCCTGATCGACAAAGGCTTCATCAAAGATGAGGCCGATATTTTTTACCTTAAGTCCGAATCGCTGCTTGAACTGGAAGGCTTCGCGGAAAAGAAGGTAGAAAATCTACTAGCGAGCATCGAGAAAGCGAAATCCCGCCCCTTAGCACGTTTTATCGCCGCGCTAGGGATTGATGGCGTGGGTAACACCGTATCGCCAGCGCTAACGGCTCGTTTTAACTCGGTGGCAGCCTTAAGCGAAGCCTCTGTTGAGCAGATTGACGACATTAACGGCATTGGCAAAGTGTTGGCGCAAAATATCGTGGATTGGTTTAAGGATGACCATCATCAGACGATTCTGAACAAAATGCGAGAGGCGGGAGTCGATCCGCAATCTGAGCAGCGTATCGCAATTGGCGATTCATTAGCTGGATTAACCTTTGTCCTTACGGGAACACTACCCACGATGACCCGTGAAGAAGCTGGGGAACTCATTCAGGCGCACGGCGGCAAAGTCAGCAGCAGCGTAACCAAAAAGACAAGCTATGTACTTGTGGGCGATTCCCCTGGTAGCAAGGCAGAAAAAGCGCAGACGTTGGATATTCCCATGATCGGCGAGGATGATCTGCGCCAGATGGTGGGCGAGAACCTTTTATAAACAGTTTACAAGGGGTCACTAAGGCGCTAAAATGCTTCTGAATTTACTTATCTCAGGAGCCGTTAATGAGCCAAAACACTGTTGTTATCACCCTACGCGACATTACTAGCGAGAATTGGCGCGAAGTCACGCGGTTAAAATTGGGCGAAGGCCAAGAGCATTTCGTCGCGCCTAATTGGTATTCGATTATTCAATCCCATTTTGAAGGCGGCGTTGCCAAAGCAATCTATGCCGATGAAATAGTGGTCGGCTTTACGTGGTATCTGCTTCTTGAAGATAAACGCCATGCCTATATTAACCGCCTAATGACCGGATTAGAATATCAAGGTAAAGGGTACGGACGAGGAGCGATGGCGCTCATCATCGCGGATTGCAAAGCACAGCCGTTTGTCGACACCATTTTGATTAGCTTTGAGCCAGAAAATGCCGTCGCTCGCAAGCTGTATGAGAGTTTAGGCTTTGAAGATACGGGCGAACTTGATGAAGACGAAATGGTGTTCAAGATGACGGTCACACGCTAAACGCCGCCCGAAAATCATTAGGCATCGATCAAGTATTCATCAAACATCATTGATTCTTTCCTATTTCTCTTTTATCCTCATTAAATCCGCGAAAAATTAGCATCATCAAGTCACGCTGTATCGTAAACGATACGCGACACCAAGAGGATTTCTCATAAAACATTCTTGGTGTCCTTGGTGACTTGGTGGTTAAAAATTGGACGACTTTCATTTTTGGTTTCCACTTCTGCATTCTCCGCGTCTGTGCGGGTCAACAAATTAAGGTTCACACTCCTCATGTCTAACGGCACGATTGTCATAGTAAAAGGGCGCGAAAAGCCCATTATTCAGCAGCATCCTTGGATTTTCTCCGGCGCGATTGAAGCTACACGCGGCAATCCTATCCCCGGCGACATCGTGACCGTCCTTTCGCACGATGGACGCTTTCTGGCGCGGGGCTATTGGAATCCCAAATCGCAAATTCAGGTGCGGATTCTGACGTGGCACGATGAGGAAATCGACGAAGATTGGTGGCGGCGGATGCTCAAACGGGCGATTGATGCGCGTCATACTTATACCGAGCGCGAGAAGCAGAAGATTTACAATGAGGGATACCGAGTCATCAATGCTGAAAATGACTATATTCCGGGGCTAATCGTTGATCGCTATGGTGATTGGCTCGTTTTACAAGCGCTCACATTATTCATCGACCTGCGTAAGCACATGCTGTCACAGTTGCTTGTCGAACTGTTTGAAAATATGGGCATTCCAATTAAAGGGATTTATGAACGCAGCGATGTTGATGTGCGCGGCAAAGAAGGGTTGAAACACGTTACAGGGGTTTTATGGGGCGAAGAACCTCCTGAACTCATCACGATGGGTGTTGAAAAACTTATTTACTACGTTGATGTACGCAAAGGGCATAAAACGGGACTCTATCTTGACCAAAAAGCTAATCAGCTTATTTTGGAAGAAATCTTTGAGACTGTTTATGGATTTGATCCCGAAAGTAGCCTCTTAAATCTTTTCAGCTATACGGGCAGATTTGGGCTTACTGCGGGAGGACATATTATTAATGTTGATGCCTCGCATGAGGCATTAGAACTTGCACGAAAAAACAACCAAGCATCATCAGTCCCGGAAGACTATGTTGAATTCGTTCAAGCCGATGTGTTCGATTACCTCCATGAGAAGCGCGACAGTGGCGAACAATTTGATGTCGTCATCCTCGACCCGCCTAAATTCGCGCAGAATAAACAGCAGGTCGATAACGCGGCGCGGGGCTATAAGGACATCAATCTGAATGCCTTTAAGCTGGTCAAACCCGGAGGCTATTTGATGACGTTCTCATGTTCGGGTGCGATCAGCCGCGATCTGTTCCAAAAAATCGTCTTTGGCGCACTTGCCGATAGCGGCAGGCAGGCACAGATCGTCCGTCATCTCAGCGCGAGTGACGATCATCCTGTCGCGCTTACCTTCCCTGAAGGCGAGTATTTGAAGGGTTTATTGCTGAAGGTGTATTAGAATTGAGGATTAGGCGCAAAGGCGCAGAGGTGCAAAGGTTCGCAAAGAAATATGAATGAAAATGAGGTGAGCTACCAAATCATTGCAGCAGCAATCGAAGTCCATCGCGTTTTAGGTGGGCCGGGATTGCTCGAAAGTGTTTATGAAGAGGCGCTCCTTTATGAATTAACGCAAAGAAGTATCAAAGTCGAACGCCAGAAATTACTGCCTATTCGATATAACAATATTGAATTAGGCTCGCCACTTCGGATTGATCTTATTGTTGAAAATCTCGTGATTGTGGAATGTAAAGCTGTAAATGATTACAATACTTTGTTTGAGGCACAGGCGCTTAACAGGGTTACGACTTGCGCTTGTAATCAATTTTAACGATAGATTGTTGAAAAATGGGATCCATCGAGTTGTAAATGGATTATAAAACTTTTCCTTGCGAACCTTTGCATCTCTGCGCCTTTGCGTCTAAGTATTTTCTATGATCGCGCTTAATTTAGGCTGCGGAAAACGCCCCATCGCGGGGACGTATGGCGTGGATGTTGTGGCGCTTGATGCGGTGGCGGTGGTGGCGGAATTCGATCATTCCCCCCTCCCCTTTGCGCCGAACAGCATCGACACGATTTATATTTTTCACGTCCTCGAACATATCCGCGACTTAAATCGGCTGATGGAAGAAATTCACCGTGTCTGCAAGCCTGATGCTCGGATTATTATCGAAGTACCGTATTACACCTGTGTCGGCGCATTTGGCGACCCCACCCACGTCCGATTCTTTACGTATGAAACCTTTCGTTTCTGGTCAGCCAACACCGATCAAGCCAACTGGTTCACTAAGGCACAATTTGAAATCGCCAAACGGCATTTGGTCTTTGGCAAAGCACATCGCTTACTGGGAATCGCATGGTGGGCGAATCGCTGGACGAATATCTACGAAAATTTTTTCGCGTTCTGGTTCCCGGCGCGAATGCTGGAAGTAGATCTCTTGGTAAGCAAAAAAGAGAAAACTTAGGCGCGAAGAACGCGAAGGTTCGCAAAAAAACTTGTTAACTTTTTCTTTGCGTAACTTTGCCCCCTCTGCGTCTTTGCGTTTACTCTTTAACCTGAGTTTCGGATAGTGTTTTCATTCTATCCCCACCCCTAAATCCCCTCCCCACTTCGTAGAGAGGGG
>DAOTTO010000541.1:0-11930 GCA_034437895.1 Anaerolineae bacterium | reverse complement strand
GGGCAGACCTTTATGCGCGTGGCTGATCGTGGTGAAGCGTTGTATCAAGCCTGTTTGATGGCGCAGGCGGGCGATATTGTGATTTCTTGTGGCAAGGGACATGAGCAGAGCATGGCATTTGGGACGGTTGAATATCCTTGGGATGATCGGGATGCGCTGCGGGCGGCATTACGCGGTGCGCCGTTGAAAACGCTGCCAACGGCGGCTTCGTGAAGGAATAAAGGAAGACAAGCATTATGGGATGTCTGCCGGCTTTGTGGTACAATGCACCGGAAGCAAAATAGACTAAGCTACCGACACAAAAGTTGATCTGTTTTTGCCAAGTGTTAAAGGCTAGTTGCGAAACTTTATGATCGATATTGGCATCGTGATCGTCAATTGGAACACAAAAGACCTCCTTCGGAAATGCCTGCAAACGGTTATGGCGAGCGAAGGCAATTTTACATTTAAGATTGTAGTGGTTGATAATGCTTCCCCCGACGGCAGCGCCGCGATGGTCAAAGCAGAATTCCCCCCCGCTGATTTTCCTGATCTTCACCTCATCGTCAGTACGATTAACGGCGGTTATTCGTATGCCAATAATCTTGGTCTGCGTTTTTTAGGTTTTGATGATGGCGAAAAAGCGGCTATTGATTCACCGCGTTATGCGCTCCTGCTGAATCCCGACACGGAAGTTCCCCCAAAAGCCTTGTACGAGATGATTCGGTTCATGGATTCGCGGCCTGAAATCGGCATGGCGGGACCAAAACTTATCTTACCGGATGGCAGTTTGGATAAAGCGTGTCGGCGCAGTTTTCCTACGCCTATCGTTTCGTTTTATCATTTTTCCGGGCTGGCGAAGTTATTCCCACACAGTCCACGATTTGCGCGTTATAATATGACGTTTGTTTCGCCCGACCAAGAAATCGAAGTGGATTCGGTGGTCGGGGCGTATATGCAGGTGCGGCGTGAAGCGTTGCAAAATGCTGGCCTGTTGGACGAGACGTTTTTCATGTATGGAGAAGATTTAGATTGGGCGTTTCGCGTCAAAAAAGCCGGGTGGACAGTCGTTTATCATCCGCAGGTGACCGTATGGCATATCAAAAGAGCATCCAGCCGCAAAAGCCAGAAAGCACAATTCGAGTTCTACCGGGCGATGTTGATCTTCTACCGGAAGCACTTCCGGGCGACCACACCCCTGTGGCTGCACAGTCTGGTGCTGTTCGGTTTGATGGTCAAGGGAGGTCGCGGATTATGGAAGGAGATCCGACACTCCCCAGCAGCGGCTATCAGCAGCTAATCCCCCGTCCCGTCGATACAGCGCGTTCCAACCGCACGAAGTCGGCACTTTCTGCACTTCTGGTTTGTATGGATGTGCTGATGTTGGCGGCTGCCTTTGTGCTGGCTTATGTCGCTCGTCTAAAGCTGCCGTTATTTGATGAAACAACGCTTCTGCCACCGCTGGAGAGCTATCTTCCCGCATTAGTCTTACACGTCACGACCATCATCACGATGTTTTACTTCTCGCGGCTCTATCATCTGCGCCGCGTTATCAGCCGGATTGATTTCGCCCGGACGATTTTGGGTTCGGTGACGATTGGCTCGCTACTGGCGTGGGCAACGCAAGATTTGCTATTTCGGAATACGCCGTTGCAGGTCGATTATCTGCGCGGGATGTTCTTTTATGCCTGTGCGTTTAGCTGCGTCTTGGTCGTCATGGGGCGCGAGGCACATCGCATCTTACAATCCAGCGCGCGCCGCCGGGGTATCGCCCGCGATAATTTGCTGATTGTGGGTACCAGCCGCATCGCCCGCGACATCACGCAAAAAATCCAGATGCACCCGGAACTCGGTTATAAGATCGTCGGTGTAGTGAATGGCGAATATAAACCCAAAGGCCAAATGCTTGGTATCCCGATTTTGGGGCTTTATAACGATTTACCCGCCATTATCGACTCCTATGGTGTGGAGCAGGTGATTATCGCGCTGCCAGATGCTCGCAGAGCCGAAATTGTCGATCTGGTCACGCTTTGCCAGCGCGGACGGGTGGACATCAAGGTCTATCCTGATATTTTCGCTTATATGGCAGGCGATATGAATGTTGACGACTTAAGCGGCATCCCGCTTTTGACGGTGCGTGATATTGCGCTGCGCGGTTGGAAGCTGAGTCTCAAGCGAGGTCTGGATATTTTTGGTGCGTTTATTGGGCTGGTGTTCTTATCACCGTTGATGCTGTTCACCGCGTTCATGATTCGGTTAGAAAGCGCGGGGCCAGTTTTTTATACCCAGATACGGATGGGGTTAGATGGGCTGCCTTTCCCGATGGTCAAATTTCGTTCGATGCGGATTGATGCCGAAGCGGATGGCCCCGGTTGGACGGTGGAAAATGATCCCCGTGTGACACGCATGGGTCGGTTTATGCGCCGCACTAATTGGGATGAAATTCCGCAGCTTGTGAATGTCTTGTTGGGGCAGATGAGCCTTGTGGGGCCGAGGCCGGAGCGCCCACATCTTGTGCAAGAATTTCGCCAGCAAATCCCACGTTATATGGAACGCCACCGCGAAAAATCCGGGATGACGGGCTGGGCGCAGGTGAACGGCCTGCGCGGGGATACATCTATTCCGCAGCGTACCTCGTTTGATTTGTGGTACGTGGAAAATTGGTCGTTGTGGCTGGATATTAAGATTATCCTCCGCACGATTTGGCAGACGATCCGGCGCAATGCGAAAAATGCGTATTGAAGCGATGAGTGATGCGTATAAAATGCTCCTTCCGTGTCCTTAGTGTGATGTGATTAAATGGATTTAAAGACTCTCGAAGCCGCGATGCACACTTTTATCGAGAGTAAAGGCTGGTATGCGGCGGATTCCCCTAAAGCGCAAACGCCTAAAAATTTGGCGATTTCGCTTGTGTTAGAGGCTGGCGAAGTCCTTGAGCATTTTCAATGGGGCGAGCTGACATCCGATAAAGAAGAACTGGCGGGGGAGTTAGCGGATGTGATGCTTTATCTGCTCCAACTTGCCAGTATCAGCGAGATTGATCTAGGGCGGGCGGTGATGGATAAGCTCAAAAAGAACGAAACTCGTATATGGGATAAATAATCAGTCTCTTTTTTTAGCTTTATCTGACCCTTTAAGAGCCTTTTTGACCCTATACATCGTGTGGTCTTAGGGGTATAATCTGCCACAGTCATTGATATGTACACAGAACGAGGATAAAGCATGGCATCGCAGGCTGTAACGCCCCAGAGTGTCGATTTTTCTAAATGGTACAACGAGATCGTTTATAAGGCTGATCTGGCAGCACAGTCTCCCGTGCGCGGCTGCATTATCGTCAAGCCGTATGGCTACGAAATTTGGGAGGCCATTAAAGACGGTCTGGATAAGCGCTTTAAAGAAACAGGCCATAAGAATGCCTATTTCCCGTTGTTCATCCCGGAAAGCTACCTCAAGCGCGAAGCCCAACATGTAGAAGGCTTTAGTCCAGAATTAGCCGTCGTCACGATTGGCGGTGGTAAAGAACTCGAAGAGCCTTTAGTCGTCCGCCCGACATCGGAGACGATTATTGGGGAGGCCTTCGCGCAATGGATTCAATCGTATCGTGATTTACCGCTGCTGATTAACCAGTGGGCGAATGTCGTGCGGTGGGAAATGCGAACCCGGCCTTTCTTACGGACGACGGAATTTTTGTGGCAGGAAGGGCATACTGCCCACGCGAATGAAGCAGAAGCGGAAGCCGAAACGCTGCAAATGCTCGATATTTATGCCGATTTCGCCACGAATGAAGCGGCGATTCCGGTCATCAAAGGGCGGAAAAGTGAGATCGAGAAATTTGCTGGTGCGCTGCGGACGTACACCATCGAAGCGATGATGGGTGATACGAAAGCATTGCAAGCCGGTACAAGCCACAATCTCGGTCAGAATTTCTCGAAAGCCTTCGATATGAAGTATCTTTCCAGAGAAAACACAACCGAGTACTGCTGGACGACTTCGTGGGGATTAAGCTGGCGGATGGTCGGTGCTATTGTGATGGCGCATGGGGATGATAAAGGGCTTCGGCTGCCGCCCAGAGTCGCGCCGATTCAGGTGGTCGCCGTGCCGATTTATAAGAACGATACCGAGCGCGGCCCGGTGATGGAGACAATTACGCGGCTTATCAAGGAATTGCGTGCTGCTGGAATGCGTGTTCATCTGGATGATCGGGAAGAATCGCCTGGCTTCAAATACAACGATTGGGAAATGCGCGGTGTTCCTGTCCGGCTGGAAATTGGCCCCAAAGATGTGGAAAAGAACAACGCTGTGCTGGCGCGGCGCGATATTCCCGGCAAGGAAGGCAAGCAATTCGTCGGTCAAGATGGGCTGGCGGCGCGAATCGTTGATCTGCTGAACGATATTCACGTCAACATGATTAAGCAGGCGACGGAATTCCGCGAGGCAAATATTCATGATGTGAAAACATACGACGATGTACGTGTGTTGGTAGAAAAGGGCGGTTGGGCGCGGGGATGGTGGGCTGGTTCAGATAACGATGAACGGCGCGTTAAAGATGAAACTGGCGCGACGCTGCGCTGTTATCCGCTTGAACAGCCCGGCGGAAGCGGCCTTTGCTGGTACACAGGCAAACCTGCTGATCGCATCGCGCTCTTTGGGAAATCCTATTAGCTTATAAGTGGCGAAGTTTGCAGTTGTTAGTTTTAGCCAAAGTGGGGTGTAGGGAAAACCTTTGCCTTTGCTAAAAACCATGAACTCATAAATTTTACGCTATACATTAGTCAACTGCGTAAATCCTATAATTTTTTGAAAGGACTTGGAGACAAATGGCGGCCTGCAAAACACAGACCGCCATTTTTATTGCTGAAACAAAGGCCAAAAATTATCTAAAGCTGAACTTTAGCAAATTTCTAACACCACTTTAAAGTGTTTTCTTCTATAATTCGGTTGTTGTCATGCGCTTAATCGTTTAAGGGGATGCTTCAAATCTTTGGTTGTTGTAGTACAATAACGCCTAGTCATATTGTGCAAAAATACGATTGTGACACCTAAAATCGTTTGTTAAAATAAGTGCAAATAAAGAATAATCTTCACTTATTGGCTTATACAGATCAAAGAAATAGTTCGTTATAGTTCCTCCCGTGTGGAGCTAACGCACCACCACGCTCCTTGCTGGTGGTTCAATTTTTAGGATTAGGATTAAATGGCTGCATATTTAGTAGTAGACCTTGATGATTTGCTCTTACGATTCCGAAGTCGCGGGATTGCAGTTGATGTACAGGAATTGGCAGTAGGATTGCGCGGGGGCGCAGCGTTGGCCGCAGGGCTGGCAAGCGCGGAAAAACTGAAAGCGGTAGCTGTCGGCAATTGGAAGATGCACCGTGAGCAAGGGTCGATTGATCTCCAGTATATCTTTAAAGCAGCGGGTTACGAGGTTTTTGATATGCCAAGCCGCGAATCTTTAGCGGATGCGCTCATTATCCATTACTTCTCTTATGATCCCGAACCGATTGACGAACTTATTCTGGCGACGACCAGTCGTGACTTGTTGCCTGTTATCCGCCGGGTAAAGACGACCCGCAACGCTCGCATACGTATGTGGGGTTCGGAAGATGTCTTAAAAGGGACGGAGTTCGAGGACAGTGTTGTCTTTCAACCGCTAGAAACGCTGCTTGGAATTCAGTCCAAAAATGTCGCGGTCTATATTGACTTTGAGAATATTGCGATCAGCTTAAATGAGCAGGGGTTCATGGTAAACCTAGATCATTTGCTGGATCGCTTCATCAAACAGGCCAAAGCGCATGGGCATGTCGTCAAAATGGCGGCTTATGCACCCTGGGGACAGCGCGGGACTTTGCCGCCGCTGGTCGATTCTAACGGGCGCGAAATTGCCGACGAAGCGCCGAGTCGGTTAGCACTCGCTAATATTGACCCAGTATTTAATTTGCCGGGTAAAAACAGCGCCGATATTCGTATCGCCCGCGACGTATTGACCGATTCAGGACACAGCGATGCGGCAGATGTGTACATTATGGCAAGCGGTGATCGTGATTTTAACGATGTGCTGAATACGCTCGTCAAGCGGAATCGGGTCGTTATTGTTTGGGGGGTGCGTGGCAGCACCAGTCGTCAACTAGAGAACAACCCCGGCATCAATGTTGAATTTATTGACGATTTCACCAATTTGCAAACGCACCAATCCCTTAGTACTGCCAGCTTAAATGATGATCCTGCCGATAGTTTTACGCCGTCGCAGTGGACGAGTGTGATTGTCCAGTTTGACCGGTTGGCACAGCAGTTAGAAACCGAGCATATCTCCAATAAGCAACTTGTCGAACAGTTACAAGAAGTCGGCGCGGTCATCTCGCGTCCGCGTGGGGAAGATTTAGTCAGTCAGGCGGTTTCGCTGGGTTTATTGAAATTAGTGGCGAACAACGGCTATTTGATGCTTAATGCCGCCCATCCCATCGTGGAAAAAACGCGGCTTATCCGTGAACGGATTATTCGGCGGGTTGAAAATACACTTCAAGTGCGCGGGTGGGAATATGTGAATTATGGGTTTTTGCTTAAGGGGCTGGCGATGGATCGGGAGCTTGATCGTCCCGGTTGCAACAGTGATGACCAATGGCGCTCACATTGGATTGACTGCCTGGTGCGGGAGCAGGTACTAGAACGCCAGCTCGTGCCGCATCGGCATAACCCAGATGATCTTGTGCCGGTGATTAAATTGTGCGAAACCTATCCAGCGACGGCGACGGATACCATCGAAACCCATATCGTCGAAGATCAAATTGACGCGAGTTGGTCGGGTATTTCGCTAGACGAAGTGGAACAGGTGGAGCCGGAAACCGTTGATATGGTGCGGCGCGTCGTCGTGAGCATCGAGCAGTTCACCAGTTTTCGTAATTTTGCGTGGTGTCCGTTGGGGAGTTTGCATCGTCGTTTGCGGGCGTTTGATACCGGCATGTCGTTTCAGCGGGCGGTTGAATATCTGGTGGAAAATGATGCCGCTGTCGTGAGTGAATATCCCAATCCGCAAAGCAATTACACTACTAAAGGCATCTCGCTCACGGTGGAATCTGATCTGGCACAGATGATTTTAGAAGAACGAGACAGCTTTATCAAACTTCTCTTGAGTTTATATGACCGAAATGTGTTGATTTCTGAGCAAAGTATTCGTGCGGCTGACCCTGATCGTAAGTGGAATTTGCCGTTGTGGTTTTCTATTATGGAAACGGAAAATGTGCTGAATATGCTGCCGGGGCGACAAGGGCAGTACAGTTTATTCCGCACCCATCACACGGTTAATCTTGTCGCAGGCGGCGAGGAAACGCCACAATAAAACTGATCTACTGCGGCTAAAAAGTCAATATCTTCTATCTGGGCTTTATCCATCCTTCAGCAGAAAAGGTCATAAAGGTTGGCTGTTTCCGCCAGACGTTGAAACAGCCGGCTTCCAAAGTGGCAAGCGCACTAAAAGCGCTGAATTGAACTTTTGTGATCTCTAATAGCCCCTTTGTTGGGCTTGATTTCTAGGCAACCAGTCGGCTCTAGTCACTGGCGGGAAAAAGTCAAGTAAATAGATAAAGTCGAATCTGCGTCCGTCTCTCATTGAGCAACCGCTAATTGCTAAGTGTTTATGGCTCTGCTATAATGCGCGTGTTAATCGAGACCGACAGGTTATTGTCCAACCTGTCCGGTGACATCTCTACGACAGAGGAGTAACGGACATGACAACCCCACCAGACATCAAAGAACAGATCATCAAGAACTATGCCCGTCATGAAGGCGACACAGGTTCGCCAGAGGTGCAAATTGCACTTTTGACGGCGCGCATCAACGAACTGACCGAACATCTCAAGATTCATAAGCATGACCAACATTCGCGGCGCGGCTTGCTCAAGCTCGTGGGTTCGCGTCGTCGCCATCAGCGTTATTTGGCGAATAAAGACCCAGAATCCTATCGCCAACTGATCGAGAAGTTAGGTCTGCGTCGTTAAGCGGCCTGTTGAAGCGAAACATTGATGAGTGCTCCATCGGTGATGGCTGTTTAGGCTGTCCGATGGAGTGCGACTGAACACAACCGCGCTTGGTGGAGCAGGTATTGGGGTTTAGTGCTAAAACCGATTTAGCCTTAAATCCCAGTTCTTGGTCGCCGGGCGCTTTGTTTTATCCGAACTAGGAGGCAAGATTTACAATGGCAGATGCAACTAGGACAGCGCATCGTTTTACGGCGACGCTCAATGGTGAGGAATTTATTTTTGAAACAGGCAAGCTGGCAGAACAAGCTGGCGGCGCTGTAACTTTGCGGGTGGGCGACACGCTGATGTTCGCTACCGCTACGATGAGCAAACATGCGCGTGAAGGGCTTGATTTCTTCCCATTGAGTGTAGATTATGAAGAAAAATTGTATGCTGCTGGACGTATCCCCGGCAGCTTTTTTCGGCGGGAAGGTCGCCCTTCCGAAGGCGCGATTTTAACTTCACGCGTGATTGATCGCCCCATGCGCCCGCTTTTCCCTGAAGGGATGCGGAATGAGGTGCAGATTATCCTAACGACCTTCAGCCACGATCAAGAGCATCAAGTGGATATGCAGGGGATTGTCGCGGCGAGCGCTGCGATTATGATCTCTGATATTCCTTGGGCTGGTCCGGTGGCGGGTGTGCGGATTGGCTTGATTGATGGCAAGTTGGTCATCAATCCTAAAATTTCTGATATGGAAAACAGCCGTCTAGACTTGCGCGTCGCGGGAACTGCCGAGGCCATTAACATGGTCGAGTGCGGCGCGGCGGAAGTTGACGAGAAAACCATGTTAGAAGCCTTGACGTTGGCGCGTGAATCCATTCAGGTTCTCATCAACGTTCAGAACGAGATGCGTGCAGCCGTTGGCAAGCCCAAAAACGATTATATCAAAGCCGAAATCGATTCGGTGATGGAAGCCGAAGTTTCGGGGAAAATACGCGATCAAATTCGCCAGATTATCGTCGAAAAGACCGAGCGTGATGGGCGGAATGAAGCCATTGACGAACTGCGCGAGACGCTGCTTGCCGAATATCAAGCACGGAACGAAGCTCTTGAAAAAGATACGGATAAGATCAACCTCAAGCAAGTGCGCGAAGTGTTGAGCCATGTTGTTAAAGAAGAAGTGCGCCGCCGTATCGTTGAAGATAAAGTGCGCCCGGATGGACGTGACTTCACGACGATTCGGCCTCTCGCCGCAGAAGTGAACTTGATCCCGCGTGTGCATGGGTCGGGCTTGTTTACACGCGGTCAAACGCAGGTCATGACGATTGCGACGCTCGGTACGCCGCGTGATTCTCAGGAATTAGACGGCCTCAGCCCTGAAGAAGACAAGCGCTACATGCACCATTATAACTTCCCGCCCTACAGCACAGGCGAGACTTACCCGCTGCGTGGCCCCAAGCGCCGCGAAATTGGGCATGGTGCGCTGGCAGAAACCGCTCTGCGCTACATGATCCCGCCGGAGGATGAATTCCCCTATACCATCCGTTTGGTGAGCGAAGTGCTGAGTTCCAACGGCAGCACCTCGATGGGAAGCGTTTGCGGCAGCACTTTGGCCTTGATGGACGCAGGTGTGCCGATCATTCGTCCGGTAGCAGGTATTGCGATGGGTTTGATTAAAGAAGGCGATAAAGTCGCTGTCCTCACGGATATTCAAGGTCTGGAAGATCATCTCGGCGATATGGACTTTAAAGTCGCTGGGACGACAGAAGGCATTACCGCGCTGCAAATGGATATTAAGATCACAGGCGTGAGTGATGAAATTATGGCGCAGGCCTTAGCACAGGCGCGGGATGCTCGTTTGGAGATTCTCAAAGTCATTCTGGCGGCTATTCCGCAGCCACGCGCTCAATTGAACGATTACGCGCCGCGCATGACGACGCTCAAGATTGACCCAGAGAAAATTGGTGCCGTGATCGGGCCAGGTGGCAAGATCGTGCGTGGAATTCAAGAACGCACGGGTGTGAAGATCGACATTGAAGATGACGGTACGGTGTTTGTTGGCGGCAGCGATGGGCCTTCGGTGGCGCGGGCAGTTGAAGAGATTCGCGGCCTAACGGAAGATGCCGAAATCGGACGTATTTATACCGGACGTGTGTCGCGGGTTGAGGCTTACGGCGCGTTTGTTGAGTTCCTGCCCGGCAGAGACGGCATGGTACATATTTCGCAGCTTGCCGATTATCGGGTGGAGCGCGTTGAAGATGAAGTGCGCGTTGGCGATGAAATTATGGTCATGGTCATTGATGTTGATCCCGGTGGCAAAGTTCGCCTAAGTCGTCAGGCTGTTTTGGAAGGGTGGACGGCGGACGAAGCCCGTTCTCGTGATCGCGGCGGTAGTCGTGGCGGCGGTGGAGATCGTGGCGGTAATCGTGGCGGTGGTGATCGCGGCGGCGGAGATCGTGGTGGTAATCGCGGCGGCGGAGATCGTCGCGGTGGAGATCGTCCTCGCTAGTAGGCCATCTGATTGTTAAATCTCGAAAAGACATTATGTAGAGGCGCGAAATCATGCGCCTCTATCTATTTGTGGGGTGTGTCTTTTGGTTTCTGTTCGTCTGATATAGAATTAGCCCATTATTTCGATGATAGCATGTTAACCAAATAGGGGTGCTTTGGTGAATGGAACACCGCCTGCGTTAAGTTCTTCACGCTGGGGATCGCGCACCAAGCGAGTTGTTGTGCTGATCTGCTTGGTTTGTGTGGGCTTTGCGATTCTAAATTTGCTGGAAATCTTTCCGATTCTCATCATCTCGACTCTGCTCTCCTATTTGCTTTGGCCTTTGGCAATCTTTATCGAGCGACGCATACTGCCGCCGCCCTTAAGTTCGCGCTCGCTGGCGGTTTTTCTGGCGTTTTTCTCGGTCATTATACTGATTATCTTTGTCATCATCATCATTGTGCCAGCACTTGTGAGCCAGCTTGCCGATATTGGGCGCAGTCTGCCGGAAACTGTTGCCACGATTGAGGCGAATTTAGAGTCGTCGCTCAACCGTCCGCTGCGGATTTTGGGACGGACGATCATCGTTGACGGTCAGCCCTTAATTCCGATGGAGCGACTGCGCGAACTTACTGGAACCCAAAGCACGACGGATTTGATTCAGCCAGAAAATGTTGATGTTTTTGGCACCGTGCGCGGCATACTCGGTTCTGTAGGCAGTTTGACTGGCCCTGCTTTTAGCGTTCTGGGTGGATTTTTTACGACGCTATTCAACTTCGTGTTTTTGATCGTCATCACTTTTTATCTCATGCGCGACGGAGACCGTTTCGCAACGCGAGCTGTTCAAATAACCCCAGAGGCCTATCGTGGGGATGTCGCCCGGATGCTATATGAATTGGGTAAAGTGTGGAATGCTTATTTGCGTGGGCAGTTGATCTTATGCTCGACAGTAGGCTTGATGGTCTACATCGCCGCGCTGCTTTTGGGTTTACCCAATGCACCAATTTTAGGGTTGATGGCCGGGATTTTGGAATTTATACCCAATATTGGCCCGTTTATCGCGCTCGTACCCGCCTTCTTGCTGGCGCTTTTTTCGCAATCCACCACTTTGCCTTTTCTGGAAGGATTGCCTTATGCCCTAGTAGCGGCGGTAACGTGGACGGGTATTCAAAATATCGAGGCATTTTATATTGTGCCGCGTGTGATGGGTGGCAGCCTCGATTTGCATCCTGTCGTAGTAATTTTCGGCGTGATTGCTGGCGCGAGCCTCGCAGGGCCATTGGGGATTATCCTCGCCGCGCCGTTTCTGGCGACCATTCGTTTGATCGGGCTGTATCTTTACGGTAAGTTGTTCGATGTTGACCCGTTCCCGACACCGAAAAAGAATCCGCTGCCACCTCCCCCCGGCACGTCGGAGCGCATTTTAGCCGACGTGCGGCGCTATCTTGCTCAGATTCAGGCAGCAGTTTGGCGGCGGCTGCCGGCTGGTCTAAAAAATCGATTT
>DAOTTO010000540.1:0-5030 GCA_034437895.1 Anaerolineae bacterium | reverse complement strand
GGGTACGAAGCCAGTGCAGGACAGAGGAAAGTACCGACCACTAACCTTGTCGAGGAAGACGTTGCCCGCGCAAGCGGAGAAGGCTTTAAGAGGAGAGCCATAGGTAACTTAAATCTCCTTTTTCCCTTCAGGGATTATCGTCCAATGGTGTTGAAAGGAGATAGCGCTTACCTCCCCATGCCTGAAGGCAGGGGTATCTCGCGCTAATTTCGATGATTATGGTGTCTCCAAGTCGTCGGGTAGAAGAACTTAAAGATAATGAACTCGAATCTGATCTTGATGAAGAATTGCGTGAGCGTTATCAACACATTAAAGACGAGGAAAAAACTGCTGATACTGTGGAGCAGTTAAAAAAACTGCGCGAGTCAGCGGATTTTTGGGATGACGAATTCACGGAATGAGTATCTGGCGAATTTCAACACTGAACGATGAAGCGGCACAAGAGTTGGTCGAGTTGTTCAGCAATCAAGATGTTCGTGATGAGACAAAACGTATTCTGAAAATCCTTGCTTCTCAATCTGACCCGCGTAAGCCATCAAAATCAGCCGGATTAATCGTTAATGAAATCGAACACGATGCGCCTGGCTGGTTTCGCGTAAAAGTACCTCGTTATGCAGTCCGAATCGTATTTCGCTTACTGATTGTCCGAGAAGAGAAAATTATTGAACTCGCTTTGGATGAATTGGCAAGCGAAAATGATGAGCGCTATATCGACCTTACACAGGCAGGCCGTCATCCAGATATTTATGGCAAACGGCTGCGTGATCGCTATAAACGCATGAAAAATCAAAATTAATCGCTTAAGCCTGCATGACCTCACGCGGTTCGCTTAAGATGCGCGTAATGTCTTCGACGGAGGCTTCCGCCGAGTGCAGTCGGTTAGGGTAGAGTGCGGTGATATTGTCTAGTGTGTCGTTGTGATAGCCGATGGTGGCTTCCGCATCTTTGAGGACGTGTCCGGTCAGGATGCCGACGACAGTTTCACCCGGTTTGATGATGCCCATTTCGGCGAGTTTTCGCGTTCCCGCTAATGAACAGGCTGACGCAGGTTCGCACCCGATCCCCGCACGATCAATCAGCGCTTTCGCATCCATAATTTCTTGATCGGTGACGATCTCGACCACGCCGTTTGTCCAGCGTAAGGAACGCACCGCTTTGGGGAAATTGACCGGATTACCGATTTTGATGGCGGTGGCAATCGTTTCGGCCTTCATCGGCTCAAGTTCATCAATGCCGCGTTCATACCCAGTTGCGTTGGGGTTAGGTGTGTAGCTGTTGTATAAAGGACTCGCGCCTTCCGCTTGAATCACGGCGATTTGGGGCAGTCGGTCAATCAAGCCGAGTTGATAGAGTTCCATCAAGCCCTTGCCGAAAGCCGATGAATTCCCCAAATTGCCGCCGGGCAGCACAATCCAATCTGGCACATTCCAGCGCAACTGTTGAATCACCTCGAACATGACTGATTTTTGGCCTTCGAGCCGGAACGGATTGACTGAGTTCAGCACATATATACCGAGTGTTTGTGAGATTTCGCGTACGAGTTCCAAGTTGCGATCAAAATCGGCGTTAATCTGGACGCATGTCGCACCATAAGCGATAGCTTGCGCCAATTTGCCCAGCGCGACCTGTTTGTTCTGGAAAAAGACAATGCCCTCGATTTCGGCGAATGCGGCATAAGAAGCCAACGATGCAGAGGTATTTCCAGTGCTGGCACATGCGACACGCTTCATGCCCAAGACTCGCGCCTGTGTGAGTCCGCCCGTCATCCCGCGATCTTTAAATGAACCTGTCGGATTTTCACCCTCGTGTTTAAGGTAAAGCTGGCTCACGCCTGCCCATTGTGCGAGGCGCGGGGTGTTATAAAGGTTGGTGTTGCCTTCGGGTCGGCTGATGATGAGCGACGGGTCAAGATCGGGATAGATCAATTCTTTATAACGCCACACACCACTGTTATAGGGTGCATCCAGTGAACCAAGCCGTTGATCGAAGGTTTCACGGGTGATTTTATGTTTGAGCGCATCAAAATCATGCTGCACATCCAGCAAACCGCCGCATTCGGTACAGGTATAAATGACCTGATCGATAGGATAGGATTTTCCACAATCCATACATTGCAGTCTGCTAGACATAGTGTTAACCTCAATAGACTTTTTCGGCGAAGATATTGTTAAGATCAGCATAGGATAGCATTTTTGAGCGTGAAAAACAGGGCAGAGGCCTTTGCGCCTGCAAGCATGGCAAATGTCGGCGTTGGATTTGATATACTTGGCCTCGCGTTGCAAGATGCAGGCGATATTGTGCGGGCGGAATGGCATGATGTTCCCGGCGTGGTTATGTTGGCGATTGAAGGCGATGGCGGCGCACTGACGCTTGATGCGGCGAAAAATACAGCTTCTGTCGCGGCGAATGCCTTCTTAAAGTGTATCGGCGAAACGCAGCGCGGCATTGGTTTGACGTTGTTTAAGAATCTGCCGCTTGCGAGTGGTCTTGGCAGCAGTGCGGCGAGCGCTGTTGCGGCGGTGGTCGCGGCGAATGCGCTTTTTGGCGAACCGCTTGCGCGTGAAGATTTGCTGGCGTGTGCGCTGGAAGGGGAGGCACTCGTCAGCGGCTATCATGCCGATAATGTCGCGCCGTCATTGCTGGGTGGATTGGTTTTGGTAACGGGGACGACTCCCGATCAGATTCGGCATTTGCCTATACCAACGAATATGCACCTTGCGCTTATCACGCCGGATGTCGCCGTTCCTACAGCAGAAGCGCGAGCGGTTCTGCCGAAAGAAATTCCACTCAAAGCGATGGTGTCACAAACAGCGGCAGTTGCGCGTCTTATAGATGCGCTCTATCGAAACGATTTGCAGGCGGCGGCGGCGGCGATGGAACTAGATACTATTGTTGAACCAGCACGGGCGTATCTGATGCCGTATTTATATGAAATGCGGGCGGCTGCCAAACAAACTGGCGCGTTGGCGCTCGTTATCAGCGGAGCGGGGCCGACGCTTTGCGCCTTATGCGAGTCTGAGGCTGTTGCGTTGCAAGTTTCGGAAGTGATGCACGCACTTTATACGGAAAAAGGTTTAGAGAGTGTTGCACGTCACACAAAAGTTGATGAAGTGGGGGCAAGAGTTTTGCATAGTAGTTAAATCTAATCTTAAAGTCGATTGTGAAATTCTTGACAATCCCGATATGGCTTTTTATACTTAAGTGATAAAAGAAAGTGCCTTTCATGACAAATACGCTTGTAAAAAATTTCATCGGTGGTGAATGGGTTGCTGCCCGTTCTGGCGAGACGTTTGAAAGCACCAACCCCGCGACTGAAGAACTGGTCGCACCTATTTCCAAGAGTGGGGCGGAAGATGTAAACGCCGCAGTACAGGCTGCCAAAGATGCCTATAAAAATTGGCGGCTGACTCCCGCGCCCCGTCGTGGTGAAATCCTGTATCGTGTCGCGCATCTCCTCACAGAGCGCAAAGAAGAAATCGCTCGCTTAATGACCCAAGAAATGGGCAAGGTGATTTCTGAAGCGCGAGGCGATGTGCAAGAAGCTATCGACATGGCCTATTATATGGGTGGCGAAGGTCGCCGTCTGATGGGCTATACTGCCCCTGTCGAGATGCCAAATAAATTTGGTATGGCGATTCGCGACTCCGTTGGTGTCATCGGCTTGATTACACCCTGGAATTTTCCGGTTGCTGTCCCTAGCTGGAAGATGCTGCCCGCCCTAATCTCAGGCAATACGATTGTGTTTAAGCCTGGCGAAGATACTCCAGCCGTCGCGGCGGAATTTGTGCGTGTTTTTGCTGATGCTGGTTTGCCAGCGGGTGTACTCAATCTTGTCACTGGCGCAGGAGAAACAGGCTCCGCACTGGTCGAAAATCGTGATGTGCGGGTGATCTCCTTTACGGGTTCTACCCAAACTGGCCTCTCGGTCTACAGCAAAGCGGCGGCATTGGGTAAAAAAGTGACGCTGGAGATGGGCGGTAAGAATGCCATTATTGTGCTTGATGATGCCAATCTCGATCTCGCAGCAGAAGCCATCACATGGAGCGCTTTTGGGACAACGGGACAGCGCTGTACCGCGACCAGTCGCCTGATTGTCCAAAAAGGGATTAAGCCCAAATTGATCGAAGCGCTGGTCGAAAAAGCCAAACTGCTTAAGCTCGGTAACGGGCTTGATGAGTCGGTCACGATGGGGCCGCTGGTGAATCAGAAAGCGCTTGATAAAGTTGTCCGTTATGTGGATGTCGCTAAAAGTGAAGGGGTCAAAATCCTCGTCGGCGGTGAACGTGCCGATTTGGGCAAGGGTTATTTCTTCCAACCGACGTTGTTCGATGGGGTTAAGCAGGGGATGCGGGTGGAACAGGAAGAAATCTTTGGCCCGGTTCTCTCAGTGATCGAAGTCGAATCCTTTGAGGAAGCTATTCACGTCAATAACAGCACAGCCTATGGACTTTCCAGCAGCATCTTTACTGAAAACGTTAATGCGGCCTTCCGCGCTATCCGTGATTTGACGACAGGTATTGTCTATATCAATCATGGGACGACGGGCGCGGAAATTCAGTTCCCCTTCGGCGGCACACGCGGCACAGGTAATGGAATGCGTGAAGCAGGCCAAACCGCGCTGGACAGCTTTACCGAATGGAAATCGGTTTATGTTGATTTCAGCGGACGTTTGCAGCGGGCGCAAATCGACACTGACAAAATTCTGGGTGAAAATTAGTCTTGCTGCACTTTGGCAAGGCAATTTGACCGCAATAAGGAAATAGGTAATGGTCATCCAACCAAAAGCTGCATTACAAACCCGTCTTAAGAGTACAGCCTATTGGGAGTTCGTCACACTTCCAGAGAATGCTGATAAACATTTTGAACTCATCGACGGGGAGATTGTAGAAAAAGTGGGAAGTTTTACACCGTCTGAGGTGGCTGCGACTATTCTTTATAGGACTTTCGCTCACGCATTTACCCCACCCCTAAATCCCCTCCCCATTGCATGGAGAGGGGACTTCAAGATGCGTTTTTCTCCCCCTCTCCAA
>DAOTTO010000539.1:0-55013 GCA_034437895.1 Anaerolineae bacterium | reverse complement strand
GGTCTGCGTTATTTTGGCCTCATGATCTTAGACGCATTTGCACTAATTTTAGTTTATGGCTTTTTACAAGATGGTAATCCGGGGTTAGCGCTTGTTTTTGCGGTCATCACAATCGGCGCAAATATTTTTGTGTTAGTGCCTAGCTTGTTCCCAATAAAATGGATGACACCCGGCCTCGCATTAATTACGTTGCTGGTGATTTATCCGGTTATTTACACAGTTTTGACCGCTTTTACCAATCGTTCTGACGGCCATATTTTAACGAAAAGTCAGGCCGTTGATCTGATTGAAGCGAGGCAGTATGTCCCCGATGGGGCGCTTCTTTATGAGTGGACGTTGTTCCGTGACGAAGACGGCAATTATGCACTCTGGTTGGCTGGCGAAGACGAAAGTGGCGCACCAGTAGCAGCTTTTGCACCTGTTGACTCACCGATTATCGAGATTGCAGAGGTGCTAGCGGAACCTCCTGCGACCTACGAAGGGTATTCCCAGCTTGACCCAGCAGCACGGACACAGGCACTTGGAGAGGTGCAAAGTCTTGTTTTCGGCAAAGATGAGGATACTGCTGGTATTCAGGGACGCAGGCAAGCGGCACGTCCGCTGGGGCAGCAGTTTGTTTACGACAAAAATACCGACTCGATCACCAATCAACAGGATGGCACTGTTTATGTCGCCGACAATTCGACTGGCGATTTTCTTCCAGAACGCGGCGGTGATCCGCTTTCGCCGGGTTATCAAGTGAATATTGGCTTGAGAAACTTTGATCGCCTGATTAACGATCCTGGCTTGAGTGGCCCATTAGTCAAAGTGTTTGCATGGACGGTGACATTCGCCCTGATGTCGGTTTTAACGACATTTACTCTGGGCTTGTTTATGGCGATGGTGTTAAACGATCCCGCGATTCCAGGCAGAAAAATTCTACGTTCATTATTGATTATACCGTATGCGATTCCGGGCATCATCGCAATTGGGGTGTGGCGCGGTATGCTTGACCCGAATTTGGGTGTAATCGCTACGGCGTTAGACAGCATCGGCTTACATATCGGCTGGCGCACCGACCCTTGGGGCGTTAAGGCGGGTATTCTGCTCGTTAACCTGTGGTTGGGTTATCCTTACATGATGCTCATTTGTAGCGGTGCATTGCAGGCCATCCCCTCAGAAGTCTATGAGGCTGCGGCTGTCGATGGTGCGAAACCAGGTCAGCGTTTTTGGCAGATTACGCTGCCACTGCTGCTCATTACGATGGGGCCGTTGCTGATTGGGTCTTTTACCTACAATTTTAACAACTACCTGATTATCGAAGCATTTAATGCAGGTGGACCGCCTTTTGAGGGAACAATCACACCAGCAGGGCAATCGGATATCCTCATTAGCTATACTTATCGTCTGGCCTTTGGCGGTGGGCGTGGTGCGGATTATGGGTATGCATCTGCTATTACGATCATTATTTTTGTCATCGTCGCGGCGATAACGTTGTTCCAATTCCGATTCACGCGGCGTTGGGAGGAGTCTGGCGCAAATGTCTAGTACCACTGCACCCGCCCCCAAGAGTAAAAATAAACATGAAGAATCCAAGATGGTCATGTCGCAGCGTGAGCGAATAATCAGTGTAAGTGTTCGCATGTTTATTATCGGGATAGCGGTTATCTTCGCGATCTATCCGGTAATCTATGTCGTGTCTGCCGCGTTCAATCCGGGAGGCACTCTCTCTACCCGCAGCCTGATTCCGCAAGGCGTGGACAGCGTGAGCGACTTATTCACCAATTTTCGCACACTGTTGGTCGACGAAATTGATATTTTCCCCTTCTGGAACTGGATGTTTAATTCGATCTTTGTCGCCACGATTAGCACTATCCTTTCCGTAACGATTTGCGCGTTAGCGGCCTATTCTTTCTCGCGTTTCCGTTTTTCTGGACGGCGTTCACTTTTGCTAGGAATTTTGCTTATTCAGGTTTTCCCGAATCTGCTGTCGTTTGTTGCGCTCTTTTTGATGTTGCAGCAAATTGGACGCTTGGCAGATGTGATCCCACAAGTTCTGCCGTTCCTATCATTTATCGACTGGGGTTTCCTCAAGTTGTTTGGCCTAGACAGCTTGGGTGGCTTAATCTTGGTCTATTTAGGCGGCGCGATGGGTATTAATACGTGGCTGATGAAGGGCTTCTTCGACACAATTCCACGCGATATTGATGAGTCCGCTATGGTGGACGGCGCAACCCATGACCAGACCTTCTGGATGCTGATCTTCCCCCTGGTCAGGCCGATTCTAGCGGTGGTGGGCGTACTTTCCTTTGTCGGCGTATTCAACGAATTTGTTTTGGCACGCTTTTTGCTGCGCGATAAAGACAATTTCACGCTTATGGTGGGTTTATTTAGCTTCGTTAGTGCGGAGTTCAGCTCTAATTGGGGTAAGTTTGCCGCTGGGGCGTTGATTGCTGCTACGCCAATTGTGATTGTTTATCTGCTCCTGCAAGATCAAATTGTCGGTGGGTTAACGCAAGGCGCGGTCAAAGGCTGATCTTAAAAAGTGCTGAGTTCTGAGTATATAGTGCTGAGTGCAGGGGCATAAATGTTGCCCCTGCATTTTTTATTCCGCAAATTAGCCCAGTGGTGTCGGTGTGGGTGTAATAACCCCGTCTGATGTTGATGATGGGGTGACGGGCGGCGGTGTAGATGTAGCGTTAGCTGTCGGCCTCGGCAATGTGGGGCGGGGGGTGATAGGTAAGGCATAAACGGGCGAAGTTAACTCATCAATCAAGGTCGGGCTGTAATCGTCACAAGTTTCTGTGTCCGGGATGTAGCCGTCACGAATGGCAGAAAGCGATGTGTCAGGATTATAGTAATTGTAAACACTGCGTGAAACTTCCGCCATTAAAGGGAGTGACTCTAAAAAGTTCAGGAATTCGGGTTGATACAGCACCATAACGATCACATAATCGCCGCCGGGGGTGAAGAATAAGGCGGCATTGCTATGCGTGTCTTCAATCCATCCGTGCTTATGGGCGACGACAGTCCCTGCTGGAGAGCCTGCCCTGAGCAGGGCATCGACGGTGTTATTACTCATTACGTCCACGATTTTTTGGCACTCTTGTGAGGTAAATTGATCGGGAAAGCGCTCTAATAATGGGCCGCTGTTATTAACTGCACATTGGTACACACTCCCCAGCAGCCAACCCATCTCATCCACCGTGAGCTGATTGACAAGATCAGGATTAGCGCGTGATTGGTCAGCCGTGCTGGCTGGGATACTCGGTTGGCGTGGGGCAGGGGTTGCGCTGGCGAGGGCATTCGTGGTGTCATAAGGTGCGGCAATAAAGGTGTTTCTAAGACCCAACTGCTGCAAGAATTGTGTCACCCGGTCTGCGCCATCTAATGCACTGCCGCCTCCAATCAGGCTCAATAAGCGATTTGTGGCAGAATTCTCGCTGCAAATCATGGTATTGGCAATATCGACGGCTTCTGCTGGATTAGGCATACTGTTTAGCACTGCAAACAGCTCCGTTAAGATGGCGATCTTGTTAATGCTGGTTCCGCTGAAGGCGATAGTGTTGCCGAAAGTAATCGCTTCACCAGTACGCAAATCCTGAATATAAAGCGCTCCCATACGGCTGAGTTCCGGCTGGAAGCCTGCTTCTAAGATTAAATTCCATGCTTGATCGCCCAATGTCTGAAACGCTGGACTGAGTGGTACAGGGGACTGACCCGGCAGTGAACTGATTTGCGCGGCCTGCGCGGTTGGTGTGAGTGTCGGTAAGTTAAAGGTCGTCTGGCTAACGGGGGGCAATGTGAGAGGATCACCTTCAAATTGCAGTAGTTCAATAGCGACCCATCCATACCCATTAGGGGATTCTGGCAGCCGGACTTGCACCCAGGGAAATTGGGTGTGATATGCGGTAACTTCTAAGCGATCTCCTTGTAGGCCACCGCCAATACGCGGATATTCTACGCCCGGCCCATAACGAATGTTGATCTCGCCCGTAACGATCCCAGTTATATTAAAATCGGGTGTTGCCGTTGGGATTTCGTTATCTTGCTGGCCTCCAGCGGCACCACCGGGGCGTAGCGTTCCTGTCGGTAAACTTGTAGTAATACCAGCCGCGCTTGCTTGTGGGGTAATAAGAGGTGTGCTGCTTACATCAAGGGTTGACAGCGGAAGGGTGTTGAGGTCGCCTGTAATCGTGACCAGATCGAGAAATACCCACCCAATCGGCTGCTGTGATGCTGGGTTGGCAACAAGCACCCAAGGAAAGAATTCGCTCCGTCCAATGACGGGATAACGTGTGCCAGCTCCGATTTGCCCTAGTAAGGGTGCTTCGGTATTGGGAGTCGCTCTTAAATTTGCCTGACCTACTGCCTCGGCAAACACATTAGTCGTTGCCTGCCCTGTGATGATAGTTGGCATGATAGATAAAAGCAGCAAGAGGCAAATGAAGATAAAGGGAGAAATAAAGCGTCGCATAACAACCTGTCCAACTCATTTTCCAACTCAAGCTGTCCATTATAGCATGGTCATTCGGTGCATAAACCCGTTGATTTCCCCTACATCTCAGGTGAGATCAGGTAAAGGAAACCCGCTATCATTGGATATTTTGATATTGACATGAGCCAGTTCTCTGCTAAAATTTCTCTTACATTCATCCACGCCGAAGTGGCGGAATTGGCAGACGCGCTACGTTCAGGGCGTAGTTCCTTTTTTGGAGTGTGGGTTCGACTCCCACCTTCGGCACAGCAAAAATCCGGCATTTTGGTCGGATTTTTGTTTTCCGGGTAAAATAGTGTTTTAATATTTCTTGCTTGGGATGTTGGTCAAAACAAGATGGCGCAAGAAGAACAACCGCCTAAATCACGTGCAAAGCGTGAGGTTAAACCGCGTGAAGACCGCCGACGGGGGCAGCTTTCCGGTGTGCAGTTTATGTTCGCGGCGATTCTGGCGATAGGTATGGCGCTTGGCATCACCCTGAGTAGTCGTATCGCTGCCAGCCAGCCCCTGCAACAATTCTATGAAAACGTAGAGACAGAAATTGCGGATTTGCGTGTTGAGCAAGGCAGTTTGATCGCTGAACGTGATTATGCAATGGATGATTCTTATGTGGAACAGTGGGCGCGGAGTGACGGTAAAATGTTCCGTCCCGGAGAAATCTTAGTCGTCCCTGTGCCGTTGGGTGTAGAAAGCCTTGCTCCTGAACCGACACCATTGCCTCTGATGGATGTTGAAACAACGCCCCCCAAACCGGAATCGTGGAAGTTGTGGTGGGCATTGTTTTTTGATAGTCCACCGCCCGAATTTTAAAAGGACATTATTCCCCTTATTGATCGGGTGGACGGTGCATACTTGAAGGTGTAACCGTACCCACAAAACGTCCGGTTGTAGGTGAATAGAGCTGCCCATCTGCCGTCATCATCAAAGGCGTGATCTTGCGGCGTTTTTGCCACGCAATCATGCTGAGCAAGAAGCCACCTAGCACAATAAAGCCGAAGCCTTGCAGAAGCACGGGCTGACTAAATTCATTAAATGCCGAAAGCAGTAGTCCCGCCGCCAAATTAGTCTGGAAGACTCGTGTTTCTAAAGTCTCGGCAGACGACGAAATAAGTTCCGCGATTCCATCGGCGATGCTCACGCGGATAAAGGGCAAGGGTAACAATGCTAAGATGCCAACGATGATTAACGTAATGCCAATCCAGCGTCCGAATCCTTGAAAAGACCTCACCGCAAATGTCACAATTAAGGCGAGTATCCCCAATGGACATAAATACGCCAAACTCAACAGTTGTTGATAGGTTTCTGTGAGCAGTCGTAGAACTTGATCGTCGCCTCCGTTTCTTGTCATGAATGTGGCTGGATTATCTTGTAAACGGGCAATTTCGTCAGAAAGACGGACAAATTCGCTTTGTAAAGCACCTTGCAATGTTGAAGTTAAATTCTCGGGTGGGTGGCAAATCGGAAGGCTTGATGTGTCGTGTGATGTGTAACTTTCTAAGCGGTTAATTTCGCTTGCTGTACAATCTTGTGCAGACTCGATAATCTGATTAATCACTTCGTCTCCGGTTGCCCCAGTTAAGCGATTACGCAGCCCTTGAAAATCGATCACTGCCCCAATATCAGGTATTTCTGCACCGCCCATTGTATCAAAAACAGTATCAATGACCCCTTCGACTTGGATTTGCAGCCAATCGGGGGGAATGAGTTTATTGGCGATTTCGCGCCAGGCTTCTTCACCAATTCTGTCTCGGATGTTGTTGATAATGACGATCATTTGGGACGATGCACCATCGGCTTCGGCAGCTCTTGCGATGGCGGGTAGGGCGACAGGTGCAAAGTCATCATATAAATTTTGGCTGGCAAGCCCATTTTTATAGGTGTCTGCTGAAAGAAATGTATCTGAAGCCGCTACTGCCCAGATACCGATAGGGAATAGTATAATGACAACCAAGGCTAAGACTGCGCTTAGAATAATGTTTAAACGCATAGAGCGCATCCTTTGGTACCTAAAGATTAGTCTTCTTCTTCTAAGATGGCAGTAGGTTGTACGCCGAGACGTTCCCCGACAGATGCAGCGTGACCTGAAATAATTAAGCGTGTGCCTTTTTTCGCCAACCCGGTTTTGATTACACCCATCCCAAAGCGTTTGCCATCGGGCGAAACGGCGCTGCTAGTGAGTGTGCCGACTTTTTTGCCTTCATGATAAATTTCGGCAGGGGCATCAATAGCTGCCTCTAAAACAATGTTTACGAGAGTACGCGCCAAACGGTTGCGGCTTTCCATCCGGGCGATGATTTCCTGCCCGGTATAGCAGCCTTTGCTAAAGCTGACTTCATCCCATAAACCGACTTCAAGTGGGATATATTCCGTGCTTAACTCGCGTCCAACGCCGGCTCGCCCTGCACGGATTCGCAGCGTATTAAAGGTCAATCCGCCCGCCGGAATCAATCCGAAAGGCTCCCCTGCGTGCATCAAGGCTTGCCAAACTTGAGCAGCTTGATCGATTGGGGCGATAATTGTCCAATGGCTGCCTGAGTAGGGTTTAAGCCGTCCTACAAAAATATTGGCTTCATTGAGTGAAAACCAGAAGCCTGCTGCCTCTGAAATTGCCTCTGCATTGGGCGTTATCGCTTTAATGATGGAATCGGCTTGCGGCCCATGCAGCGCAAACTGCGCTGTGGTGGCAGAAACATCACTGATGCGGACTTTATCATTAAAGAAGATGTGTTTGCGAAGATAATCAAACAAAGCACTTCCACGACCTGGCCCCGTCATCATCAAAATAGACTCCGGTTGCCAATTAAAGACATCCGCCCGGTCAAGAATTCGCGCATTCGGATTGGTGAAGATGGTCGGGCGTACCTCACCCAATTGCATATTGAGCATATCGTTGGTGGACATGCGATGCGGCAAGTTAAAGCGATCTTCCCCTGCAAGGGTGAATCGTCCTTCGTGGGAGCGGTCAAGCAAAACAGCATTTTCCAGCGCGGCATGATATTCCGTTTTCAAATCGCCGAAATGCAGTGGAATGCCGTCGTCGGCTAAAGCGGCACCGTATGCCAAATAAAGTTCTCGTAGCGACATCGACATCAGGTAATCCTTTTCCAAGTATAACCCGTCGGCACTGTGACCCGTTCCGTGAGGGTGTAGACGTAATGATAAGTAACATTGTAGACCGCTTGAGCAGGGTCATAATGAATTTGGACAGGAGCGGCATGGTCGAGTGCTTGATAGGTCAAGTCGTCAGCAGCGGGATTAATCCCAAGATGGTCAGCAATAAGGCGGAAAGCGGCTGTTTGTGGACTTTCTCTACGTGTGATCGTCGCCATTAAAGGCACGGCGGTGTCTGTTTTAGTGAGCATCTCAGACCCATAAAGCGCAGAAACTCTCACAGAATAAGACGTTTTGAGGGGAGTATTTGAGGACGCTTGCCCACGCTGCTCGTTAGTAATGATGGCATAAAGTTCTTCAGTGGCATCATCAAGCGAATCGCTGACGATCAGATAATCGCAGGTTGGGGCATAGGTCATTTCCATTTCAGCCCTTTTCATACGGTCAGCGATATTCTGCTCATCGCTGCCACGCTCACGCATGTGATCTGCCAAAATTTGCATTGATATGGGGGCAATGAAGACCAAAAGGGCGTTTTCGGGATACGTATTACGGAGGATGGTTGCGCCATAGACTTCAATATCGGCGATTAAGTCACGTCGATCATCAATCGCTTCTTCGATAGCGGTACGCGGCATTCCATACCACTGACCGGGGCGTACTTCTTGATATTCTAATAAGGCCTTTTGATTGATCAAACGCTGAAATTCATCCTGTGTGAGGAATAAATGTTCACGCCCATGTTGTTCGCTCTGGCGTATGGGACGGGTGGTGGCGGTTGGCAGTTGATGAAGATTCTCGTTTCGTCCTAGAACGCGATTCATCAGCGTATTTTTACCAACGCCGCCTGGTCCCACCAGTGCGAATAACAATCCAAGTCGCTCTCTTGAAATGTCCAAAATGTGGTTGTCCTTACCCCTTAGAAACAGCAGTCACCTTAGTTTAGCAGCAGATGGGCATTCGCACTATAGAGATTGGATTAAAAACACAGAGGCGCACCAGATTGTGCGCCCCTGCGTTTCTCAAGTAAAGTCCCCTACTCGTCAGGGTTGTATAACGATAATATCTGCAATCCACCAACTGACATAGTAACGGTTCTGGTTGAAGTTACTTGCCGAGGTGGTACAAGTGTTATCACGACTCAGGCAGTCCACACTGTTACGATCAAGCCGGAAGCGGATCATAAGCTGCGTATCGATATAGCGGGTGAGGTTATGCCGCCGGATAACCCAGTTTGTGTTGCTTACTGGGACAAGGGTAGTGTTTGAGAAGCCCCCGCTTTGGAAGTTGGTATCTGCTCCCAGTGCATCGGTAAAACCGGTCTGTGTCCAAGTGAAGCCGCCATCCGTTGAGACTTCAGCGTTGGCTGCCCCTTCCAGTTCGTATAGGGTGCGGTACTGGAAGACGGGACTGGTAGTGCCACGCAGGTCAAGCGTTCCATCCATAATGAGGGACGAGTTTGCGCGTGGTACAGCGGCAATATCCGGGAAAGCGGGTCCCGCGCCTTGTTTAGGGCTATCCGTGAAGGAGAAGTTGCTGCCGCCGACAGTCATGATTAGAACCGCATCAGAGCCTTTCTCATACCACTCGACAGTAATGCGATAGCGATTCCCATTCCGCAAGGAAGCGCTGCCCATATCTGCGGTACGGCCGTGATCTGTCCAGTTATGGATCAAATTCCACTCGCTGCGTTCAATCGTATCCGTTTGGTTTCCTGCGGCTGGCACGGGGTCATTATCGGGAGAAATCGTTCGTGGGTCGGCATCAATGACGTTGCCGCTGCCGTCAATCAACTCATACTTCATGCGTATACCATCATCCGAGATCGTGATGAAGGAGTAATCGCCTTGTTGAACGCCGGCTGTGCCGATTACAGGCGTTATGAGCGTCCAGCGTCCGACAAATTTATCGGCGTTAATCCCTGGCCGAGGGGAATTACGGCGAATGTCATAGTTCACATTCGCAACTGTCCGGCTGGCATCCGAAGTCACTGCGCCTCGGCGTGTATCCAAGAAGGCATCGGCTTGTGTGTTGCCCCAAGTGCCAGAGCCATTCCAGAAGTATTCATTCCAAGTGCCAAGTGTGGCTGGGCCGCCGCCTGCGCCGAAGTAGACTTCAGGATCAAGCCCCCAAGAGCCTTCGGGAATCCAATTGTTCAAGTTACGCGCATTATCGAGAAAAGCACTTGATGCAATTGGCGAGACACTCCGCAGTGGGCCATCCCGACGGGCTTCAATACTGACTTGGTCAATATACCAGCCGTCGCGGTTGGTGGCATTATCCAGCGCGTCCATGACGAAGCGGATGCGGATGCGCTTACCGGCTGTGCCGCCTGCGCCGAGCGCTGTTGCTGCATAGGGTTGCAGGTTGATCTGCCCGCGTGTCCATGTCCAGTTGCTGGCGCGGCTGGAACCGCCTGTAATGTTAAAGGAGGTATTCGTCCATTCGCTCCAACCACGATAATGGTCATAGCATTGATAGAGCGTAGCGTTGCGGCACCAAGTTGCCATTTGCGTATTGATAGCGGTGTTATCGCCAGCTAACTCGGTGGAGATTTGTACCGAGATGCGGTCATTTGCACCTATATCGTAGCGACTCCAGAAATAGAGTGTTGGTTTTTCCGCCACATCCGTCGCCCGCAAGTCAATCGTTGGAATGAGTTCCAAGACTTGGAAGCTGTCATGCGGTGTCAGCACCAAGCCATTTGGTGCGCTGGTCCGATTAAAGTCATTAGGCAACTGTGTGAAGAACTGCGGTACACCGTTCCCAATAGGCGGCATGTTGTAATCAATGGGTGTCGTGGGTGCCATTGTTTGCGCCCCGACAGGTGCCGCTGACCCAACTGGGTACAAAACACCCGTGCTGTCATGCAGCCCATAAATGCCGTTATTTGCTTCCCAGCTTTCTGGCCGCCATCCGCCACCTTGCAGCCAGTTATCGGCTCTGGCAGGCCCATCAAAATCGTCAAAGTAGGTTGCGCTCGTGCCATTCCCGTAGGCTGTTGCGCCAATCGTGCGATTTTCTACACCCGGCCACAATTTATGAGAAATATCCACCCGATTTTCAAGGCGGATCATGTCCAGATAGATACCATCATCTGTTGTATTGCTGCTATCGGTGTTTAAACGGAAGCGGACGAGGACATCATCGTCTGTCAGGTTAACAAGATCGGTAAAGGTGCTGGTTATCGGCTGGAGATCAATCCAGACGTATTCCCAAGAGACATTACGACTCCAACGGCCATCGGTTGTGGCACGCAGCGGGGTCATGCCATTGGTATATGCCCAAAGCGTTTTCCATTGCGTATCGTTTTCAGTTGCTTTGCGCCATTCCACAAATAAATTGTCATTGGCGTTCAAGATGCGTCTATGCCAGAAGGACATCACTGGGTTGACAGCAGGACCCGCCCGTGTACCGGGTGCGGCGGGATTGTTATTGCCGCCAGCGGTATTGCGATTAGTCAACAAGAGATTTTCCGGCGTGTCGTTGTTAAAGTCGATCTGCCACGCGAAACGGAAAGTGGAATTGTTATTGTTGGCATAGGTGGCCTGTGTGCCGTCAGCATAGGTGCCGGGGCTGTCGGTGAAGGCATGTTGGCCTTCCCATGCCACGCTCTGATCGCGCGCCCATTGATTGCTAAGCAGCCAATTGTTTACACCGAGTTCCGCACCATCGATAAATGGATAATCGAGGAACTGGGGTCGCCCCAGTCGATTTAGGTAGATATTATCTAAATACCAGCCATCGCGTGGAGTAGCATCTGCTCGCACCATCATAGCAAACCGCAAGCGATAACGCTGCACAGGAATACCTGCCAGATTGACGGTTTTTTCTTCCATGCCTCTTGTTAAGTCGATGGCGGAGTTCGAGTCGATGATACGACCTGCCGGAAAAGTGATAAGTGGGTCAGGATCGGGTACAGCTTGCCATACAGCAGGTCCCAAGCCGTAGGGGGTGGTTGAATATTGCAATTCTAACCCGGTGTAACGACCTATCGTGAAACCGTGATAGAAGGTGAGGATAGGTTGTCCAGTTTCGCCTTCTCGGTCAGGGGTCGAGCCACTGACATCAACCCAGCCGTTCAGTTCGACGAAATGGGCGCGCATCTGATTTTGATTCGTACCAAGCGCCGGTGTTTCTACGAAACGCGCATAGTTGGTGTTGGGGCTTTGTTCCCAAGACATGCCGCCTGCGCCAGCAACATTGGTTGACGTTAAATCCCAACCGACGCTGGTGATAAAGTCTTGCTTTTGATCTGAATTTAAGTCCCAATAGCTGTTTGCGCCAGCGGGATTATATACATAGCTGCCGAGGGCGGGGGAGCCGGTGCCAGCACCGATGACGATATCGGGACGTGGGGTCGCCTGACGGAATTCAACATCGTCAATGTACCAACGGCGAATACCGGTACCGCCGCCTTGATTTTCCATCACGAAGCGGAAGGCCACCTTTTTGTTGCGGAAGTCTCGTCCACCGACGTTGGTTAAATCAACGACGTTGCGTGTCCAATTATAGTTGGTACTGCTGCTCTGGCGTAGATTGACTCGTGTCCACGTCATCGCCGGACGATCAACCACTCGTGAACCTGCCGGGGCTTGTTCAACGTATTCAGCGACCTCCAGCCAACCAGCTTGGGCTGTGCCGGGGCCTTGCATATCCCACACATCCCAATAAACGAACTGCGGCGCGCTCATCTCCGGCGGGATAACAACATAGCCTCGGAATTCGAGGTAGCAGCGCATCCCGGTGCGGAAGTCGCCATTGCGATATTCTTCCCACAGCCAGTTTGAGGTAGGTGATTGCAGCGAATTACTGGTTTGGGTACGTCCCCAGTTACAATCTGCTGCGCCGGATGCAAGGTTTCGATCATCCGGGTTAGGTGCGACTGACCAAGTGACCGAGATGTTGGCTGTGCCTGCATCTTCAAAATAATCCACTTGCAAACGGTGGATGGTGCTAGGGTCTCGTGAAACACCTACGGGAACTTGACGCGCAACCGAGATACTGCCGCCGCCAGTGTTCCAGTCATCGACAATCAAACAACCAGTAGCGTAAGTCAATGGATTGGCAGGTGTCCCGCTGGGTGCGCCACCACTTGCTACGCCGCCAGCACAGCCAGGCGCATAATCGTACCAAACGCGCACTCCGTCATCATACGTAATGTTAAAAATGACGGTTACGCTGGTTGTGCCTCCTGGAACACTCGTAGGATCAATCCAGATGGGGCGTGTCCAACGTGCTGAAAAAGCATTATAGGCTACAGGGCTAGGCCAACTGGTAATAGGCCCACTGTTATCGAGCCAATCAAAAGCCAAATTACTTTGTTTAGCAGGGCCATATTCACGATTGCATTTTGTGATGGGTGTCCCCGTAAGGCTAGTGTTGGGGTAATAATCACCGCACCAGTCGTCTGTTCCCAAGAAGAAACTTGATCCCACACGCCAATTTTCTGGATCCGTGACGGTATTTTCATGCGGATTGGCTTCGTCTTTCCACTGAGCGACTGCGCTAACATCCAATGAGGTCGGTGTCGGTTGCGGCGTATTGGTTGGAGCGCGTGTACTGGTAGGGACGGTTGGCGATGGGGTCGGTGAGGGGCCAGGTGTAACGGTAAACGTCGCAGGAGGGCGTATGCGCGTTGGCAGCGCTCGTTCCTCTTGGGGATTTGCCGCCACATAAGTGACCGTCAGCCAGAATTCTTCTGGGCCGCCGATGGCTTGGCCTTCGCCGGGAGGCGTACCGCCTAGCAAGTTAAAGACCGTATTGCTAAAGACATTGCCAATTGCTGGGCCAGTCGCCGCCAGTGCGATGCCGAAAGCAATACCGACGAGCGCCAAAATCAGCGCGTATTCGACCAACGCTTGGCCTCGTCCTCTATTTTCTGAAGGTGATTCGATAATTTCATTCATAGTTCTAAACCTTTAATCGGCTTGTCTGAACATTGACGAATCAATAATTTTTCGCCATTTTATCCTCCTATTATGTTACCCGATTATGCCAACTTTGTATGGTTAATTTTGTACTGGGTTGTTCAAATCCGTTTACAAATAACTGGGGAAGATTGAAATTCGCATTCACTCATGCGCTGTGCTATCCTGAATCGAGCGAAAAGCCTTTAGATGGGTCATTAAAAAGCGCCGATACGTTTACTCTTAAGGCTTCTTTGTTTTTTCTTAAGTTTTTATTTTGTGGATGGTCTTTCAATGGTGGCAACAATTATTGATGGTCGTGTTGTCGCGGCACGAATGCGGACGGAGATCGCGCAAGACGCGGCAGAGTTTTTGGCTAAAACGGGTGATATGCCGGGGTTGGGGGTAGTCTTAGTTGGGGATGACCCTGCTTCGGCGATGTACGTCCGCATGAAGCGCCGTGCGTGTGAAAGCGCGGGAATCCATTCTGTCGCGTCTATGCTGCCTGCATCTAGCACACAAGCTGAAGTGGAAGCGGCGGTTACTTCTTTAAA
The DNA here is from genome assembly GCA_034437895.1 of Anaerolineae bacterium. Lineage (GTDB taxonomy): Bacteria > Chloroflexota > Anaerolineae > Aggregatilineales > Phototrophicaceae > JANRLJ01. Next base: position 40,962 of record DAOTTO010000539.1, on the reverse strand, counting down.
TAACGACGCGAAGATTCATGGGATTCTGGTTCAGCTTCCTATGCCAAAACATATCGATGAAGATCGCGTGTTGAGCCTCGTCAGTTTAGAAAAAGATGTCGATGGCTTTCATCCGGTGAATGTAGGGCTGTTGGCGATGAAAGGGCGTGAGCCGTATTTTACCCCTGCTACGCCTACAGGATGTATGGTGCTGTTAGACGAAGCTGGTGCGACTCTACGTGGTGCGAATGCTGTCGTCATTGGACGAAGCAATATTGTTGGTCTCCCTGTGGCGCTGATGTTGATGAAGGCTGATGCGACGGTTACGATGTGTCACAGCCAAACAATAAATTTACCGGAAATCGTGCGACAGGCGGATGTAGTCATCGCCGCTATTGGCAAGCCTAATTTTGTCAAAGGGGAGTGGCTCAAGCCGGGTTGCGTCGTGATTGATGTCGGCACTAATCAGGTCGATGCCCCCCAAGATGAAAAAGGTTATCGCTATGTGGGCGATGTCGATTTTGAATCTGCCAAAGAGGTAGCTAGGGCGATTACGCTTGTGCCGGGTGGGGTGGGGCCAATGACGATCACAATGTTGATGAAAAATACGCTTAAGGCGGCATGGAAATTGACCGACACAGGAAAATAATTGATGAATGAACGAGCCTTACTTCTAGCGCGATTAGCCGCAGAACGCGGACGACTGCTGCACGGGTTAATGGGTATTGATGAGGTAGCGTTGACGACTATGCCTGTTTTTTCTGATTGGTCGGCGGCGAATGTGCTAGCTCATATTGGCGATTATGACCGCCTTTTCGCCGAGCGCCTTGAACTTATCTTAAATGGCAGCGAAGATCAAATTGAAGCGATTGAAGATTTAGATGTTCGCAACATTGCCCTGCAAGCGCGAATTAAGGATTGGACGCTGGAGTTTTCGGTGGATTATCTGGAAAAAGCACGTTTGAAGTTCCTTTCCGCCTTTGAAGAACTATCCGATGAAGATTTGTATCGTCAGTTAACTTTTTCTTCGGGGACACCACTCATTAGTGGCTGGGTTGAGTGGCGGCACAAGCACGATGCTGGACACGCGGATGACTTGCGGGTATGGCGCGAAACCCATAATCTTGAAGGTTGGAATGGCCCAAAAGCAATATTGATGGCATCGCTTCGGTCGGCGCACGCCGATTTATTAGCGACTATCGCCCTTGTTCCCCTGAGCCAACGGGAAACGCTCCCTGTCTGCGGTCAATGGACGCTCAAAGACGTTGCCGGGCATCTTGCAGACTGGAGTATCTATTTCACTGGTTGTATTGCAACAATGACTGGGCAAGCTCTGCCTGAAGGTTTTCAAGAACCCACTGATGATTTTAATGAGGAGCGCTCGCTTGTGCGGCGCGATTTTTCATGGATTCAAAATTGGGGCGAATTCAACGGCAGTTATCTCGTGCTGCGTGAAATGCTCAACAAACTGACAGATGATGACTTGAACCAGCGGCGTTCAGGTACGCCTTATGGCTCTATTTATGAATGTGCATGGTCGGCTTTGGAACATGATCTCGATCATGCTGCCGTTATGCGGGCTGCGCTCAAAGTAGATATGCCTATGTGGTTGCTGACCTTCTCCGGGCCATTTACGTAAGAGATCTATAAAATGTGGTGTAAAAACTTGAACGATTAACCCAAGTGATGTTTACTTAGAGATAAGCTGGCGCAATAAAAGGTGTTGAGTTATGGAACTGCGTGCTTATCTCCGTGAATTGGGTTTGTCGCTTGATGAAGATTATATGCGCGAAGCACTGAGCGTTATGATGCGTTTGCTGATGGAGATTGAAGTCAGCCGCAGCATTGAGGCCAGCCCGTATGAACGCACAAGCAGTCGTGCTGCCTATCGTAACGGGTATCGCCAGCGGTCTTGGCGCACCCGATTTGGCGATGTAACGCTGCATATCCCCAAACTTCGTCGTGGAAGCTATTACCCGGATTTTATACGACCTGGCATTGAACCTGCATTGTTGGCGCTGCTTCAAGAAACCTACATTCGCGGGGCTGATTATGCAGACATCGCAAGTTTGCTGGATGAGCTAGATATTCCTGAGGCGCATCCAAGCGAAGTTGCTGCAATTGTCGAAACCCTTGACCAAATCGCCACCCGTTTTCGCGAACGTCCGCTGGAAGTCGCCTATCCTTATATCTGGTTAGACGTTATCGAAGCACATGTCAGAGAAGATCGCCGTTTTGTTGCGGTGGCGGTTGGGATGCGCGGTAAGGGCGATTATGACGTGCTGGGATTTGAAGTCGGAACTAACGTGGATGATCCTGCATTTTGGCAAATGTTCCTAAGTAGTTTGGTCGCTCGCGGATTGGATGGCGTTCAATTGGTGGTGAGCGATGCTTACAGCGGTATAAAACGTGCAGTCAATGAAGTCCTTTCCGGCGCAGCGTGGCAGTATTCAAGGGCGCAGGCGATTGAGGAAGTGCTGCGTTACGTTCCTCTCGACGATCAAACGATTGTCGCTGCTGCAATTTCGACAGTCTTTGTGCAAGCAGATTTACAGGCTGCGACTCATCAACTTCAATACGTTATCGGCGTGCTTGATGCTCATTGGCCTCAGTCGGCATCTTATCTTGGCGGTATGGGTAAGGATATGCTTGCTTACGTGGCCTTTCCATCGGATGACTGGATGATGATTGCGACCACTAACGTGATGGCACGAGTCAAACAAGCGATAGCTCATCAAGCTGATGCGGTTGGCATTTTCCCCAATACAGAAGCCTTAACCCAATGGGTAAGCCCGGATTTAGTCGCTATTCAGCGTGAATGGCACACCCTACAGCAGCCCGTTATAGCTGGATTACCTACATTAGCATAAAGGAAACTTTCAATGATAAAAAATTTTATCCCGATGGTGATTGAAACAACAGGACGAGGGGAACGCGCTTACGATATTTATTCGCTGCTGCTCAATTCGCGTATTGTCATGCTCGGCACAGATGTCAACGATCAAAGTGCGAACCTGATCGTAGCGCAGTTGCTTTTCCTTGATCGTGAGGATTCGCAAAAACCCGTGCAGATGTATATCCAATCGCCGGGTGGTGTGGTTTATGCAGGCCTAGCGATTTATGATGCGATGCAGCAAATTTCCGCTCCGGTTAGTACAGCCGCAATTGGCTGGACGGCGAGCTTTGGCACGATTATCTTGGCAGGCGGGGCCGCCGGAATGCGCTATGCCCTCCCGAATGCAACCATACATATGCACCAACCACACGGCGGCGGACAGGGGCAAGCCAGTGATCTAGTGATTATGGCAAGAGAAACAACCCGCTTGAAGGAAAAACTGCTCGATATTTTTGAGCATCATACCAAAAAAGATCGGGCGATCATTGAACATGATATTGACCGCGATATTTATCTTACAGCGGCGCAGGCCGTTGAATATGGGTTAATTGATGAAGTACTCAAAAGCCGTAAAGACCTTGATAATTTGAACGGCAACTACAAAAGCAACGGCCATCGCTAATCTGTTTATTGAGGGGCGTAAAGTCTTGCGCCCCTGTCTATCTTCCTCCTATACTTCTATTCTTTCTTGGATAGGAGTTTCCGGTGACGACCCTGCTCATAAAAAATATTCACAGCCTGATAACGATGGATACGGCACGTCGCGAAATCCGTGATGGAGCAATGTTCATCCGCGACGGTGTACTTGAATTTGTCGGCGAGACATCGGCATTAGGTGAGGATGCGGCGGAATCTGCTGATGAAGTCCTTGATTTGCGTCATCATGTCGTGCTGCCGGGTCTTATCAATACGCATCATCACATGTATCAGAATCTCACCCGCGTTGTGGCACAGAATGAGGCACTGTTTGGCTGGCTGAAGGCGCTTTATCCCATCTGGACACGCCTCACCGGAGAGATGGTTTATACATCTGCTAAACTTGCGATGGGGGAATTGATTCTCTCGGGCTGTACGACCTCCAGCGATCACTTATATCTATATCCTAACGATGTCAGGTTAGAAGATACGATCCGTGCCGCGCAAGAAATCGGAATGCGCTTTCATCCCACACGCGGGGCAATGAGTGTAGGCGAGAGCCAAGGTGGGCTACCACCCGACAGCCTTGTTGAACGAGAGGATTTTATTTTAAAGGATACACGCCGAGTCATTGAAACTTATCATGATGCCGCACGTTATTCCATGCTTCGTATTGGGGTTGCGCCTTGTTCGCCTTTTAGCGTTTCGCAGGATTTAATGCGTGAATCAGCGGCTTTAGCCCGTAGTTATCATGTTCGCCTACACACCCATCTTGCCGAGAATCGTTCCGATATTGAATACAGCTTGGGAAAATTCAAGATGCGTCCGGGTCAATATGCCGAAGATGTTGGATTTGTCGGCAATGATGTTTGGCACGCCCATTGTGTACAGCTAAACGATGACGAAATCGGCTTATTTGGACGAACAGGGACAGGGGTGTGTCATTGTCCGGGGTCGAATATGCGTTTGGCATCAGGCATTGCTCCTATTCGTAAGATGCTTGATTATGGTGTTCAAGTGGGATTAGGAGTAGATGGCTCAGCGTCTAATGATGGCGCACATTTATTGAACGAAGCCCGCATGGCGATGCTCTTACAGCGCGTAGCATCGGAACCCGATCCAAGTCGTATGACAGCCCGCGAAGCCCTTTCATTAGCGACAGTTGGGGGTGCCGCCGTTTTGGGAAGAGACGACATCGGCGCACTTGCACAAGGTATGGCAGCAGATTTTATAGCATTTCGGGTGGATGACATTGCGTTCGCTGGGGCAGGGCATGATCTGGCTGCCGCGCTTGTTTTTTGCCAATCCATCCATGTTGATCTCTCGATCATCAACGGAAAAGTTGTCGTGCGTGATGGAAATTTACAAACAATTGATTTACCAATGCTGATTGAGAAGCACAATAAGTTTTCAAAAAACCTAATAGACGGTTGATCTCAAACATCAGAGAAACCCAATTAAGACAAAACTTCAACAATTGAATGTAAAATCTGCATTACACTTGGATAAGTATTTTTGTCCTAGAGGTAGTTAAACTATGCAATCCATCTTTACGCCTGCCATTTTTGTTATGAATCGCCTGAAATATTTGCAAAAATTCTTTTTTGTGGGTGCGATTTTATTGATTCCTCTCTTATTTGTCGTCAATCAATTTTTGGTCGGTATTAACTATGACATCAATTTTAGCGCTAAGGAGCAAGCAGGCTTAGTTTATAACGCTCCATTGGTGGTGTTTTTGCAACATTTACAACAATATGCCGCATTGCGAAGCGCATCTTTTTATGGTGAAACTTCTGTGCGTGATTCGATGGCTGAGTTGCAGGAGCAAATTAATCAAGATATAGATGCGGTGGATGCTGTCAATCAGCAGTATGGCACGTTATTGGGTATAAGCGGCCAATGGGAAACGCTCAAGGCGGATTGGAACACCCTAAGCAGTACATCTTTTGTAACCCTTTTACGGCCTAATCGAACAGCGACGGTGACTGCTGATGAAATTTTGGCTGAAACCCTCACGTTGATTACAAAAGTTGGGAATAACTCCAACTTGATTCTTGACCCGGATTTAGACAGTTATTATTTGATGGATAATGTCATCAATAAGCTGCCGCAGCTTTCCGATTTTTCTAGCCAAATTAGAACACATGTTGCTGGGGTGATTGCGCGAGGGCAAATTACGATAGAAGATCGCACTCGTCTTACCATCTTAGCAGGATTGGTACGCTCTACTCTCGGTTTATCGGATTCAAGCTATGAATTTTCTTTCGCAAATGATCCCCGTTTACGTGATCGTTTAGCGGAACCCATCGCCATTAATGCGCGTGAGGTCGAGCAGTACTTAGCTCAGCTTGAAGACCAAGTTTTGTCGATTGAGATTGATACAACACAAGGCTCTTTGGATAGTGCGGGTGTTGATCTGGATGCTGTGGCTTTTATTTCTCAGGCAGATGAGTCGATTAATGCGATACTGGCGCTTTATGATGAAACGTCTCAAGCACTAGATGATTTACTACAGAGCCGGATTGAGGGCTTTGTTTCACAACGCGCTCTTGTGATTATGATTTCGCTCGCTGCACTGGTGTTGGCGGTTTATCTGTTTATTGGTTTTTATCTTTCGGTCAAACGTACTATACATTCACTGGATCAAGCCTCATTACGGATGGTCAGCGGCAGTACTTCTGAAGTATTCGTACTTGATAACCGAGATGAGCTGGCCGATGTGGCGAATTCATTTAACAAGATTGCTGGTGAATTAGTGGCCGCCCGCGATCAAGCTATGAATGCCAGCCGTGCCAAGAGTACATTTCTGGCGAATATGAGCCATGAACTTCGTACCCCTTTGAATGCCATTATTGGCTACAGCGAATTGATTGAAGAGGAAGCCGAAGAAGATGGTAACGATCACTATGGGGGAGATCTGAAAAAAATTCAGAGCGCGGCACGGCATCTCCTGGGACTTATCAATGATATTCTCGATTTCTCCAAAATCGAAGCCGGGAAAATGGAACTATATTTAGAGAATATTGAGGTTGAGCGCATGATGGATGAAATCACCACCACCATTATGCCGCTGGTTGATAAGAACGATAACAAGCTGGTCATCACTAAGAGTGAACATGTTGGCGTGATGTATGCGGATTTGACGAAGGTGCGTCAAGTCTTATTTAATCTTTTGAGCAATGCCAGCAAGTTTACCGAGCGCGGTCAGGTGACGCTTGATGTAGATCGTAAGACAGAAGCCGACGGTGATTGGTTGGTTTTCCGTGTAATCGATACTGGATTAGGCATGAATGATGAGCAGATGGGGCGGCTCTTTAAAGAATTTTCTCAAGCGGATTCATCAACGACCCGTAAGTTTGGGGGGACAGGTTTAGGTCTCGCCATCAGCAAGCAGTTTTGCGTGATGATGGGCGGTGACGTGACTGTTGAAAGTGAACCGGGTAAGGGTTCGACGTTTACAGTAATGTTACCAGCGGTTGTGTCATTAAGTTCAGATGTCATCAAAAATGGAAACATAAATAGCGAAACGACACTCAAGCCGGGAGTTGGTTTTACGGTCTTGGTCATTGACGACGACCCTTCCGTGCGAGAACTACTTCAGCGCTTTCTGGAAAAAGAAGGCTTCCGTGTAGAGACAGCGACTAACGGCAAAGATGGCTTGCGCCGGGCGAAAGAGTTAAAGCCAAATGTTATTACCTTGGATGTGATGATGCCAGGGATGGATGGATGGGCCGTTATTACGGCGCTTAAGGCTGACCCAGAAACGGCGCATATCCCAGTTGTTATGCTTACGATGGTGCGCGATAAAAATCTTGGTTATGCGCTGGGAGCAGTTGAATATTTGACCAAACCAGTAGATCGTGACCAGCTCGTAGCGGCGCTTAAGCGCTATGAATGTCATGTCGGTGGGTGCGATATCTTAGTCATTGAGGACGATGATATGACCCGCGAAATGATTTCCCGCATGTTGACGAAAGAAGGTTGGAAAGTTACGCAAGCGGAAAATGGGCGAGTGGGGTTGGGTGTTGTCGCCAACAATAAGCCGGATATGATCCTTTTAGATTTAACGATGCCAGAGATGGACGGTTTTGAATTCCTTGAGCATTTGCGAAAGAGCGATATAGGGCGCTCAATCCCAGTGATGGTGGTTACGGCGCTTGATCTTGATGCGGAGACGCGAGGTATGTTAAGCGATCAGGTGCAGCACATCTTGCAAAAAGGCGCTTACAGCCGGGACGATTTGTTGAAAGAAGTGCGTGATACCGTCACGAAGTTGGTGGGTACGGCGGGGCAAAAAGCATAAAACAAGTTAAAAGTGACAACTTCAAATGTAGAGACTCGAAAGTAATTTGAAATTTTTTAACCACCTAAGCGCACAGACGACACCTAGAACACCAAGATTTTGAACTTAAGTCTCTGTGTCCTCTGTGGTTGAATGATTTTTCAATTTCTTTCATAACTCTACAAAAGTAGGGACGAGCGATTTTAGCTTTCGCCTCCTCCCTGTGGTTCGAGATAAAAAGTCGATACACTAGAAGCCGTGCGGAAATACACGGTTTTTTATTTTTCTAAAGACACGATAGGGATAGCGCGAGCATGTCTACAATCAACCAGAAAATAGTCGAGACAATTAAACAGCGCGTCGAAGCACAGCGCGAGCCGATCATCACATTTTTGCGCGAATTGTGTGCGATTCCGAGCTACGAGAGCCAGATTCGGGCGGTAGGGGAACGAGCAGAAGCCGAAATGCGAAAGCTCGGTTTTGATGATGTGTGGTGGGATAAAATGGGCAATGTAGTGGGCGTGATCGGGAATGGGCCGATTAAAGTGCTTTATGACAGCCATATTGATACTGTCGGCATTGGCAATCCCGGCGAATGGGAATGGGATCCGTTTGAAGGCAAAATCGAGGACGGCGTTCTTTTCGCACGGGGGGCGTGTGATGAGAAGGGCAGTACGCCCGGCATGATTTATGGGCTGGCGCTGGCGAAAGAACTCGGCTTACTCGACGGAATCACCGCATATTATTTCGGCAATATGGAAGAATGGAATGATGGAAGTGCGCCTCATGCCTTGGTTGAGGTTGAAGGAATCCGTCCGGATTTTGTGGTTGTCGGCGAACCGACACGGATGCAAATCTATCGTGGACATAAGGGACGGGTGGAATTTTCAATCACTGCAAAGGGCAAAAGCGCCCACGCCGCCAGCAACTTCCTCGGCGATAACGCGATTTATAAGCTCCTGCCCATTATCGACGCGATCAGCAAGCTCGAACCGGAATTTGGCGATGACCCATTTTTGGGCGCAGGACGCATCACCGTGACCGATATGAAGGTCGAGACACCCAGCATTAATGCCGTGCCGAATTTGGCGACGATTTATATTGACCGACGCGTGACCTTTGGTGAAGAACCAGAGGCCGAACTTGCCCGCTTGAGGCGTGTTATTGGGGATCGCAATGATATTGAAGCGGCGATTCTCGTCTATGAAGAGCCGAGTTATACGGGTTTTAAATTCCCGCTGGATAAAATTTATCCGGCATGGGCGTTGCCGGAAGATCATCCTTTTGTACAGGCGGGATTAAAGGCGCAGGAACTTCTCTGGGGAGAGTCACCGCCCACAGGCAAATGGGATTTTTCCACCAATGGTACCTATTGGGCTGGCAAGGAGGGGATTCCGAGTATCGGTTATGGCCCCGGCGACGAAATCCACGCCCATACGGTAATCGACCAAGTGAAATTGGAGGATGTCGTAAAAGCCACAGAATTTTATGCGCTCCTGCCGGGACTCTTGAAATAGTGAGTGATGAGTGACCAGCAATGAGTGAAAAGCGGTGGCAGGCGTGAGGGAGTTTGCTGCTGCTGCCGCCGAAAAATAGTCTGGCGGCAGCAACACGGGAACTTGCTGCCGCCAAGTGACGATAAATTTACATCGCATCCCGCAATCAAGCAGATTAGACGCAAAGGCGCGAAGAACGCAGAGATACGCAAAGGTTTTAATCGTCAACTTCTTTGCCTATATGCGGCAATGAAAATTAACCGTTTTGGAGCAGTTGCCAAGAGGGATTGAAGAACCAAAGGCTGATCTCCCATATCAGAATAGCGTATATGAAAATCAGCGTAGCATAAAATTGGGGACAAAGGTGGGCATTTTGTCCGGCTTTTTGTCCCTATTTTTGCGGTGCAAGCGGAATAAATATTTTCTAAGATACTACTCACTCAATCAGGAAAAATGTCCTTGAGTGGCAGGCTAAAATCGGGGAGTAAATCGCCGTCATCTAAGGTGTCGTTGAGGGTGAGTTTTTGCATGGGAAGTCTCGGCACGTAGACTTCAACTTCTTTAACTTCTGGCAGGACGAGCCATACGACGGTTCCAGCCACAAGGTAATTGACGACTTTGGTACGCAGTTCTTTTTGTGATTGGTAGGTTGAGGGAAAATCGACCTCGACGGCGAGGTCGGGGGGGATGGGGTTGTAGCCTGAGCAAGCGAGTTCGGGCTGTCGGATGTAAGAAATAAAAGCAACATCCGGTACGTAGCGCTCGTCCGCGACTTTATAACCGCCTGCTTCGCCTGTGAGATGACCGAGATTTTTACCTTTGAGGAAGATGTAAAGTTCGCCTGAAATGATGCTCGAAAAGTTTGAGGCATAGGCATTAGACGGCACTTCGACAATCTCCCCAGCGATATACTCAAACAATTTATCGCCGTTTTCTGGTTGTTGTGTAAATTCGTCAAATTTTTCGACGGTCAGGTATTTTATCTGTAAGACCATTTATTTAACCCTTTCTACATGGGTGCATTATAATCGAAATATCGCGCAAAAGTGAAAACGGACTTTAGTCCGCTTATTTGGGAAGTTTTGATTTGCTCGAATCGTCTATACTAAAGAGGGATGAAAAGGAGCAGATGGACATGACTATTCTCGGTTTACATCACATTACGCTGGTGAGTTCGGATGCTGGACGCACAGCGGATTTTTACACGCGAGTGCTGGGGCAGCGGCTTGTCAAAAAGACGGTTAATTTTGATGATCCCAGCGCGTATCATTTGTATTTCGGCAATGAAACAGGCAGTCCCGGCACGGCGATTACCTTTTTTGAGTGGCCTCATGCGCCGAAGGGCAAAACAGGCATCGGCGGCACGCATCATCTGGCACTGCGGGTACATGATTATGATGGGCTGCTCAAATGGAAGCGCTGGCTAACTGATCTGGGCATTGAGGTCGATGGCCCGTTTGATCGTCACTATTTTAAGTCGATTTACTTTAAAGACCCCGGCGGTGTGATTCTGGAAATTGCTACAGATGGCCCCGGTTTCACGATTGATGAGTCGCCTGAAACACTCGGTACACATCATCTTCCGCCTCCTGAAGCGATGATGGTTGCAAATCGGGACGAAGAAGCGATCAAAGCGCTGACATGGCCTTCGCCCGTTCATGAGATCACAGCCGATATGGCGTTAATGCAGGGGATGCACCATATCACCGCGATTGGGACGAATATTCAGGCAACACATGATTTTTATCATGGTGTGTTGGGGTTAAATCGCGTAAAGATGACCGATAACTTTGATGATCCCGGCTCGGCGCACTGGTATTGGGGTGTGGATGAAGGTAAGCCCGGTTCGCTTATCACCTATTTTGAACGCGATCCGAAAAAAGTCCGAAATGCACAGATGGGCGCGGGTCTGACCCATCATTTTGCCTTTACTGTCGAGAATGAGGATGTGCAGCGCGAATATCAGGCTAAGCTGAATCGGGCGGGTTATCGTGTCTCACAAATCCTTGACCGCGTATACTTCAAGAGCATTTATAGCAATGATCCTGATGGGCATATTGTCGAGTTGGCGACGGTTGGCCCCGGCTTTCTGGTGGATGAAGACGTGGCTACGACAGGTACACGCTTGATGCTGCCGCATTGGTTGGAAAATCAGCGGACGATGATCGAGGCGCGGCTGAAGCCGGTGACGGTGGAAGCGTGGAAAACGCCGGAGATTGCCAAATGACGATTGATACCGATGTGCATGGTATGACCCCTGTGCAACAGAGGGGCGAGCTGCTGGAAACAGCGAAAGCGGCGATGGTCATGATTCATGGGCGTGGCGCGACGGCGGAAAGCATTTTGTCGCTTGTGAATGAGATCGCCGTACCGGGATTTGCCTATCTCGCGCCGCAGGCCGCCGGACAAACATGGTATCCGTACCCATTTCTTTCGCCGCTGGAGGCTAATGAACCCGCGTTAACTTCAGCGCTAAAGAAAATTGGGCGTGTCGTCAAGCAGGTGGAGGCGGCAGGTATTCAGTCGCAGAACATCATGCTGTTAGGATTTTCTCAAGGCGCATGTTTAATGTTGGAATATGCGGCGCGGAATGCTCAGCGCTATGGCGGTGTGGCGGGCTTAAGTGGCGGGTTGATAGGCGCAGACGGCACATCACGCGATTATCTAGGCAGCTTAGATCACACCCCTGTCTTTGTAGGATGCAGCGATATCGATTCACATATTCCTTTAGCGCGGGTGAATGAAGCAGCGGATGTGCTAGGGCGTTTGGGTGGGGATATCACGAAACGTATTTATCCACGTATGGGGCATACCATCAATCAAGATGAAATCGACTTTGTACGCGGGATGATGGAAGCGCTCGCCTAAAGGCAGCTAAGATTTAACGCAAAGGCGCAAAGTACGCGGAGAATCGCAAAGCAAATTGGTTCTCAGCGTGATTTGCGTCTTTTGATTCTATTTTGTACTCTTTTTGCCTAAAATATGGGTGGAAAGTTGAGCGGTAAAATGATTTATGTGATGCGACATGGGGAAAGTGTAGTCAATTTAGAGCGACGACTCAAGTGTAAAGAACGTGATGGCAATTTAAGCACATTGGGGCGAGAACAAGCGTTTAAAGCCGCACGATGGTTAAGTGATAAGGGCATTATGACGATTTATACTAGTCCGTTTGATCGTGCGATGCAAACTGCGGAAATTATCGCAACCGCCGTTAACGTCATCCCGCAAATTGACGATGACCTTCATGAGATGGACTGCGGCAATTTGGAAGGGCGGGTGGATGAAGATGCGTGGGATATTTGGTCGAGCGTGTATCAACGATGGATTCAGGCGGATTGGGCGGCGGCATTCCCGAATGGCGAGACATTCCGCAGTGCTTATGATCGTCTATTGAATGTGTTAATGCGCTGCCCGGAAGAAGGAAATACAGTGTTAGTGACACATGGCGGTATCACGCGGACAGTTGTGCCTTATTTATGTGTGAATGCGGCGGCATTGCAGCGTGTGAATCATCTTGATAATACGGGGATGATAGTCCTAGAGCCGTATGATGCGGGGCGGTTTGTGTGTGGATCATGGAATATCAAAGATCACTTAACAGTGGAAATGTCATAAAAGTGTGTGGGAGGAAGGAATTGAAAAATATTGAACCGTTGAGGGCATAGACTGGGCTTTATCCAAATAGTGGATGAAAAAGGTAGGGCAAGGTAAGCTGATTTTTCTTGTACAGGGAGAAATCAAATGCCTACAATGCCTACCGATGTTCTTGCTTATGTCCGTCATTATCTGTGGGCGCATACCCATTTTCCAACAACCCTTTTATCCCCTCACTCTGGGAATGTTTCACCGGCTTTGTTGAAGCTTTGGGTTGATGCCCTCTGCTATGCTGCTTAATATGGATAAAGTCCAGTCTGTGCCTATGTAGTTTTATATCACCCCGGCACAACACGAGTCCCCGTTTCGCCCCGCAGCGCTCGCATCAAATTCGGCGGATCCGTAATCAATGCCTGCGGCCCACCCATTCGCACAAAATCGACTGCTGCCTCGATCTTCGGCAGCATACTCCCCGGCGCGAAGTGACCCTCCGACATATACTGAGTTGCTTCCTTCAAAGTCATTTGGGGCAGGAGTTGCTGATCGAGCCTATTAAAGTTCAACGCCACCTGCTCCACACCTGTACTGATGATGAGCAAATCCGCCCGTAGGCTCCGCGCCAACAAACTGCTCGCCCGATCTTTATCAATGACGGCATACGTCCCCTTAAGGTCGCCGTTGTCGTCCCGCGTTACAGGGATTCCGCCGCCACCTACCGCGATCACAATAAATTCATTCTTGATGAGTGAGATAATTGCGTTAATCTCTTGGATCGCTTCCGGCTTAGGCGACGCGACTACTCGCCGCCAGCCGCGCCCAGCATCCTCCATCACTGACCAGCCTTCCGCCTCATATTGACGCGCATCCTGCTCGGTCATAAAGCCACCAATCGGCTTATTCGGATTTTGAAACGCCGGATCGCTTGGATCAACCCGCACTTGTGTCACCACCGTCACAATCGTCCGATTGATCCCTAAGCGCCGCAGTGTATTATCGAGCGTCTGTTGCAGCATGTAGCCAATCGACCCTTGCGTATCCGCCACGATCAAATCCAGCGGCACAGGATGGATTCCCTGCTGCGCGGCAATTTCCGCACGACGCAAGATATAGCCGACCTGCGGCCCATTGCCATGCGTGACGACGACATTCCACCCCTCGGCGATCATCTGCGCGATGTGAACGCACGTCTCGCGCACCGCCTCCCACTGATTAGCAACTTCGGGATGTTTGGGGTCTAAAATCAGGGAGTTCCCCCCCACAGCGATTACAGCAAGTTTGTTGGGCATAAATTAGTTCTCGGCTTTCAGTTTTCAACGATTAGTTTTTTCACTACTATCGAATATATTAGCAAAATCAGGAATAAAAGCAGTCACATCGATAATTTGAACTCTGTCTTTGCGATAAGTGTAATACTCGTGAACTTTTGCAAATTGCTCACCATATAAAGCCAGAAATCGTGCAGCTAATCCACTATCTTTACTCATAACACTTTTCAAAGCACGTTTACCGTGAAGGAATTTGAGAGGATATCTATCGCCAATCACATATAAGTAACGCTGTTTAGTCGTATCGGATTCTGCTAACAGATAAAAGTCCTTGAAAAATGTATTTTGTCGGATAGCTTCTGCGCCACCCCGCCAATCAATAAATTTAAACTCTGCTACCCGCAAATTGGTTTCCAAGTCAAAATTACGCCCTGTATTGCCTGCCCCTAGAGATAACGACTCTATAATTTCTCCGTCTTCAAGAATGTGAGTTAAAAGTAAAAGAATTCCAACTGCATGCACAACTTCATTTATCTGTCCGGCAGCCCGTTTCATCATTAATGCGGAGGCAAGCAGCGTCAAATCAATGTTGGAATTTGTACATAATGTCTCCACAGAAAAGTTTTCATTACTGATAAACTCTGCTTCTAGTTGAGCAATTTTGCGTCTGAGAGATGTAGCAGCAAAATTCTGAACATTTCTTGCAGCCTCAGCTAATGTCAATTCATTTTCATTCATAAAGTCTCCACAGAATTTCAAATCAAAAAGACAAAGCCAGATAGATAGGCAATAAGCTAAAACTAATTCGGGCTTTCAGGATGTTTGAAGTCTAAAATCAACTAGTTCCCCCACAGGGATTATGGCAAGTTTATTGGACATAATTTTTTAGCTTTCAATCGTTATTGGCTAATTCAAGGGGGGTGTCTGGAATTAGTACGCCAAACCCCTCTTGTCCAGAATATAAATCTTGCCATTCTGCAAAGGATTGGTTAGTCAGGCGCAATGAACGCAATTCTATTTCAAAACCACACAATCGCTCATAATTTTCAAGCATCGCTTCAGAATAAGTTAGTGCCTCTGTCAGGTTTTTAAAACGGTCAGAAACCTTTGCTGAATTTCTACCAGGGAATCGGTTCAAGATTCTGTTTTTATAATCTTTAATTACATCTTCATTCCAAAAATCAGTTCGCAGTTCTTCTACGACAATTTCCAGAATTAGTCTTTCTTCAACCCATTCAATAAGGCAAACAAATCTATAAGCATCAGCCTGTGGAATATCCTTGTAAAAGTATATTGAAGGGTGATCCCCTAACCATTTTTTGATTACTTCGCGAACAGAATCCTTGATTAATTTTAATTCTTCAATCAGTCGCTTTCGGGCTAAGTCGATTTCATCAATTTCTAAATAGCAACGTGTCAAACTAACTGTCGCATACATGGAGCGTGTTAAATAGTGTTGCGCCAAAAGTACAAAGTCTTGCTCTAATGCTTGATGAAAATCTTGATAAAAATTTTCCCTTGCTTCATATAAACCTTGTATGACTTGATGAGCGCTTTGTGTACGATTAACCGCACTACTCGCCTCTAGTGCATCACGCGCTCTTTGCAAGGCAGCTTTAAAATTGATATCCCGATCTCGCTTAAATTCGCCATGCAATTCTTTACCCAGAGAACTAACATTCGCAGATAATCGCTCTAATCGTTTCATTGTAGTGACCAAAGAAGCGCTGGTTAAGGCAAGGTTGAGAAGCATTCCAGTACCTGACAATGCCGTCAAAGCACGCCCAACAGGAGCAATAGATTGAATCAAAGAAGAATCGGAAAGGGCATTACCTTCTCTCAACCAAGCGACGATTTGCTTGCTATTACTTTCACGCACGATACCGCCTAGACGTTGATAACTACCATCCATGAGGCCAATCTGAATTTTTTCGGGAATTTCCAACAAGACTTCAATAGATACCACAGTTTGCCTTTCAAATTGCCTATGTCAGCCGCCAGCACTCACAAAAAAGCTGGTCGCTGACGGCTGAAAGCTAATCGTTACTCATTTTCCGACGCTAACAACTTTTCCAATTCTGCAATGAGCAGTGGAAGCGACTTCTGAACCGTCTCCCACAAGATACCCAGTTCAACTTTGAAGTAGGCATGAAATAAAAAGTTCCGTATGGCAATTGCTTCTCGCCAAGGAATTTGTGGATTGGCGTTGCGCGTCTCTTGGCTAATAGCTGATGCCGCCTCGCCGATTATGCCAACAGAATAGGTCACTGCACGCGCTAACATGACATCAGTGCCAAGTGCATCCCGTGCTTTCCCTTCCAAAAAAGTTACGGCTTCACGTGCATAGTCCTGCATATGGTTAAGCCTAGCTAAATCATTTTCGTTCATAGACGACCTGGGCTGTATTCATCACTTTTTGCTGAAAATACTGGCTTAATGCGCCGGGTGTCAGCAAATCAATTTCGCGCTCAATAAGATCGGACAATTCCATCTGCATTTTTGCTAGATCAAAATATGTCACACTCGCTTCGGCTAAAAACTCCACCAGTACATCCACATCACTATCGGGGCGAAAATCATCCCGTAAAATCGATCCAAACAGTGACAATTTGCGAATCGGATATTTTTCACAAAAAGCAACAATCTTATCCATCGGTAGCTCAAAATGTTGATTTATCATTTTTCACCTTTTCGTTTTGATCAGCCTTATGCCGTCAGCGCCCACCAAAAAGCTGAGCGCTGACGGCTGATTGCTGAAAGCTAACTACTAATCGCTAAAAGCTATCCCCTTACCGCATGGTGAGCGCCATCGCAGCCTTCTGCACATGCAGGCGATTTTCCGCCTCATCATAAACGATGCTCTGCGGCCCATCAATCACGCCGTCGGTCACTTCAACATTGCGATCCGCCGGGAGGCAGTGCATATAAACGGCATGGTCATTTGCCAGCCCCATCCGGCGCTCATCCGTGATCCAATCGGTATACTTTTTGCCAATTGCCGAGGACTCATTCTTATCTTCGGTGGTCATCCAGCAGCCCCAGCTTTTCGGATAAAGAATATCCGCGCCCTTAAAGCCAGCATCAAAATCATGCCCAATATCGAGCGAACCGCCGCTGCGTTTGGCATTTTCCTGGGCTTGTGCCACAATTTCCGGCATTAATTCGTATTCCGGCGGATGCGTCAGCCGGACGTTCATCCCATAGCGCGTCATCAGCAGTACGAGGCTCTGCGGCACAGAAATCGGCTTCTGATAGCTGGCTGCATACGCCCACGACACATTAATCGTCTTGCCGCGCAGATCACGTCCGAAATTTTCCATAATCGTCATCAGATCAGCCAAAATCTGGAAAGGATGATACACGTCGCACTGCATATTCAGCACCGGAACGCGACTGTTTTCCGCTACCTCACGGATATACTGATTGCCAAACTTCCAGTCACATTGGCGGATAGCGATTCCGTCCGTGTAGCGCCCCAGAATTTGCCCGATTTCTTTCGCCGTATCGCCATGACTGATTTGGGTCGTCTCGCTGTCGATAAACTGTGCATGACCGCCCAACTGTGCCATTCCCGCCTCAAAGCTGGCGCGAGTACGGGTACTGGTGAAGAAAAACAGCATCGCCAGCACTTTATCGCGCAGATAAGCATGGGGTTCGCCAACTGCCCGTTTACGCTTTAAGTCCCACGCCACGTCCAGCAGCGTCTCGATTTCGTCCTTCGTCCATTCTTGTTCGGTGATAAGATCACGCCCGCGAAGATCAGTTTGCATGGTTAAGTACCCTTCAATCCATGTGCGAAAAAAGCTAAAAAGTAAGCAAGAACAACGATAGGATAAAAGATTCGACACAAAGAATCAAAGGGAATAGATTCTTTATGCCGAATGACTTATTGTGGTTCAATTATTATTTTTGAGGAAAGTCACAACACGGAAGCCGCGCAGATTAAACCGTTCTTCCGGGCTGCCATAATCGCGGCAGTTATTTTTCGCTGTATCCGCGTCATTGCGCCATGAACCGCCGCGCAGCACCCGCGCCCTGCTGCCTCGTGCATTCGTGCTGTCCGTCCCCCATTCCGTAAGACACCACTCCCATACATTGCCAGCCATATCCATCACGCCGTAAGGACTGATGTTATTCTGATACTTCGTGACAGGCGTTACTTTATCAACACGACTCTCTGTCGTATTGCATGAGTTAGCAAAGAATTGATTCCCCCAAGGATAGGCGCGTCCGTCATCGCCCTGTGCGGCCCGCTGCCACTGTTGTTCAGTCGGTAGAGAAATCACCCAATCGCCACCGATTTGCGTCGTCAGCCACCAGCAGTAAGCCATTGCCTCATACCAATTGACGTTTGTACGGGGTAAATCATCGCCCGAATAAGCTGTATTATCCGGCACTGACCAACTGCGCCGCCAAGACTTTGCTTCCGGTGAATAATCCCACCAACGTGGCTCACGATACCCTTCAGGCGATTTTAGGAAAACCTGAAACTGGGCATTTGTAATGGGATATTTACTGATCGCATAATCTGCCACTTCAAAAGTACGATGGTCTTTTCGAGTATATTCTATCGTCACACTTCCCGCAGGCACTTCACACCAGTCAAACGGCATCGGCAAAACACCTTTGACTTGCGGCAGAAGAATCTTAGGCGGCTCAGGAACAAGCTCAGGTTCGGGTTCAATAGGCAGTGCTTTGTGCAAAAGCTGCCCGGTTAGGGGAAGATCATCAGCGGCTGTGATTTCTGCGCCGGGTGTGGGCTTGCGTGGAACGCTCTGGCCTAATCGGTTATAAAAATCCGCTTTAGGCAGCGCTCCATTTCGCACGTCCATATATTGAGTACGGACGAACATCGTCCAATTCTCGCTAGATAGCAAATCACCCGCCAGCAGCAGCGGATACGCGGGTTTACCCAGCTCATCCGCCAGCGTTATCTCCCGCTGCACCCAGCGTGACGCATCAGAATCGGGAGTCATCACCACTGTAAACGCAGCACAGGCTTTAATCGCTCGCACAATCGTGCGCCACCAGTCTTCGCCATAATCGATGCGGTCATCAATCCATACATCGAATCCCTCCACCAACAGTCGATCTGCCAGCGCACGGGCGTAATCCCAGTTTACTTTGCTGTAGCTGATAAAAACGTGCGACATTAAGGTTTTATACCCGTTTAAATATCTTCGCTGGAATTATATCTTACACCGCTTCCATTCTGAATAGCGCCTCCCAAGCCAGAAAGCTGCTTAACTCCCGCCTAAAATGTTGAAACTCCTAATTGAGGCTAACCATCAACAAGTGATTTTTATCTAGATACTCGAAAGTAATTTGAAATTTTAATCGCTTAAGCGCAGGGACGACACCAAGAACGCCAAGATTTTGAACTTAAATCTCTGTCTGGACTTTATCCAAATAGTGGACGAAAAAGGAAGGGCAAGGTAAGCTGATTTTTCTTGTCGAAGGAGAAATTAGATGTTTACAATGCCTAGCGCTATTATGTTTATAATGCAACCGTTTGCGCCAGTGTGTAGTGCCTGGCTATGGGATTGGGCGTAAGTATTGCTGATCGGAGCCATCCTTGCGCTGGGGAGTATGCTGCCGAAGATCGAGGCGGCGGTGGATTTTGTGCGGATGGGTGGGCCACAGGCATTAATCACTGATCCGCCGAATCTGATGCGGGCGCTGCGGGGCGAAACAGCGACTCGTGTTGTACCAGGGTAAAGAATAGGAAACCGCAGAGAATGTATAATCATGCGCCGGAAAATTATGATTGTCTCTTTTGCAAAATAGCAAAAGGGATCGAAGATGAAGCGATCTGGAATCGGCAGTCGGATGTTTTCTATCAGACTGAACATATCACTGCGATGATTAATCCGCGCTGGTGGCCTAACAACAATGGCAACGTCATGATTATTCCGAATCAGCATATCGAAAATATCTATGACGTGCCGCCTGAAACACATACACGCATTTATGAAGCAGCGCGGCAGGTAGCAATTGCATTTAAGCAGGTTCATGGCTGTGACGGTGTTTCTACTCGCCAGCATAACGAACCGGGCGGCTTGCAGGAAGTGTTTCATTATCATCTGCATATGTTCCCACGTTATTTCAATGACTATCTCTATGATTTGACTCATCATCACCGTGTAACGACCCCGGCAGAACGATTACCCTACGTCGAAAAATTGAAAGCATATTTTGATGGCCTCCATTCTTGAGTTGAAATGTACGGTCTGTGGTCGGAGCTACGCGCCGGATGCAGTGGAATATACGTGTCCGGTCTGCGGTGAAGTAGGGACGCTAGACGTACTATATGATTATGATGCGCTGAAAAAATCCTTAGATCGAGACGAAATTAGCACTAGTCGAGCGATGTGGATGTGGCGGTATCGTGCATTAATGCCTCTTTTGCCCGATTCGGCTGTGCCGCCGCTGCGGGTGGGATGGACACCGTTTTATGATGCGCCGCGCATGGCAGACATGCTTGGGGTGAAACGGGCGTGGGTCAAAGATGATGGTGCGAATCCAACGGGTTCGCTCAAAGATCGTGCGAGTGCGATGGTCGTGGCACGGGCGATGGAGCAAGGGATTAAGACCGTCAGCACTGCCAGTACTGGTAATGCAGCAGCGGCGTTAGCAGGTATTGGCGCATCAGTTGGGTTGGACACGATCATTTTTGTGCCGGCGACTGCGCCGGAGGCCAAAATCGCGCAGTTATTGGTTTATGGGGCGAAAGTATTGTTGATTGAGGATACTTACGATGTCGCGTTTGACTTGTGTATGCAGGTGAGCCAGCAAGAGGGCTGGTACTGCCGGAATACGGGCGTGAATCCATTTACGACGGAGGGAAAAAAGACGGCGGCGTATGAAATTGCTGAACAGAGGGGTTGGGATGTGCCGGATGTGGTCGTTGTGAGTGTTGGCGATGGCAGCATTATTGGCGGATTGCATAAAGGTTTCTACGATTTGCACAAATTAGGCTGGATTCAGCGGATTCCGCGCCTGATTGGTGTACAATCAGAGACAAGTGCGCCATTGGTTGATGCTTGGGAAAACGGTTTGGATGCAGCACAGATGCAGCCGATGGAAGCGCATAGTATTGCTGACAGCATCGTCGCAGGTCTGCCGCGTGATCGGGTAAAAGCGCTGCGGGCAGTGCGTGATACACAAGGTGCTTATGTGACTGTGAGCGATGAACAAATTCTGGCGGCGATTCCGCAGTTTGCGCGGTTGACTGGCGTGTTTGCTGAACCAGCAGCGGCAGCAGCTTTTGCTGGGGCGCGGCGAGCAGTCGAAACAGGATTTATCGAGCCAAGCGACGCGGTTGTTATCTTAAGCACCGGAAACGGGCTAAAAGATGTGAAGCGAGCGCAGCAATCCGTGAGTGGTGGGGTGCGCGTTCAGCCGAATTTAGAAGCGATTAAGAGAGTTCTTCGTGCCGAGTGACCGCACCAAAGGTACTTGTTTAACCTACGGTTCAGAATGTTTTAGTGAGTGCTGATGAGCGAAAATCCGCGTTATTCTGTCGTGACACCAATTTTTAACGAAGAAGGCAATATTCCGCTGCTGTATGATCGCTTACGGAAAGTGATGGATTCGACAGGCGAAAGCTGGGAATTTATCATGGTGAATGATGGCAGTCGTGATCGCTCGCCGCAGCTTATCCATGACATCGCACAAGCCGATTCCCGCGTAAAAGTGATTCAATTTGCTCGTAATTTCGGTCATGCCATCGCCGTCACTGCTGGGATTGATTACGCCAGCGGGGATGCCGTCGTGCTGATTGATGCCGATTTGCAAGACCCCC
This sequence comes from Anaerolineae bacterium, assembly GCA_034437895.1. GTDB lineage: Bacteria > Chloroflexota > Anaerolineae > Aggregatilineales > Phototrophicaceae > JANRLJ01. The sequence continues at coordinate 19,010 of DAOTTO010000539.1, read as the reverse complement.
CGGAAGTAATTCTCGAACTCATTGAGCGCTGGCAAGCGGGATACGATGTGGTTTATGCGATTCGGTCTCAGCGTAAGGGTGAGACGCTATTTAAACGGGCTACTGCAAAATTGTTCTACCGGGTTATACGCCGCATTACAGAAGTTGATATTCCTCAGGATACTGGCGATTTCCGGCTGATGGATCGACAGGTTGTCGAAGTCTTGCGGCAGATGCGCGAACATAACCGCTTCATCCGGGGCATGACGAGTTGGGTGGGCTTTAAGCAAACGGGTGTCAAGTATGTGCGTGAAGCGCGTTATGCGGGTGTCACGAAATACCCGCTGCGGAAGATGATTCGGTTTGCTTGGGATGCCATCACTGGTTTTTCGTATTTTCCGCTGCAAGTGATGATTTATGCGAGTTTGGTGCTGGCGATTTTAGCCTTTTTGACGATCCCCGTTATTGCGGTTTTGCGGCTTTCTCAGGGGCAAAACTTCTTTGAAGGACAAGCAACGACGATTATTTTGTTGCTTCTGGTGAGCGCGTTCCAGTTGTTTTTCCTATTTGTGATGGGGCAGTATGTGGCGCGGATTTATGATGAAACCCGTGACCGTCCGCTTTACGTCATTTCATCAACTAACGGTTTCAATAATGGTTATGAAAATAAGCCGCGTGTATCGTCGCGTGGAACGTCCGCGCTTTATGCTGTGTCCTCTATGATGGGGGGTGATGAGCAGAATAGTGCTGAATCATCCCCGCCGATGATGGAGGCAAAACCATAAAGGGAAAATCTCATGACCAATGACCAAGATATGCTGCATAAAGTTCAGGCCTATCGTAAAGTCGTGCTGCTTTATGAAGGACTACATGCGGAGATCAACAAGCTGATTATGGCGCATGGCGGAGGGACGGAAAATATGTCTTCCGACGACCTGAAGCGCTATCGTGAATTGGCGCATAAACGCGACGAATTGATGAATGAGATGCGTTATTTAGAACAACAATTACTTGATGAGGATAACTTGTGATTACCGGACCTACTTTTGAAGAAATGCTTCATCCTGAGCGTATTGCGCCAGAAATCCGGACGAGAGCTACCCAAGCGCGCAAAGAAAATCCACTTGACCCAGTTAACTTATTCAATATTAGCTGGCGAGATTCTCAGGGCGAAATCTATCATATCGTGCTGCCGAAAGCGCTAACCGGGATTGACGCGAATATTGTGGTGCTGTTTGGCAAGGATTTTCCGTCAGGAAGTCATAAGGTTGGCGCGGCGTATTCAGTCTTACTCGAAAAAACACTTTTGGGCGAAGTTGATCCCTCGATTCATACGCTTGTTTGGCCTTCGACGGGAAATTACGGGATTGGCGGCGCGTGGGTGGGTGGACGGATGGGTTGTAAAAGCCTAGTTGTGCTACCTGCCGAAATGAGCCGCGAGCGTTTTGAGCGTATTGAAAGCTACGGCGCGGGGATCATCAAAACTGTCGGGAGCGAGAGCAACGTCAAAGAAATTTATGACGAGACGAAACGTTTACGTGCCAGTGGGGAAGATATTCGCATCTTGAATCAATTTGAAGTGATGGGCAATTATCGCTTTCACCATCATGTTACAGGGAACACGATTGCGGAATTGGCGGATGAATTAAAAGTGCGCGGCATAGGCAGCGGCAAAATTAGCGCGTATGTATCCGCGATGGGCAGCGCCGGGACGATTGCGGCGGGAGATCGCTTAAAACAGCTTTGGCCTGACCATAAAATTGTGGGGCTAGAGCCGATCCAATGCCCGACGCTATATAACAATGGCTACGGTAGCCATGATATTCAAGGGATTGGTGATAAACATGTGACATGGATTCACAACGTCCTGAATATGGATGCCGTGATGTGCATCGACGATTTGGAATGCAAAAAAGGCTTGCAACTACTGGCTGAACCCGCTGGACGTGCGACGCTGGTAAAGCGTTACGGAGTTGATCCGGCTTTGGCAGACCAAATGGGAAGTTTATTTGGCATTAGTGGAATTTGTAACATTATAGGTGCAATTAAGACTGCTAAGTATTACAATATGGGCAAAGATGATGTGATTGTTACGGTTGCTACAGATGCGCTTGATCGCTATTACTCCGTAATGGAGAGTATGCGCGAGTGTTACGGCGGATTGGATGAGGCCGCAGCCGTTGGTCGTGTGGAAGGCGTTTTCCATGCGGCGGGAACTGATTGGGTTCTGCCCGGTACACCTGATGCCCGGCAGCGCTGGCATAATCTCAAGTATTACACATGGGTGGAACAGCAGGGTAAGACGGTTGAGGAATTAGACGCGCAGCGTGATCCACAATGGTGGGTTGAACATCAGCGTTTGGTGGGGGAACTCGATGAACGTTTGATCGCGCTGCGGGAAGTTGAAAAAACAATAGGCTAATCGGGAAAGCGGCCTTTCTAATCGGCAAGGGCTTATTTCCTTGTTGGTTAGAGGAGGCCATAAATTGTATCCCGAAGATCGTGTATTGGTAGGCGTTATTAAGCGTAAACGAGATTTAACGGCTGCGTTTGATGAGCATTGGTATCGGATCCCACAGGGGCAGTTATCACGCGGCATCAATGCTGAATATGTGGCCTTGTTTCTGAGTGGCAGTGTATTTAAGGGGCAAAGCGGCGGAATTCACTACTATGCGCGGATTACCGGATTAGAGCTGCTTTATCGCCGTGACTTGCTACCAAAAGAGACCGACCATCCGCGTGCTGGAGATATTTATTATAAAATTGCCCTTGGCGAATTACAGCCGAAACAACCGCCTATCCTCAATCCGGCGCATCGGGTGATTGCCTTTATTCACACGACATGGGATCGTTTTGTTCAGGCCAACACGATTTCCGATCTTTACAGTAAGTCGGATTATTTTGTTGACCGGATTTATCATGCGCTGCGGACTGAAGGTTTTCAGCCGGAGCATTTTTGGGAGACAGAAGCCAAGAATTATCCTTTTGCGCCGGGAGTAAGAATTTTATGTGAGAACGGCGCAATCATCGCATCTACGGTAAAATCGAGCGATCATTTTTATTTGGACGATACAGGGCGTGAGGATGCTATCCTGAAAGCCATCATTGAGGAAATCCGGCGACGGGGCGGCCCCGCGACAATTAATATCCCGATGGACGGTGATTGATGCTGATTACGAATGCGACGCTTGCAACATTAGATAACGAAAATCGTTTCTTACATGACTACGCTGTTTATATTGAAGATGGCGTGATTCGCGCCATTGGGCCGACGGAAGTTTTGATCCCACATTATCGAGATACAGATCGGCTTGACGCTGATGGGCAGATCGTGATGCCGGGCAACATTTGCGCCCACACGCATTTTTATGGGGCGTTTGCGCGGGGTATGGGGATTGCCGGTGCGCCACCGCAAAATTTCCCGCAGATTCTCGAAAAGTTGTGGTGGCCTCTGGATAAAGCGCTGGATGCTGATAGTATTCGGGCGAGTGCGTTATTGTTTTTGCTGGATGCGATCAAAAACGGCACAACGACGTTGATTGACCATCACGCCAGCCCGAATCATATTGATGGCAGTTTGGATATTATCGCCCGTGAGGTTGAGCAAGCAGGTCTACGGGCGGTTCTATGTTATGAAGTGAGTGATCGGGATGGGCAAGAAAAAACGCAGGCGGGCATCGCAGAAAATGTACGGTTTATCCAGGCGTATGAACAAAATGCACGAATTAAAGGGACGTTTGGGCTTCATGCCAGCATGACTTTGAGCGATGAGACACTCCGCGCCTGTGCAAAAGCCATTCCAACTGGCGAGGGCTTTCATATCCATGTCGCGGAACATGAGGCCGATGAAGAAGACAGCCTCAAGCGTTATGGCAAGCGCGTTATCCATCGATTGCGCGATCATGGCATTTTGGGTGATAAGACCATCGTCGCCCACTGCGTCCATATTGATGGCGATGAGTTGAATACATTATTTGGGACGCGCACATGGATTACGCATCAGCCGCGCTCGAATATGAATAATGCGGTTGGCGTGTTACCCCATCTCGCACAGATGCTCAAGCTAGAGATGCGGTTGTGTTTAGGCAATGACGGGTTCAGTGGAAATTTGTGGGAAGAATGGAAAGCGGCGTACTTTCTGCATAAAGTCGCCAGCAGAAATCCACAAGTGGCGGGGGGTTGGGACATTATCAAGATCGCTGTGCAAAATAATGCAGCTTTGGTGGGGCGGTTCTTTAATGGCAAACGCTTCGGCATCATCAGCGAAGGCGCACAAGCTGATCTTATTTTTGTCGATTATCGTCCATTTACGCCTTTAAACGGCGAAAACTTACCTTGGCATATTTTGTTCGGATTTGAGCCGGGGATGGTGACGGCGACGATTGTGGATGGCAAGGTGCTTATGCGTGATAAAGTGCTGCTCACATTGGATGAAGATGCTATTTTGGCGGAAGCAAGAGCAATTGCGCCGCAAGTGTGGGCGCGTTATGCCAAATTTGCAGGCTGAAGATTATTTTTTAACGGCAAAGTAGCTCAGTGAGCGCTGTGGAAGAGGAAAAGAAGCAATGGCGGAACAACAAGATCGCGGCTTGATGATGGCGATTGCCGTTTTGGGTGGCACGGGCAAAGAGGGGTCAGGTCTAGCGATGCGATGGGCGCTTAACGGCTATAAAGTCATCATCGGCTCACGCGATGGAGAACGGGCGCAGGCAAAAGCAGCCGAATTTAATGCTGAACTGGGTGGCGATTACCTGATTGGTATGGGCAATGAAGACGCGGCAAAAGCAGCGGATTTGATCGTCATCAGTGTACCGTATGACGCGCATAAATCAACGCTGGAAGCGGTGCGAAGCCATCTTATGGGCAAGATTCTGGTGGATGTGACTGTGCCGTTGCAACCGCCGCAGGTGCGAACAGTGCATGTGCCGGAAGGGAAAGCTGCCGGACTGGAAGCACAGGCTTTTCTCGGTTCCGAGGTGCGGGTTGTTTCTGCGTTCCAGAACGTGAGCGCTGAAAAGATGAAAGACCCGAATATGAATGTGGATTGCGATGTGTTAGTGTGTGGTGATGACGCGGACGCGAAAAATGAAGTTATCCAATTGGTAAAAGCGGCTGGAATGCGCGGGATTGATGCTGGCCCTCTGGCGAATGCTGTCGCGGCGGAAGCGCTTACTCCGGTGCTGTTATATATCAATAAAGCGTATAAGGTGAAGGGGGCGGGAATCCGCATCACGAATCTTGACTAATTTTGCCTCCTTGATGATTACGGCGTTGCCGGGTATGCCGCTGATTCAGCCAGGAGATGATCTGGTAGCGATGATCCAAGCTGGGTTAGCGCGTGCCGATTTAAGACTGCAACAGGGCGACGCGCTGGTCATCACCTCGAAAATCGTATCTAAAGCGGAAGGGCGCATCGTCGATTTGCATTTGGTTACGCCGAGCGATGAGGCGTTAGATTTAGCGACAAAGACACGCAAAGACCCGCGTATTGTAGAGTTGGTGCTGCGAGAAAGCCGGATGATCTCTCGGCTTGCGCCGGGGGTGCTGGTGGTACAGCATCGGCTTGGTTTTGTGAGCGCGAATGCCGGGATCGATCAGTCAAATCTTGAACAGGGTGATGAGCGGGTGCTGCTGCTGCCGAACGACCCCGATGCCTCGGCGGAAGCCTTTCGACAACGATTTTACCAGCTTACCGGCGTGGAAATTGGTGTCATCATCAGCGATTCACACGGTAGACCATTTCGTGTCGGCAATGTTGGCGTGGCGATTGGCGTGGCAGGGATGCCCGCGCTGATCGACTTGCGTGGACAAAAAGATTTGTTTGGGCGTGAACTCAAGATCAGTATTCAGGGTTATGGGGATATGGTGGCTTCCGCCGCTAATTTGCTGACTGGGGAGGCGGATGAAGGCCGTCCGGTGGTATTGGTGCGCGGGTTGAACTTTCCGGCGATGGAAGGCCATGCGCGTGAATTAAATCGTGAGCCAGAACACGATTTGTATCGATAAATAGCCCGAGTTTCGGATAGTGTTTTCATTCTATCCCCACCCCTAAATCCCCTCCCCACTTCGTAGAGAGGGGACTTAAAGAACCATTGTGAACCGTTTTTCTCCCCTTCACCATGTAATGGAGAAGGGGTCGGGGGATGAGGACATCATAAAAGTTAATCAAAGTGCGCTATCCAAAACTGAGGTTAAATAGGAAGCAAAGATTAAACGCAAAGGCACGAAGGACGCAAAGAAAATGGGTTTAACGGTTTTCTTTGCGTAACTTGGTAACTGTGCGATGTTGAAGTTTAAATAATGGCGACAACACTAGTGCAAATGACCTTACATAAGGCGATTTTCAATCGGCGTTCTATCCGACGCTATTTACCGGATGCCATCCCGCGAGATGTGATTGGCCGCTTGTTTGAAGCTGCCAGTTGGGCACCTTCCGCACACAACCGTCAGCCTTGGCGGTTTTGCGTAGTGGAATCAGTGGAACGTAAAGAACAATTGGCACGAGCTATGGGTAGGCAGTTACGGGCTGATCTGGAGGCAGATGGCTTAGATGAGGCAGTTATCGCTGCGGATGTAGGGCGTTCTTATGCACGAATGACTTCTGCACCTGTGTTGATTGTGGTTTGTTTTTCTTTGGTCGATATGGACGTATATCCTGACGAGAAACGGGCGCATAATGAAGTCATTATGGCGGTTCAAAGTACAGCGATGGCGGGACAGAACTTACTGCTGATGGCGCATGAGCAAGGATTAGGCGCTTGCTGGATGTGTGCGCCGCTGTTTGTGCCGGATATTGTGCGGGATGCGCTGGAACTTCCAGAGGATTGGCAGCCGCAGGGCGTGATCGCGCTGGGTTATGCTGCCCAAGAACGCGAAAAAACACGACAGCCTATGGAGACGAAAACCTTGTGGCGCTAAAACAGGTACTGCGAAGTCTGTTGATCGTGCTTTTAGTTGGCGCATGTATTCCTGGTCGCGTAGAACGTCCACAATCCAGCATTGTGCCTGATATGCGGGATGTGCCTACGATTAAAATGATGGCTGATTTTCCGGGCAATATCACAGGTTTTGAGCAGCCTCAGCGCCTACAGGTGGGTGTTTTTGGTCAAAGGCTGGTGGATGAGCAGGTTTGTTTGCAAATTTTGCCAGAAGCCCTCTCGGATACGGGTGAAGATTCTGCTGTCCTGCCTTTATCAATCAGGCTAGATGATGATGAAATTGCGCCCAGTACCATCGCCTATACAAGTGAGGGTGGTTACGATAATTACTGTTTTGTCCCGGAGGTTAATCCCGGTTTGCATCTGTTTTATGTTGAATTGACGACACCGACGGGTGTTGATTCTTACTCATGGGAGTTCCGGATTGACGTTGAATAAACAAGTTGTCCTGTTGGTTGGTGGGGTAGGTGGTGCGAAGCTGGCTTATGGCCTTGCGAAAATTGTGCCGCCTGAGCGCCTAACGATTATCGTCAATACAGCAGATGATTTTTGGCATTATGGGCTGCGGATTTGCCCTGATTTAGATACTGTGATGTATACCTTGGCTAATCGCGTCAATACGGCGAATGGCTGGGGAGTAGACGGTGATACTCGCGCGATGTTGGAAATGATGCGTGATTATGGCGAAGACCCTTGGTTTGGGTTGGGGGATAAGGATATCGCGACGCATCTTTTACGCACCCAAGCATGGCAAGAGGGACAAACGCTCACCCAAATTACGCAGCGTTTAACAAAAGGACTCGGAATCGCTTGTACAATTTTACCGATGACGGATGCGCCTGTAGCCACTATTGTTGATACTGTAGAACAGGGTGAATTGGGCTTTCAGGATTATTTTGTCCGTCATCGCTGGCAGCCAACGCTTAGGGGTTTACGCTTGGACGGTATTGAAGCCGCTACTGTGTCACCTGAAGTGGAAGCGGCACTTAAAGCAGCGGATACGATCATTATTGGGCCATCGAATCCTTGGCTTTCGATTAATCCGATTGTGTCTGTGCCGGGGATGCGCGAATTGATCGAGGCGCAAAATGTTGCGCGTGTGGCGGTTACGCCGATTGTGGCCGGGACTGCAATTAAAGGCCCCGCCGCCAAGATTATGGGCGAACTGCGACTCGAAGTTACGGTCAAGACCGTTGTGGAATATTACGCAACACTCATCAATGGTTTTGTCTATGATGAACGCGATGAAGATTTCCATATTGATTCTATTCGGAAAATCGCGTTTGATACCATTATGGATAGCGATGAAAAACGTATCTTGCTGGCGCATCGTGTCTTAGATTGGGCGCTGGGAACAAGTGAGGGGGACACAATAAGATGAGCATCTGGGTAATTATCCCCGTTAAACCGCTGCGTTTGGCAAAAAGTCGATTGGCTGAAGTGCTTACACCGGAGGAGCGCCAACGTTTTGCAGAGGCGATGCTGCGTCATGTTTTAAGTGTTGTGCGCGAAGTTCCAGAGGTGACGGGTACATTAGTGATTAGTCGAGATAATCACGCCTTAGCGATTGCGCGAGATTACGGCGCGAAAACAGTTCAAGAAAGCGGCGCGCCAGAGTTAAACACCGCTTTGATGCGGGCGACTTCGATTATTGCAAGTTGGCGAGCAGAAGCTATTCTTGTGCTGCCAGCCGATTTGCCGCTGCTGATGCCGGAGGATATTTCGGCTATGATTGATCTTGGCGAAGATGAACACAGCATGGTGATTGCGACGGATCGCAATCAAGACGGGACGAATGCCTTGTTTATCCGTCCGCCGGGATTGATTGATTATGCGTATGGGCCGGGGAGCTTTCGTCGTCATGCGGTACTGGGGCGCGATGCTGGCGCTATTATCAATACCTATTCATCTGAAGGGTTTTTGCAAGATATTGACCTACCAGAAGACCTTGAAACTTATCATCGCGTCGTGCAGCGCACCCATTTAGAAGATTTGCTGCCAATTTATCGAGACTTTACATCACCGACGAAGGAGAAATAGAACGTGGCTGACCGGGTAGCACTATATTTACAAGATGCCCATTCTTTACAAGATGCGATTAAATATGTTCAATATGCTGAGCAGCGCGGTTTTGAAGCGGTTTGGCAGGCGGAAAGCCGCCTCGTGCGCGATGCGATTGTGCCGATGGCGGCTTTTGCTGCGACGACAACGCGCATCAAGATTGGCTCCGGCGTAATTAATAATTGGACGCGCAATGCTGCGGTCATTGCGGCGACCTTCCTCACATTGGATGATCTCGCGCCTGACCGAATTTTGCTCGGAATCGGCGCATGGTGGGATCCGCTGGCGGCAAAAGTAGGCATTAAGCGTGAAAAGAATCTGCTTGCGATGCGCGAAGTGGTAGAAAGTGTTCGGGCGCTTTTGGCACGTCAGCGTGTGACGTATCATGGCGTGTTTGTACATCTTACGGATGTGGAACTTGATGTGGTGCATGGGCGCAAAGAGCCGCGCAATGTGCCGATTTACATCGGTGCGACGGGGCCGCAGATGATGGCGCTGACGGGTGAAATCGCTGATGGGGTGGTGCTGAATTATCTTGTCTCACCTCAGTATAATGAGGGGGCGCTGGCGAAACTTGAGATCGGTGCGAAACAAGCAGGCAAACGCTTAGAAGATATTGACCGTCCGCAGTTGGTGGTGTGTTCCGTCGATCATGATCGCAAACGGGCGTTGGACGCGGCGCGTAAATTGGTGACACAGTACTTGGGGCAGCAGCCGCATATTATGAAGGCCAGTGGCGTAAAACAAGAACTCTTAGACGAAATCGGGCAAGTACTCACTTGGCCTGCGACAGAAGAACAAATCGAAGATGCGATGCGATTGGTGCCGGATGATGTGGTGCAGATGATTACGGCTTCTGGGACACCGCAGGAAGTTAAAGCCAAAGTGCGTGAATATATCGCTTCCGGCGCGACTTGCCCGATTTTGTATCCGCTGGGCGACGATGTGAACCTGATGATTGATACGTTTGCGGATGGGTACAGCAAATAGCGGTTAGCGATTAGCAAATATGAAGTACTTAGACGCAAAGGCGCAAAGAACGCCACGAAACGCAAAGGAAATCATTAACTGACGTTACGCAGCCGCTGTTTCTGCCCTCACCCCCGGCCCCTCTCTCTCAGGGCGAGGGGAGGCAAACGCATAGCATATCTCAAAGTCCTTCTCCATGAGAGAGAAGGATTTAGGATGAGGGCTAACTGCGTAACATCAGTCATTAAATTTTACACTTTTGTGGCTGATATTTTTAAATGATGTCTTTAGTTCAACGGAAAAGCAGTTTGTTTGCATGGCTCGTCTGCTGCATCATCGCGGCAGGCGTGTTTTTTGTTTATCTCACGACTAGCGTAAGGATCGGGCAGGGGGAAATCGTCCTCCCGCTGGATGATAACTATATTCACTTTCAATATGCCAAACAAATGGCACTCGGTCAGCCTTATATCTATAACCCCGGCGATCCAGCCACCTCTGGCGCAACCAGTTTTATTTATCCCTTCATCCTTGCGATAGGCTATAAACTCGGTTTTCAAGGTTTAAATCTCGGCTTGTGGGCGTTGGTAATTGGCGCTTGTGCGCTTTTGGCTTCAATGTGGCTGATCTATCTACTGGCACAAGAATATGATGCGCCGAGATGGATGTCATTAGCAGGCGCGGCGATTTTTGGCCTAAGCGGTGCGGTCAGTTGGCACTTCATGAGCGGGATGGAAACCGGATTGATGATGACGTTCACACTGGCGACACTGTTTGCGATTGTATCAAGGCGGTTTTGGGGGTTTATCATTTGCGCTATGTTGTTGGCGCTCACTCGTCCCGAAGGTGGGGCGATGGCGATTATCGCCGTTGGCATTTATCTCTGGCAAGAGCGGACACGATCTATCATGTCCCTACAGAAACGCCGTTTATTCGGGTTGATTATGCCCGTTTTGGCGGTGGGAATACAGCCCGTCGTCAATTGGCTAGTGACTGGATCGGCAGCGGCATCAGGCAATCAGGCAAAATCCATATTCGGGATGATTCCGTTTTATTGGGATGTCGTCATCAGGCGCATCTGGGATAACTTTGTGCAGATGGGGACGGAAATTGCTAATGGTACGGGTGGTCGCTTTATGCCGGGCGTGATACCTGTGTTGGCGATTTTAGGATTATTTTTTTTGTTGATAAAGCGAGAACGGCGCGGCATTGGCCTGCTGCTCATTGGCTGGTTTCTGGCGCTGACGGCAGCAATTTCGACGCTTGATACAGCTTTCTGGCATTTTAAGCGCTATCAAATGCCGTTGATGGCGCTGCTTTTTCCGTTGGCGATATGGGGTGGCGCATGGCTGTGGCATTTCGACGAACATGCGATAATGCGCCTACTGACCCCACTTGTTAAGCAGAGATTGCAAGATCAACAAGGGCTGCGAATTCGGACGCGGATTTTGCTTCCCCAGTTGATTAGAAATGTGCGCTTTACGGCGTTTATAGCTGTCGGATTTTTCTTGTTTGCGGGTGTCTTTTTGACGAGCGTAAACTTTTTGCGCTTGTATCGCGTGAATATCAACAATGTGGTCGTTCAACCGTTGGCGATGGCGCGATGGCTCGCAGCGAATACGCCGGAAGATGCGGTGGTAGTGGTGCATGATGTGGGCATGATGCGTTATATGGGCGGGCGGCATACGATTGATATGGTCGGATTGACGACACTTGGTGCGGCGGATGCGTGGCGCAACGGCCCCGGTGCAGTGGCGGAATTTTTGTTGGCGCATGACCCAACGCCCGATTATGTCGCGGCCTATACGACGGCAAGAGGATTGAATTATCTCGAGGCCAGCGTTTACAGCCGCTACCCTTTAGCAACATTTCCGGCTGTTTATAATCCTGCGGATAATGTCGCATTGGCGGCAGAGTATCAGGGAATCTATCGATTCTGCTGCGGTGCGGAGGCTGAGGAAGATGCGCTCACTTTAACGCCAGAGATTTCTCGAATTGCTCTATCCTCTCGTGATTGGGTCACGCAAGATGAACGGTTTTACCTGAATGAAGTTGATTGGCTTGATGTCGCCGATTTAAAGTCCGAAGCCGCGCATCACTATCGTTGGTCTGATACCGAGGCACTGGCAGGGTTTCCAACTGAGGTTTATCGTCAGGCATACGTAAATTGTACGATTATCTTTGAAGGAAACTGCGACCTCGTAGATGGTGGACGGCGCATCAACAGTGAAGAATCATTTACAATGGCGGCTCGTGTTGGCGAAGATGGGCTGCTTGTTACGCGCATTCATCCTGTAAATAGTGGGACTTTTGATGTGTATGTTGATGATCGGTTGGTTGACACCCAATGGATTCCGGTATTTGCCGGGCATTGGCTCGAAATCATGACTCTGATTCCGGCAGAATTTATCACAAGTGAAGCAATCAGACTCCGCATTGTGCCGCATGTACCCGGCGGTCACTATATGCCGTACTATCATTGGCTGTGGCAAGGGGTATTTGATCCGCTTGATGATGAGCATTTCCTGTCCAATACTGGTGAGGACATAGGCTCACCGATTGCGTCCTATCAATCCGGGGCATTTAATCTCCGGGTGCGTTTCGCTGACGATAACGTAATCGAGATAGTGTATGAAACAGACGGAACGGCACAAGACGATTACAAAACTTTTGTGCATCTTTACAATGACATCAATCAGCCCCCTATAGCACAATTCGATAGTTACCCTGGCACGGATAGTTTAAACGACGTTATTGGAACATATCCGCCGGGGAATTGGCTTCCCGGCGTGATTTATGACAGGATTGTGGTAGACTTGAGCGAAGTTCCGCCGGGACGATCCAGTGTTGCGATTGGCTTTTATGAAGCGACGACATTTGAGCGTTTGATGCCGACGCTAATAATGGATGAACCTCAGTATTGGGTCGATGAGGCGGGGCGGCGCTTGTTCATTGGGGAAATTGACGTTCCATAAATCATGATGATTGACGATCAAAAAGCAGTTTTTGAAGCGCTTCATGCCGCCCAACAAAATGGCGACGCGGTTGCTTTGGCGACGGTCATCAGCACGCAGGGGTCAATGCCGCGCCATGCAGGGAGCAAAATGCTGGTTTGCGCGGATGGGGCTGTTGTGGGGACAGTGGGTGGTGGCGCGATGGAAGCACTCGTCATCCAAGAAGGGCTGGCGGCGATCAGCGATGGTCAGACGCGGATTAAGACCTATACGCTGAATAATATCGAAGATGGCGACCCTGGTATCTGCGGGGGGACAGCGCAAATTTTTATTGAGCCGATTGGCGTTATGCCTGTGCTGCTGGTGATTGGCGGCGGGCATGTGGGCAAAGCGCTGGCGGAATTGGGGAAATGGTCAGGGTATCGCGTGATTCTTTCGGATGATCGTCCCGAATTTTGTAATCCTGAGTACGTGGCGGGGTTAGATGGCTATATCGTCTGTAAACCGGGCGAAATCACTCAGCAAATCACCATTAACGCGCAAACCTATGTGGCGGCGGTCACGCGGGGGCTTCCGGTGGATGTCAATTTGATTCCGGCGCTGGTAGCCACAAAAGCGGCTTATATCGGCTTGATCGGCAGCCAGCGACGGTGGGCGATTACGGTAAAAGCGTTGAAGGAACAGGGACTTAGTGACGAGCAGCTTTTGCGCGTTCATGCCCCAATTGGGCTAGAAGTACAGGCAGAAACACCGAAAGAAATCGCGGTCAGCATTATAGCGGAAATTATCATGATGCGGCGGGGCGGTACAGGCCAGAGTATGCGTCAAATATTTGATTGAATTGTAGGCCACGATAAGGGACTATAATGCCTATTATGATTGGATAATCTGCTCTTTATCGTTAACCTAGACAAAATCAATACGAAGACACACGCCACTAATTATTTTTCTCTGTGTCTTTCGTAGCATTGTGGTACAAAATTTTAAAAGGTCTTTTGTGGTCAAGATACTTTGCGTAAGCGATACCGTGATGCCGCAGTTGGAAAGTGCAACCAACTTGCGCCGTCGCTATAATGATATTCGACTCGTGATAAGCTGCGGGGATATGCCTTCGGTTTATCTGGAGTTTATTGTTTCTGTCTTGAACGTGCCGTTGTTTTATGTGCGGGGCAATCACGATGAGATGTATGGGGAATATCCTCCCGGCGGGGAAAATTTGCATCGGCGCGTCTTGAAATATGAAGGATTGACCTTTGCAGGGTTGGAAGGTTCGATTAACTATAACGACGGCGAAATCCAATACACAGAAACAGAAATGCTAGGGATGGTGCTGCGGATGGGGCCGCGATTACGCTATCAACGCTGGCGCAGCGGTTTTGGTGTAGATATGTTGGTGACGCATTCACCCCCATTGGGAATTCATGACGCGGATGATTTGCCGCACAAGGGCATGAAAGCGCTGTTACGCTTTATGGAGTGGTACCGTCCGCGTTACATGGTACACGGTCATGTGCATACTTATGATCGCCGTAAAGAGACGCAAACCCAATATCTTGATACGTTCGTGACCAATATTAACCCGATTACAGTTATGGATATTGAACCACAGGAAAAGGGACGCGCATGAACAAATCCTCTGCTGAAATTATCGCGCTGTTGGAAAATCCAAGCCCGCCTGATCGTGCATTAGGGTTGGCGTTGGTCGGAAAGCAACTTTGCTATCCGGCGCTTGAGCATTGCCTAATCGCACTGCAAGATGTCGATCAAGAGGTGCGCGAACGTGCTGCTTGGGCGCTGGATCAACTCAGTAGCCCGGTTTGTGTACCGTCCTTAATTGGCGCTTTATATGATAAAGCGTTTGCGGTGCGTTCTAATGCAGGATGGGCATTAGTTCATCTGGCGCAGCGGACGATTGCTAACGTGGTTGTGCCAGATGTGATTGATGTGCTGTCTGAGAGCAACGATGAAGATGCGCGGCAGATGGCTTTTCTTGTGCTGCAACATATTGGCGGTGAGGTGGCACAAGAGGCGATCAAGCGCTATTGGAAGAAATAATTGTTGGGCGGCTTGTGATCTTTTTAAGACGGATTAGGTGAGTTTTCTATGTGGGATAAGTACTTTAGCGTAAGTTCACCAGGCGAGGCGCTTGAGCTATTGGCGAAATATGGATCGCAAGCGCGTATCATCGCTGGTGGCACAGATATTTTGATCGAGATGGAACGCGGGCAGCGCAAAGGTGTGGATGTGCTGATTGACATCAGCCGCGCCGGTGGATTGAATGAGATTTCACTGCACGGGGATGAAATCCGGCTTGGCGCATTGGTGACGCATAATCAAGTGGTGAATAGTGTGCTGTTGGTGGAACGGGCGCTGCCACTGGCACAGGCGGCATGGGAAGTGGGCGCACCGCAAATTCGTAATCGTGCGACGATTGCGGGAAATTTGATTACAGCTTCCCCCGCAAATGATACAATTACGCCATTGATGGCGTTGGGCGCAGAAGTGCGTTTAGCCTCTTTAACAGGGGAACGCACTATTCCGCTGTCACAGTTTTACACTGGGGTGCGTCGAAATGTGATGCGTCCGGACGAAATGCTAACTGGAATAGCTTTTCCGGCACTAGCAGAAAATGAACGCGGCATTTTCCTTAAGCTGGGCTTGCGGCGGGCGCAAGCGATTTCTGTCATCAATACGGCGATTATTTTGCGGTTTGAGGGGGAAATAATAACTAAAGCGCTGATTACGCTCGGCAGTGTTGCGCCGACTGTCATTCATGTGCCGGTTGCAGAGAATGCCTTAGTCGGTAAAACACTTACGCCGGAAGTCATAGCGGAAGTGGCACGTTTGGCAGCGGCGACCCCATCACCGATTGATGATATACGGAGTACGGCGGACTATCGGGCGGAGATGGTGCGGGTGATGGTGGCGCGTGGACTGCGGGCATTGGCAGCCAATCAACAAGGCACGAATTGGCCTCATCAGCCTGCCATGTTGTGGGGTGAAGATGCAGGGGATGGTGATGCGCTTTCTGAGATGATTGAACATGAAAGTGACGCGCCGATTCACTTGATCTTAAATGGGCAGTCTGTAAAAATCGCTACCGGGCAGCACAAAACCTTGCTGCGTTTTTTGCGTGAGGATGCGGGTTTAATCGGTACGAAAGAAGGCTGTGCCGAGGGGGAATGTGGGGCGTGTACGGTGTTTTTAGATGGGGCGGCGGTGATGGCTTGTATGGTGCCAGCACCAAGAGCGCACGGTGCGGAAGTTGTTACGATTGAAGGGATTGGGCAGGGGGATGCACTGCATCCAATTCAGGAAGCGTTTATCGAGCAAGGTGCGGTACAATGTGGTTACTGCACACCGGGATTTTTGATGGCAGGTGCGAAGCTGCTAGAGGAACATCCTGAACCCACGCAGGAGCAAATTCAACAGAGTATCACTGGAAATTTGTGCCGCTGCACTGGGTATTATAAGATCGTGCAGGCATTTATCGAAGCGAGCAAAAAAGCCACTCACACTCAGGAGGCATGATCTATGGAAGACGAATATATAGCAAAAAAACGCCGTTCAGGGAAAAACCCAATTAATGCTTTTTTACCCGCGATTGGGCTAATTTTGGCAGTTGTTCTGGCGGCAGTGGCCTATGTTATTTCTGGGCCAGCACATAATTTTCTCATCAAGCAAAATATTGGTATTCCGAGCAACCAAGAAGTGCAGTACGTTCTCGCGGGTGTGATCTGGTTGCTATTGGTGCTTTTGACGGCGATGATCTATGCGATGTTTGCGCCAAAGCCGGAAAAATTGGCGACTGAGGCGCAGATGAAAAAAGAAAAAGTCGCCAACCAAAAAGAAATGCTAGCACGCAAAAAGCGCCAGCAAGAAATTAACCGTCAGGTGGCAAAAGAACGAGAGCAGAAAAAGACAGGTGATTCTGGCACGAAAAAGCGTTAAGAATGTTAGTTGTGAGTGGGGACAAGAGATATGGCTTGTCCCTATTCTGTTTAAAATGACATCATGAGTAGAGGCAGACATCGATGGATCGTACCGTTCCGAGAACAGGCAGCGAAGAAATTGAACTTTACATGCGGACGTATTATTCCCTGCTGCGTTCCTCAGACGTGATTCAAATCGAAACGTTGGTGGAAAGCCACGCGGCGATGGAGTCGTCGCTGCATGTTGGGGCGCGTTCCGCTGCGCCTGATGTTGCTGCGCTGACATACATCAGTCTACGCTTACCTGATGTGATGCCTTACGTTGATTTGATTGTGATTGGGCAAATTGAAAAGTCGTTTGTCGAGGCTGGGTACGCAGATGTGCCTAAATGGGAACGGGTATTTGCGCCGGGTCGCCGCCGCCGCGTCCATTTTGATGGGCGTTCCACGCTGGCGGCTTTTATCGCCAGCCGCTCGGATATTGATGATCTTGTGCCGATTTTGACGGCGTATCAGATTGAATGGAATAAGATTCACCAACTGCTGCAAAGCGCGGTTGCTAAATTATTTTTGTCGCAGAATCGGCAGCCGGATGTCCCGCTTTCTCAAGATGAGATTGAACTTTTGGCTTCCGTATTACAAATCAGTGAGGATGACCTACGGCGGTTGCAGCGGATTTGGCCTCGTTTTGTCGAAATGCTGAAACTGATTGCCGGTACAAAAAAGTCGATTGGGCTTCGACTGCTGGCTTCTTCATTAGCCGCTTATCGCAAAGCGACGGCTTATTGGTGGACGGAACTTGAGCAGCAGGCGGAGTCGGTAGACGCTGACCCGGAACATCGTCCGGTCTATTTTGTCTCTAGCAATACGCACTCGCTGGCGAATTTGTTATCTGGGTATGCGTGGCGGCAGGAAAAGCCAATCATGGAGTATATTACAGCGCGGGGACATGAAGTGCTGCTGGAGGAATACCGGGCCATCCGTGAAGAAGGGCGCTCGAACCTACAAAATTTTCTTTATTATGCGCTGAAAAAATATATTGCGGATACAGGCGATAGTGTGCGCCAACAAATTGCCTCTGATGAACGTGAAGTGGGGATTCATCGTGTTTCCAACAAACATGGCTTCCAGACCGAAGCGCAAGTCATGGAACTCAATAAGTTACGGGCGGATTGGCTCGACCCGCGTTTGTGTACGGGCATTGATCATAGTCTGCTGACAGAAAGCGATGCGCTAATTCTCAATATTGATTATCCGCTTGGGTTGGCGGCCTACGAAATATTGAGCCGCGTGACGGAACGGGCAGGGCATTTGCTCGGCGTTTATGTGATGGGTAAGGCGGCGACGTTAAATGGGCGGGTTGGGGATGTGATGATTCCTAATGTAGTTCATGATGAACATTCGCAAAATACCTATTTATTCAACAATTGTTTTGCAGCGCGTGATGTTACCCCTTATATGGCTTACGGCATGGTGCTGGATAATCAAAAGGCCATCAGTGCGCCGGGAACATTTTTACAGAATCCGCGTTATATGAGTGTTTTTTATCAAGAGGGGTATACCGATATTGAAATGGAGGCTGGGCCGTATCTTTCTGCTATTTATGAAGCGTATCGTCCGAATCGTCACCCGCGTAATGAAATCGTCAATTTATATGGTGTGCCGTTTGAAGTGGGCTTCCTGCATTATGCTTCCGATACGCCGTTTGGGAGAGGCCATAATCTTGGCACAAGTAACCTGAGTTATGCCGGAGTTGACCCGACATACGCGACAGCTGTTGCCATTTTGCGACGTATTTTTCAGCTTGAGACGCAACGGCTGCGCCAGAAAGCTGACGAATCTGCTACCCACGAAACGCCTGCATAAAATCCGATTTTTGAAATGTAGAGAACGCGGACGTAAGTTCAACAAAGAAAACAGAAAATATTGAACCACAAAGGACACAGAGATCACAGAGATCACAGAGACTTAAGTTCAAAATCTTGGTGTCGTCACGGTGTTTAGGTGATTAAAAATTTCAAATTACTTTCCAGACTTTAGATGAGTTCGCGGAGATCAATTGTAATTACTATCTCAGGACTTTCGCTTACCTCACCCCCCGGCCCCCTCTCCAAGTATTGGAGAAGGGGAGAAAAACGCATCTTGAAGTCCCCTCTCCATGCAATGGGGAGGGGATTTAG
>DAOTTO010000538.1:0-10376 GCA_034437895.1 Anaerolineae bacterium | reverse complement strand
GAATCGCATACGCCGAGTTCTTCACACGTTTCACGCAGCGCGGTTGCTGCAAACGACACATCCTCTGGATCGCGCTTGCCGCCGGGGAAGCTGATCTGTCCGCTGTGACCGCGCAGGGTTTCCGTCCGGCGCGTGAGGACGATATGAATCTCGTTATCGACTTCGGGATAAATCAGCGCCAGCACCCCAGCTTCACGCGGCGGAGTTCCAGCGTTTTCCGGGCGGGGGCCGCGTGGCTGGGGCGACATCCGCGCTTGTGCCGCGATGCAGTCAAAATCAACTAACGCGATGGCAGCGCGTACATCATGCAGCGTTATTGTCGGCAGCGGACTCATCAACGTTGTTTTGGTCGGGCTGAGATTCGGAGATGTCATCTTTTTCGGGTAACTCCTGCCAAACGTGCAGATAGTGATCGCGGCGCTCATAGATTTTGCCGATAGTGATTTCGGGCTTGCCCTGTTCTTTAGGGATCAAGCGCAGGCGGAGGCAGTCAATACCGGGACGCTCGGCTTGATTCCAGTCATGAAGATGCTCTTCAACCGTCAAAAAGGCATCTGCGCCAGCGAAGCAGTGCGTTAGCCCTAAGCCAAGATAAGGCACAAAGCAGGCGCTCCCCGGCGAGAAGAATGCGAAGCCCTTGCCTTCGATGCCGAAAGCTGAAAGCCCTTCCGCCACATAATAGAGCGCGAAGATATCGTTTTCGGTTTCACGCAGCATCATATAAGGTAAAAAGCCGTACCAATATTGGGTTGAATCCAACGGATAACCAAGATGACATTGATCTTGATCGTCCGCCAGCAGCAGGCTCATGGCTGCCGAGTCAATCTGCCGCGCATCGTCCGTCAAGAGTGTGAGACCAGTGCTGCCGATGCGTTTGCGGACATTAGGGCCTGCCAAAGCACCACGCAAGTACACGAAGGCCGTCGGCATATTGCGGGTACTGAGCAGCGTACCGTCAGCTTGCGGCTCAAAGGCCGCGCTCACTTGTAATCCATCCAGCCAAATTGGGACGACCAACAAGCCATTGGCTTTGAGCTGATGAACCCAAACAGGCGGCACATCCCATAAGCCAACGGTTGCCACGATGCGGTCATAGGCGGCGCGGGGCGCGTAACCCATCGAACCATCAGTATTCACGACGTTCACGCCGCTGATTCCCGCACGGAGTAAATTATCCTGCGCCATTTGCGCGGCAATAGGGTCGAGTTCCAGTGTGGTCACATTGCCGTTAGGCCCCACCAGATGACGCATCAATGCGGCACTATAGCCCGTCCCTGTGCCGATTTCCAGCACATTCAAGCCGTTATGCGGTTCTAATTGGCGCAGCATGTAGGCGATGGTGCTAGGCATCGCTGAGGAACAGATGACCTCGCCATCCTTGTCAAAGGTAATATCCACCGAAGTATCCGAGTTAACGATTTCTTCCGGGACACCCGGCAGAAACAAACCACGCGGCACAGACCAAAAGGCCGCCGCGACATACGGGTCTATAAATTCGCCGTGCTGACGGAGGATTTCTACCAGCGGGTGATTATTGTCATTATTGGGCATACCATGCTCTACGTTTACGCAGCGAAACACCGGCATCGGCATCTGTGCTGCGGCGGCTGGTGCGGACACGCCCGCGAGAATCGATATGTACCTGACCCGCTTTTTGCAGGCGGGCGAATTCCTCCGGCGTTATCACCGGCGCTGGTTCGCCGCCTAGCCGTTCCAGGCGTTCATCCATCGCATTTTCAGCGGGTGCAGTTGAAGGCGGCAGGGGCGCATTGACCTCTGCAACCGGATTCGTGTCTTCTTGGGTGGGCGTGTTGTTATTTTCTTCCATCGTTTTGAGTCAGCAGTGCGCGTATGTTCATCTTGTCGCTCATGAATAGATGCGCTGACTGCCATTCTCCTTTCCTTACTTAAGTTATCCTATCACAATTACTTCAAGTGGCGCACAAGCCTAGATTAAGACATTGTAGGAATTTTGTAGGGATAAAACCCACTTTACCCTCGTCTTGGCATTATTCAATGTTGCCAATTTATGCGTCATCTTCGAGTTTCAGTTCCATTTCGCTCATCAAGTCGCTTAAAGAATAAGCCGATTCTGGTGAAGCGTCGGTTTGCTGACCAGCGCGTACCCGATCCCCACATACCAGACAATCGGGGTCGCGGGCGATGTCGATCCACAAGGCGGAGTGGGGCGGCGTGACCTCGCCTTCAATGATCTCAATCGCATTATTGGCGAGAATTAGCGTATTGGCAGGTAGTTCCTGATAATGATCGGTTTCTTGCAGCAAGAACTTGAGCGCCAAATCGGTTTGTGCCGCTGCCACACGGACGACATGCAGCCACAACCCCGGCTCGGCTTCCAGCGTTCCTTCGGGACCGATCATGCCATAATCGAGTTCACCCGCTGCGTTAGTGATCGTCAACCCTTCGCGCAGTTCCGCCGCCCAACACGCATAACAGGGGCCGTCATACGGATGAATCACGACGACATCGCCGCCCTCGCCACGCTCATACACACCTGCGTAAATCGCCACTAAATCGCGCTGCAAACACGCTTCATTGATGACATACTTCGCGCCTTCGCCATCCACGCCGACGACGAGCAAATCAAGATTATCCAGCGCGTTGGTGTGGTCTTCAATTCTGCCAACGTGTACTTCGATTTCGGCATCAGGGTTACGATGGTGAATCAGATCAGCAATGATTTGGGCTTTGGGTCGTCCGATGTCACGCCGATCCGCCACATGGCGCAAGATGTTGGCTTCTTCAAGGTCATCAGCATCCACCAAGACGAATTTACCCACGCCACTCATTGCCAAACTTTGCGCCACGAATCCCCCGCCCGATCCAAGACCGACGATGCCGACACGCTTCTGCGCCAGCAGTTTAAGATTTTCTTTGCCTATGAGTCTTTCTACGCGATCCCAGGTCATAAAGTTCCTATTTTCTGGCGATTTTTAGGTCTCATCTGTCGGTTGCTCTGGATTTATATGCGCTTCCACCCTGATTTCGAGGGTTTGCGCTTCATTTTTAATCAGCGTATCCAAGCCGAGTGCGGCTTCTACTGCATGGACATAATCCACCAGATTCAAATCCGGCAGCCACTTCCAGCCGGGCGGGTCTTCCACGATTTCCGAGTCGTCCCACTGCTGCCCGAACCAGTCGTAAATATCCTGATCTTCGCTCATGCCAGTGGGCGGTGCAAGCCGGATGCGGGGTGGCACTTCGGGATAATTCCACGCGGTGACGATCAAAAAAACTTTACTCCCACCCATTCGCGCCGCCGAAATGCAGACTTCCAGCGGCAGATTATCGTCTGTGTCCCAGATTAAGATCGAATAAGCCAATTTATCCTGCTGCAAACGGGCGAATTCGAGTTCGGCGCGGGCGGCGTTTTTGAGATGCCAAGGATACTCTGGCAGGCTCGGAAGTTGGTCATCAGGATAGATGACGGGGTTAATCGGCTGGAACAAGCGAATATCGCGGTGAATATACCAAAAATCGACACGAATCTGTGTGCCGTCGGCTTGTGGCACGGTGATGTAATTGACCCCCGTTCCCGCTTGAATGGTTATGGGATGCCCGACGGTCACAATCGGCGCGAGTAAAAATTCAAAATCGTTTTCTTCGTCTGCCATCTGATCGAGTGCGGACATCAAATCACCGCCGCTGGGTGCGATCATAAAACCGGGTTGCTTGTGCCAGTCCCCAATATGGCGCAGTTCCACATCCCACTTGGCTTGTTGGGCGCTGCCGTAACTTTTGCGGCGTTTTTCTCGCTGCGCTTCCCAGTTATAACTGAGCCAAGTGAAAATTTCGTAATGGCTTTCGTCGCCTTGCTCGAAGGCATAACGCTCACGGACGGCAGTC
This sequence comes from Anaerolineae bacterium, assembly GCA_034437895.1. Lineage (GTDB taxonomy): Bacteria > Chloroflexota > Anaerolineae > Aggregatilineales > Phototrophicaceae > JANRLJ01. The sequence goes on along the minus strand of DAOTTO010000538.1, from coordinate 6,509 downwards.
GCTTCTGGTGCGCCTGCTTCCGGCGAGATCGTATCCAGTACATAAATCGTCGGTACACCATTGGTATTCGTACCCGACATAAACAGGCCAAGCATGGCTTCGCCGGTCTCATCTTCGGCATAATGTTGGGCAGCAGCCGCCATTTTATCCACGACGCGCTGCGCCAAAACGAGATTCGGAACGGCTTGTGATTTTGTGGTTAACATTCGTCTCCACATAGTGAGTTCACCTTCGAGGGCGGGGTGGCAAAGGGGTATTCGGATTAACGCGTTCTTCTAAACCGGGCCATTCACCCGTAGCCCGCCACGTATAATAGGCATATAACCACTGCACCGCCCAAGCTGTGACGGTTACGGCAGTTGAACGAGAGGGATTCCAGCCATACTGCTCGCCATCTTTAGGATTAAACAGGCAAAGCTGTCCGTCCTCGTATTGATGTTTTTCGCTGTAAATACGCGGCTTGAGGATATACGCCTCCGCCGGACGATGGGGATAATCTTTAGGATACAAAATTTTGAGCGTATGATCGCTCTCGCGCAGTTCAGCCAAGTTCACCTCGACTGTTCCCTCCCAATAAAGCAGGCCAACTTGAGGTACAACCAGCTTAAAGGTGTTATCAAAGGTTGCCCGCATCGCTTCCACTTCTAGGCGCAACCGGGGTGATACGTTATTGCGTGTTCCCCACCACACCGCTGTCATCGTTAAAATTCCTTCTATTTTGCTTCTGTATAACCACTTCCAAAACTCATTTTAGCACAAGAAAGGCTGAACACGGGCAGGCAATCCGCATAAACACCCGATTATTAGGGGCAGAACCTGTTCGCGGTTTCCAGATGGCTTTATAAAGATTCGTATAAAGTTCATAAAAGTGGTGGCGATTATAGGTTGTCAATTCTAAGTGCATGGTCTATAATACCGCGCCATTGATAGTAGCGTTAATATACAGTCTGGATTGACACCTATTCAGCAGTAAAGCATTTATACTTTCTTATGTTTAAGGTGAGAATCTTGAGGATGTGTCAAAAAATTGGGAATATCTTCATTTGCAGATTGCATGTTGTTCGCTATAATCAAGAATGGGTATGTATGCCCGTCCATATTTCAAGCTCAAGAAAGGGAAATTGGTAACATGAAAAATAACCGCAAATTGCTCCTTCTCACCCTTGTAGTTGGTGCTTTGGCGCTCCTGTCTGTCGCCATGGTATCCACCTCGTCCGCCCAGAACAGCTACTCCTGTGTTGACGTTGGCAATGCCACCGGCGGCGATATCCTTGTTGATGTCCCCTCCGACTTCACCGACGATCCGGAACAATTCCAGGTTCAGTGCAACGTTCTGAGTGGTTCCGTTGGTCGCCGTCAAGCAGGTACCCCCGTTGACAACCAAGCTACCGTCGAAGACTATGGCTCTATCGCCGCTGTCGACGTGTGGACCGCAAGCCGCCCCGGTGGCGCAGATTTCGACATCTATGACCCGGCAGTGCGCGTTTGCTTCAGCGCTGATGCCTATGGTGTCGATGCTGCATCCGCAGTTGGTCCCGTTGAATCCGCGACTGGCGCAGTTGGCCCGGCGTTGCTCTTCAGCGATGCCCGCGTGATCTTCGCTGACCGCCTCAGCAGCGCCTCCTATGGTGGCTTCTCGCGCGCAGTTTCCCAGCTCAACATTGTTGCCGAAGGCATCGATCTGGGCTATATCTGCGGCGACATCAGCTACCCCGGCACCGTCAACCTCACCCCCGGCCTGCCGCTGGATCGTGAAGATGACAGCCCCTACCACCCGAACTACCCGAACCAGCCTGACCGCTGCTTCATTCCTGGCGCGGGTGACTGCTTCGACTAAGTCGTCGCTGTAATTCCATAATAACAAACATAGAGCGCCGGTCTTGTACTGGCGCTCTTGTTTTCTCCCCCGTTGCTCAAATGTAGTTTGAAGGCCATTCCCCACAAGATGAGCCTCTCTGAATTTTTCCCTAAAAATCCTTAGATTGCTTTGCGTCTGGCGTGATTTCGTCTATGCTATGCGTATCAATTGACTCAAATAATCGTTTCTGGGGAACGAGAATGCTTATCAAGATGCAATTCATGGGGCGTAACTCAAAACTGCGTGTTCTGACAGGGCTATTTGGGCTAATTGCATTGCTTTTCGCAGTGTATACACCTGCATTAGCGGCAGGTGCATTCCAAGCCCCGGTACAAGTTGTCGCTGGCTTCAACAGCCCCACGACGATGCAGTTTTCTTCAGATGGTCGTCTTTTCATCTCCACAGAACCGGGGCAAATCCTCGTTGTTCAGGCTGGCGTAGCACAACCCTATTTCACCATCCCGCCCGCGACGATTGATGCGAATGTCGCCTTAGAACGCGGTTTACTCGGCTTTACCTTTGACCCGGCCTTTAATGGCACGGGCTTTTTATATCTTTATTACACGCACGAAAACGGCGCACCTGTGTCGAATAATCGCGTCAGCCGCTACCCTGTAACAAATAACGTCGTCGGCGCGGAACAAGTGCTGCTTAATCTTCCGGCATTAACCAACAACGGCAATAACGGCGGCGCGATGAGTTTTGGCCCCGATGGCAAACTTTATGTCGCTGTCGGTGATAATTATGTCGCGGGGGCGGCGCAAAACACGGCGAATCAACTCGGCAAAATGCTGCGTCTGAACGCTGACGGCACGTTTCCCGGTGATAATCCTTTCGCCAACGGCATTTGGGCGTATGGGCTGCGGAATCCATTTACATTCGCCTTCCAGCCCGGCACGAATCGCTTGTTCATCAATGATGTGGGCAATAATGGCCCGGAAGAAATTAATGAGGGTTTCATTGGCACCGATTTTACCGGTCCGTATAATTATGCGTGGGATGGTGTGACGCAAGGCCCCACCGCCAATCCGTTGGATGCCGACCCGATCTTCAATTACGCTCATGGCCCCGGCTTCACCAACTGCGCCATCTTGGGCGGCACCTTTTATAACAACACGGGCTATCAATATCCTGCTGAATTTGTGGGCGATTACTTTTATGGCGATTATTGCAGCGGCTACATTAATCACTTTGACGCGGCAGGTCGCCCGGTAAACCCGATTCAATTTCTGCCGGATGGGACGGCTGTCGGCTTGATCGACTTAAAAGTCTCCCCCAATGGCGAACTCTATTATATGACGCGGGATTTCGGCACCAACGATGGCATCATTTTCCGTGTGCCGTATCTTGGTTCACCGGAAATCATCCAACCGCCTGCTAACACGACGATTGCTTATGGGCAAAGCGCGACCTTTACCTGCCAAGCAACCGGGACAGCGCCGCTTTCTTATGGCTGGACGGTAACGAAAAATGGGCAGACATTAGCCGCCGCTGCCAGTCAAGTGGGCTTGACCAGCTTTACAGTTTCGTCGCTTGCTGGAGATTTAGAAGGCGCAACCGTGACCTGCACCGTGAGCAACGGGGTCGCGCCGGATGTCAGTGCCGCCGCCACGCTGACCGTTACGGGAACGCCTGTTGTGCAGCCGCCTAGCGTTGTTGCACCCTCCACTGGAACAGGCCAAGCAGGGATCAGCGTTTTTGACCCCGGTTTGAGCAAAATCGGCGAACTCCTAGCAGGCAGCATCGGCCTCCCCGGTGAACGCATCACTTGGACGACCACCGTCACCAACAACGGCGGCACGACAGGCACAAACGTGATCGTCGTGGATGAGGTGCGTTCTGGCTTGCGAATCGAAGATACGAATACTGACCGGGGAACTATCAGTATCAGCGGGCAAACCGTCACCGTCACCATTCCGACGCTCGCGGCGGGGGAGAGCATTCGCTTCCGCATTATCACGACGGTTGTGGTTACGCCGCTGGATGGAATCATCACCAACACCGTTACTATCCCCGGCACGAACAAAAGCGCAACAGCCACACTCAACGTCGCTACCATTTTTCGGCTGCCTTCGACGGGTGAAACACCGCTGTGGCGCAGCTATGCTGTCACAATTGCTATGATTATCGCCGTCGGCATGGTCGCGCTGATGGCCGTCAGCCTGATTCAAGTGGTCGCTATGCCGCGTCGTCCGCGCCGCCCCGAAAGCAAATATACCTATCTGCGCTAAAGGTGCGTTTTTGCAAGGACAAGGATCTCATCAGCAATTTTTATGCATTGTTCTAAAATTCTAGCCGCAACGTGCGCCGGATTTCATCCAATGTCACCAGCGCCAAGAGATTTTGCAGGCTCACACCAAACCACGACTCATGTCCGGTGTCGTATTTCAAATAACGAAAGCCGCTGAACGCCAGATGCACCCGGTCAACATCCAGTCCATAGTCGGGCAGTGATCTCGCCGCCGACCATAAATTTATCAGCGGGATTTCATATTCAACCGCCAGATCGACCAGCGCCAGATTGAACAGCAGGCATTGATCCCAATACTGTTCTTGTGGGTCACAGCTAAAGGTGGAAACCACAGGGATAATGCCCAAATCGAGTGTTTCCTCGATGATGCGCCGCATCTGTTCGGCGTAGCGCTCTGCACTGATCGTCCGTAAGTCATTAGGGCCAAACATGATAAAAGACACACTCGGCTGCTTACGGCGATATTCACACGCTAAAGGCGTTTCATTCGGCTCGCATAAGCCGGGATCCGCCCACGTCGGATCGAACACCACAATCGAACTCAAGCCGATGACCGCCGCCACACTCGGCAAGCCAGCCGACTCGCCGTAATAGCCAATCGTCTCCGCGAGGTAATCATACGCGCCCAGTACACTTTGTGGCTCTGCCATAATCTGTAGGTAAATGGGGCTTTCACTCAGGCTGTCGCCGATTTTGGTGACACTGTGGCTATCATTACCGCGCATTTGCCCCTGAGCATAAACCCTCCGCATGGCCTCGCTGATTTGCGGGATAATCGGGACGGCATAAAGGCGCTGTAGGGTGTCGCTTTCGACGGTGGTGATGTCTGCATCGATAAGCTCGTTATTTACTGTAACTTCACTAAAGCGGAGTGTCGGCGCAAGGCTGAGATAACCCGTCATCACCCAGCCCTCGACTGCAAAAGTATCGGCTTGTGCGCCGGGGCGCTGGACGTGCAACCAATTGCCGATTCGGTTACGCTCGGCAATTGTGACTTCGATTCCGGCGCGTAGCGTGCCAAGTATAAGATATGTTTCGCCGGGGCCGGCATAAATCACGGCATCTCGATAGGCATGGGTGAGAAGTGGGTCGGGTTCGGGCGTTGATTCTTGCGCGAAAGCGAGTTTGGACGATAGCAGTAAACTGAAAATTATAAGAAAGAGGGTAAAGAGAGTTTTTATCATGTTGTGAGGTGTGACCACAATAAACGGCTGAGAGGCTTTATTCTACAGCGTGGTTTGTATCTGATACAGATCGTTCATCTCATAAAACAGCGCGGAGTGCGACGACTAGTTGGGGATTGGCAGGGAGTTTATTTTTTCGCTGGAAGAATCACATAAATCTCGCTCTTTGGCATAACAGTAAGTGCTTTGCGCCCATTATATAACGTCAGAACTTTCGCTTACCTCACCCCCCGGCCCCCTCTCCAATACTTGGAGAGGGGGAGAAAAACGCATCTTGAAGTCCCCTCTCCATGCAATGGGGAGGGGATTTAGTGGTGGGGTAAATGCGTGAGCGAAAGTCCTAAATTTATTAAAAAGCATCTATGGAGAGGCGGTTGGGGGTGAGGTTCGTGAGTTCAAAAATACCTATCTAAAACTCAGGTTATCTAGGGTGATAAACGGATTTGCGATTCTTTACAGAGGGTTGCGCGTGGGCATTTGGAGCGGCACAATTAGAGGAATGAAATAAAAATGTTATTTCAAAAAAAGGGATGCTATACTCTTATTTCAATCGATCTTGTGTAATTTGAGTCTCTTTCGACCACCGTCTGCTACCTTAGCAAAGGTAGAAATTAACTTAATGGCTGTCATGAAGGCAGGTAAATTTTGGCAACACGCATTCTCGTGATTAACAATTCAGACGAAATCCTCACCCTATTCCAGAAAATCCTGACGACAGATGGACGCGAAGTCTTTACACAATTTTTTCTCAATTCAGATTTAATCGAAGTCTCCAGAATCCAACCTGACCTGATTATTCTCGATTATTATGTCGGGCGCGAAGGGGTCGGCTGGGAATTTCTGCAAATGCTCAAGATGGACGAAGAGACGGCCAAGATCCCTGTGCTTGTCTGTACAACGGCGGTCAAGCTGGCACATCATATCGCAGGGTATTTGGCGACGAAACAAGTTTCGATCATCCGCAAGCCGTTTGAAAGGCGTGATCTGGTCAGCGCGGTAGAGGCCGTCATGCGTGGAAGCATAGGCAGCGGTTTTAAATCGCGTTTCGGAGATAGGGACATTTATACAGCCAATTAACGTCAGTTTCGGATAAGTGGTTTCATTCTATCCCCACCCCTAAATCCCCTCCCCACTTCGTAGAGAGGGGACTTAAAGAACCAGTGTGAACCGTTTTTCTCCCCTTGGCGTATTTATTCACCTTGCCATGAGAAGGCGG
>DAOTTO010000537.1:0-10166 GCA_034437895.1 Anaerolineae bacterium | reverse complement strand
ATAGACCTGACCGGGCTTTAAGACATTCAGGTTGGCAAGTCCTAATTCAAATCCTGTGCCGAGGCTGCGCGGCTGCCGCAGGAGATCGCCAATGGCGGTTTGCAGCACACCACGTCCAGCTTCAGTGATTTGGTAGACTTTACGGGCAGGGCTGCGACCATCACTGCGAAATTCACTCGTCAGCATGTTCTCGCGTTCCAGCTTGTTGAGGACATAATAGATGGATGAGAAACCGATGATAAGCCATTCACGCAGGCCGCGCTCATCAATGACCTGCTGAATTTCATACCCAAAACGTGGACCTTCAGCGACAATGCTTAATATTGTAAGTTCTGCGTCGGTCATTATCGATTTCTCACTCTAACCAATTGTTAATTAAAACATATCACTGCCTGCTCGAATGTCAAGCATTTGCAGCAAGGCGTTATTTGCGGCGACCTGTTCGCAGCAAATCCTGAACATAGGGAATGAGGTTGTTTCCCAAAAACGGTTTAGTCAGGTAGCGATCTGCCCCAACGCTTAACCCTTCGCGTATCTGGTCAGGATCCGCCAGCGCCGATAGAATTAGCACAGGTAAATCCCGATAGGATTCTTTCTGGCGCATTTGGCGCAAAAATTCAACACCACTAATATCTGGCAGCATTAAATCCAACACGATGGCATCTGGAAGCGGCCTTGCGCGCAAAATTTGCGCTGCTTCAGAGGCATTCATCGCGGAAATAGGGAGCATCCCGGCGCGTTCTAAGAGGGTACGCACAAGTTTTTGCAACGCCGGATCATCATCGACAACGAGTATGCGGGCTTGTTCTTCTGCCACGCGATCAACCCTTTCTTTACTGTATTACATCTTGAAAGTTTTAGCGCATCCCCTAGGGGTATGCAATAGCGGCTATTGTATCGAATCTATACAACAGCTTCTTCTATTGTAGACGAACACTGGTGTGTTGTTCGTAAAGTATCTCAACTTTTGCTTATCCGGCGGCATGGGTGTATGCTGAAAGGCGCATCAAAATCGGTTTGAGGGGTGAGTATGAAGGTAATTTATAGCCATAAGATCGTCTTGCCACTTATGATGGCGCTCCCGTTGCTGCTTTCGGGCTGCTTTCGGCAGGCCAGTGAACCTTTTGAGGATACGACTTCTGCGGAGACGATTTCAACCCAAGTTGAAGAGTCTGGCATCACGCCGACAACGCCATCGTTGCAAGTCTTCACAAGTACCCCGATTGTCGCGCAGGAGGATGGCGAGGCGCAGTCTGGCGGCAGCAACACGGACATCACACCGTCCAGTACCATCCCCATTTTGGGGCCGACTAACACACGGGCTGTCATCACGCCGGGGCCACCGCCGGGGCCAGTCGATATTAGCACCCCGACCCCGTTAGTTCCGAACGATGGAATTGCTACACCGTCGGGATTGGTTACGCCGACGGGCTTATTTGTGGGGGAAGGCGGCTCGGAGTGCGTTTATGTTATTCAGCCAGGCGACACCTTGTACCGAATCGCGCTTGACAATAACACGACGGTTGACGAAATACGCGCCGCGAATCCTGATTTTGCCAGTGATTTAATTCAACCGGGCGACCAATTGACACTTCCCGGCTGTGGGGCAGTACCGACGGCCATTCCGCAGCAAATCACTAATCCCACGCCGGAGGCTACTGATGGCATCATCAGCGTCGGACGTACCCATACGGTGCAAGCGGGAGATACGCTTTATGGCATCGCCCAAACTTACGGGGTTACGGTTCAAGCCATTATCAACGCCAACAGCCTCACGAATCCGAATCAATTGTCTATCGGCGACGAATTGGTTATTCCGTAGAAGCGTACCTAGCGTGTACGTCTTTGTAGGGAACGACGCATAGGTCTTTCCCTACTTCACGGTCAACTAGGTAAGCCATGTTTATTTGGCTGTTGCTTCCCAGATACGTAAATTATCAAAGGCGATTTCGACGATTGTGCCTTCCGCTGCCGCCGCGACAAATCCGACAAATCCGCCGCGATACGTATTGTCATGAGCATCGGCGATAAATTCACCGTTCACATAGAGCGCCAGATAGTCGCCCATGCAGACGGCGCGGATAGTGTTTGACCCCGCGCCCCGGTTGATGACATCAGACCGCGCCCAACTCACAAGTGCATCAATATCATCGCGGCCCTTACGAATGGAATAACTGCCGTCGCCGCCGATGAGAAAATAATAACCGCTGGCGTTATCTTCACCCGCACTCGCCCGACAGACCACACCATACGCGTTGTCCTCGTCGGCGGTACGCTGGAGGGTCTCAACTTCAATCACGATATTTTCGTAAGTTGTCGCATTAAATCCGCGCACATATTGATTGACATCGGCGCGAATCCGATATGCGTCGTCCGCGATTCCAATTTCGACAGCGCCGCTTGTGCGCTCGTCCCAGTCAAATGCGGCGCTAAAATCTTCATCAAGCAGCAGATTACCTAGCTCGTAACGTGTCGATGGGCGTGATTGGCAGCCGCCAATGAGGAGGATGAGGATAATTATCCCTACAAGTTTTGATTTAAGCATTTTGTTGATTTGAACAAACCCTCACTTTAAGATATTGCCGCGCCAAGTCTTCAGTGTATAATCCCATTAGAGATTGGTCAAAGTGCCATACTCGGCGGTACAATAGGAATAAACAATCCAAAAGACAGTGTAAAATTAGGCACTGAGAGTTGAGAGTCTTATGATCGAAGTCATCATTGATAGTATTCGCGTCAGTCTGATGTCGCAGCATCGCATCGTTGTTCTAAAGGATATGAACAATGACCGCTATTTGCCGATTTGGATCGGCCCATTTGAAGCAGATGCCATTACGGTAGAATTGCAAGAAAATCCCCAACCGCGTCCGCTGACTCATGATTTGTTGAAATCGGTCATCCGCGAAATGGGGGGGCGTGTGGCACATGTCCTTATCAGTGATTTGCGTCAAGATGTTTATTATGCGCGTATCGTTGTTGAGTTAAATGGGAAACAGGTCGAGATTGACTCGCGCTCCAGCGATGCAATTGCGTTAGCTGTGCGGGTTAAAGCCCCAATTTTTGTGGCGGACAGTGTGATGAATCGGGCGGCGATTGAGCCGGATGAAGATGTCGAGCAGGAAATTGTCGCGGGTGGTGATGAACCTGCGGAAGAAGTGGATGAACGCCGCTTGAGCGCATTCGCGGATTTTGTTAACTCGCTCGATCTTGATTTGGATGAGGACGAGGAATAAATTTGTTGGCTTAATCACTCTACTATTGTGAGTGTTGTTCGCTGTGTTAGTTATGGTAGCGGCTCGTCTGGATTTCATCGGACGCGCCGTTTTCTTTCCGTGTTGACCTTATTGACCATTCATTTGTCGAGAAAGTAACTTGTTTAACCTACCTGCTCCTTACAGCCAAGAAGCCGAGGAAGCAGTCATCGGGGCTATCCTCATTAACCCCAACGCCTTTTTGACTGTTGCCGCATTTTTAAAAGACGATGATTTTTTCTTCGTGCGCCATCAATATATCTGGCAAGCGCTGATGAGACTCAGTGAACGCCGCGAGCCTGCCGATTATTTAACGCTCGTACAAGAACTCAAAGATTTAAGTCATCTGGACGAAATCGGTGGGGCAGCCTTCCTTACGCAGTTGATTAATGCCACGCCAAGTTCAGTTCATGCCGAGGTTTATGGGCGCATCGTAGAACGCGCTTCGATTCGTCGGCGTTTAATGATCGCGGCAGACGAAATTAAGCAGTTAGCCACCAACGAAGAAATGACCATCGAGACGGTTACGGGTGAGGCCGAAACGCGCCTGTTCAACGTTACGGATCGTCAGGTCAAGCGCGAATTTATCTCGCTGTATGAGGCGATTGGCGAATATTCTGACCGTGTAGAATATCTAATGCACAATCGCCAGGAATCAATGGGTGTCCCCAGCGGTTTCCGCGATTTGGATGAACTGCTCGGCGGCTTCCAAAAGTCCGATTTGCTCATCTTCGCGGGGCGGCCTGGTACGGGCAAGACCAGTATGCTGCTGTCATTGGCGGTCAATTCCGCCCGTATCGGCGCACGAGTCGCTATCTTCACGATGGAAATGGGACAGGAACAGATCACACAGCGTATCATCTCGATGGAAACCGGAATCGGGACGCAGCAGCTTCGTTTAGGGCGGTTGACCCCACAAGAATATTCGCGTTTCGTAGAAGCTGCCGGGCGCGTGAGCAATTTCCCTATTTTTATCGACGACACACCGGCGATGACCCCGCAGCAGATGCGGACTAAATGCCGCCGGATGGCGCATGAACACGGTATTGATCTGATTATTGTCGATTATATGCAGTTGATGGGCAGCGGCGGTATTTACATCAACAACCGCGTTCAGGAAATCAGTTTTATCAGCCGGGCGCTAAAAGAGTTGGCGCGAGAGTTAAATGTCCCGCTGATTTCCGCCGCGCAGCTTTCCCGCGCCGTTGAACAACGGCAGGATAAACGCCCTGTCTTGAGCGATCTACGTGAATCGGGTTGTGTAGCGGGTGATGAACTGGTTTATCTGCCGGATGAAGGGCGCTATGTGCCGATTCGGAATTTGATGGGCAAAACAGGCTTCCGCGTTACGAGCTTAAACACTGAAACTTGGAAGCTGGAACCGGGCATCGTCACGAATACATTCTGTACCGGGATTCAGCCTGTTTTCAAATTGACCACCCGTTTAGGACGCTCGATTCGTGTGACGGCGAATCATAAATTTTTGACGATCTGCGGCTGGAAACGTTTAGATGAGTTGACGACAGAAGATCATATTGCGCTGCCGCGTACCTTACCGAGTCCATCTGAACAAACAATGAGTGACGCAGAATTAGCGCTTCTCGGTCACTTGATTGGTGATGGTTGTACCTTACCTAACCATGCTATCCAATACACTACTGTTGAAGATGATCTTGCCGAGCTGATCGCGGACTTAGCCACACAAGTCTTTGGCGACAAAGTGAGGCCGCGCATCTACAAAGAACCGGGACGAAATTGGTATCAAGTGTTCATCCCGCCGACGGAACACATGACATATGGCAGACGTAATCCAGTGGGTAAGTGGTTGGATGAACTAGGTGTCTTCGGGTTACGTTCACATGAAAAATTTGTGCCAGAGAAAGTCTTCCAACAACCCAAAGAAGCCATTGCCCTATTTTTGCGTCATCTGTGGGCTACGGATGGTTCATTGAAAATGAAACCTGTTACAAATGGGTACTATCCTAATATTTATTATGCTTCTAGCAGCGCTAAATTAGCCTTTGGAGTTCAAACCTTACTTTTACTTTTGGGTATTAATGCACATTGTAGACAAATACCACAAACTGGAAAGGGAAGGGATCAATATCATGTTAGTGTTGCGGGTAAACCCGATATTGAACGATTCATCTCGACAGTCAAAGCAGTAGGTGAACACAAAAATAATGATTTGAATAATTTGTCGATTTATATATTAGATAAGTCGTCTAGCTCAAAGCGCGATTACATTCCTCACATAGTCTGGGATCAATATATAATTCCATTAATTGAAACAAGTGGCCTGAATTATAAATATGTTCGTAAACAAGCAGACCTCACAGGTCATAGCTTAAAGGTAATCGCTCAGAAAAATATCGGACGTGAAGATTTGGCAAGGGTTAGCGAAGCAATGAGATCGAGAATTCTTTCCGACCTTGCTACAAGTGATGTCTATTGGGATGCCATCGTTTCAATTGAACCTGACGGCACAAGTGACGTATACGATTTAACCGTTGATGTACATCATGATTTTATATCAAATAATATAGTAATATCAAATTCTATAGAACAAGACGCTGATATAGTCATGTTTCTGTATCGCGATTCGCTCTACAATGAGGCCACTGAATTCCCGAATCAGGCCGATATTATCGTTGCCAAGCATCGCAACGGCCCCACTGGAACGGTTTCGCTTTACTTCGAGAAATCCATCACGAAATTTATGGACGGCGCGATTCGGCGTGTCGATTTGGGTAACATGTGATGACCGATCAGAAACCTGTTTTTGTGGGATTCAGCGCCGAAATGTGGAACGAAACGACACGGCTGCCGTCGTCATTTTTCACTGAACTGCTGCCGTTGGTCGATGATCTGGCGGAACTTAAGGTGCTGCTGTTTTGTTTTTGGGCGCTGCCACAAAAATCCGGCGAATTTCCTCATCTACTGCGGAACGATTTTTTGACCCACTCACCATTAATGGATGGGTTAATAAATACCCAATCTGCCCCCGAAACGCTACTGGATGCGGCCTTAAATCGGGCGGTGATGCACGGGATATTGTTGTGTGCAGAAATCGCAGATGAAAAGCTGTATTTTGTGAATACGCCACGCGGAAAATTGGCAGTGGAGCAGATTAAAGCGGGTGAATTTCGGACTGGTGCGGGGGATGCGCCGATTGAGATTCTGCCGGAGCGCCCCACCATTTATAAACTTTACGAAAGCAACATCGGCCTGCTGACTCCGATGATCGCGGACGAGCTTAAAGATATTGTTAAGGACTTCCCGCGTGAGTGGATTGAAGATGCACTGCGCGAGGCGGTACGGGCAAATGCGCGTAAAATAAAATATATCCGCGCCGTGCTTGACCGCTGGAAGGCAGAAGGTAAGGTTAGGGTAACTGTCCAAGATCAATCGGAAGAAAATGGCAAAAGCTACATTTCAGGCGAATATGCAGACTTTATCGAACATGGTTGAGAGTGATATTTGTAAATTATGCGGCGGCTATAATATTTGTAATGGATTAGGCGTTATCCATTACGAAGTGCCGATTGATGATGTTCGTTTCGGTAAATTATTCCGCTGCCCGAATCACAAGGCTGAACAAGATACCGAGCGCCAAGATCGACTGCGAAAACTCGGTAATTTAACCGCGTTTGACGAGCGCACATTCGATAATTTTCAGACTGATCTGACGATGCACACACCAGAAGAACAGGCTTCGCTTGAACTCGCGCTCAACACTGCACGTCGTTTTACCGAAGCGCCGGATGGTTGGCTTCTGCTGGAAGGCACTTACGGCTGTGGCAAAACGCATTTGGCAGCGGCGGTGGGCAATGCACGGCTGAAGCAAGGGGATTTTGTGCTGTTCATCACCACGCCGGATTTGCTCGACCATCTGCGCGGTTCTTACGGCCCTTCCTCTGAATTGAACTACGATGAGACCTTTGACCGTATTCGTAACGCCGCGCTGCTGATTTTGGATGATCTGGGAGTAGAAAATCCGAGTCCTTGGGCGCAGGAAAAATTATTCCAACTACTGAATTATCGTTATAGCCACCGGATGCCCACGGTCATTACGACCAATATCGATATTGACCTGCTCGATCCACGCATCCGCAGTCGCTTGCTTGATGTCAACCTCATCCAGCGTGTGAAAATCAGTGCGCCGGATTATCGTTCATTGTCGCAAAATCAGCGTACCCAACTTCAATCTAGTTTATCGCTGTATAGCAATATGCGCTTTGAAACCTTTGATTTTTACAATAATATCCTCCCTGAAGAACGTCAAAGCCTTGAATATGCTGTAAAGGCTGCCTATGAATATGCAGAAAAGCCCAGTGGATGGTTGCTTTTTATAGGCAAGTATGGGATTGGTAAAACGCATCTCGCGGCTGCGATTGCTAATTTTTGGCAAGAAAGCACCAAAGGCGACCAACTTATGTTTATCACCGCGCCGGATTTAATGGATTATCTACGCTTTACGTATAGTCCTAATGCCCCAGTCAGCTTTGACCAGCGCTTTCAAGCCGTGCGTAATGTGCCGTTTCTGGTTTTGGATGATCTCGGTACGGAAAACGCCACAAGTTGGGCGCGGGAAAAATTATTCCAGATTCTCGATTATCGTTACCTGACGATGCTGCCCACTGTGATTACGTCTGTTAAAGAGATCGAAGATTTTGACGAGCGCATCCGTACCCGATTGCTTGATGACCGCTGTTGTCGAATCGTCGCAATTCCTGCGGTACGCAGCTATGCTATTCGCCGCAGGCGCAAATAAGCACGAGGCCATTCTGGACACGTTGACACTCACCCCGTTTGAGCGCCGCTATCGGCAGGCCACTTTAGATTTGCTTTTTCATAACACCCGTGTGCATACGCACTTGGATTGGCATGAAACCAGTCAATGGCTGGATACACCCAATATACCCACCCGTTTGGCGTGGCAAAATCAGCGTTTAATCGGTATTTTGGCGGCTTCCGTCCCGATGGAAGGGACATGCTGGCTGCGCTTGATTGGGCTTGCGGATAACGTGGCCGGAACGCCGTTAATTCGGGCGCTTTGGGCAGATTTAGGCGAGGTGCTGCGCGAGATGCAGGTGTATACGGTGGCGCTTTTGATTATCAATGATTGGTTAGCTGATTATGCGCCAGCGCTCGGTTTTGCCTATAATGAGGACATCGTAACGCTTCGCCGAGAAGGGTATGACCTGCCAGAGCGCCACAAAAGCGGTGTTACGCTGCGTGTGGCGGGATATGAGGATTTAGCGCGGTTGGTGACGGTGGATCAAAGTGCGTTTAAAGCGCCTTGGCAGCTTTCGGAAGAGGATTTGCGGCAGGCGCGTCGCATCGCCACAAGCTGTACTGTCGCGCTAAAAGATCAATGGATTGTTGGGTATCAATTGAGTACGCTTTATCGCCAAAGCGGACATTTAGCCCGATTAGCCGTTCTGCCAGAAATGCAGGGCAGCGGAGTCGGTGGGGCGCTGCTTGATGACCTGATTCGGCGCTTTTTAAAGCGTGGGGTGCGTTCTGTCACCGTGAATACACAATCCACCAATTTACGCTCACAGCGGCTTTATCAGCGCTATGGATTCGAGCGCAACGGCTATGATTTGCCTGTCTGGGTGGCTACCCCTTAGCACATTTCTTATTTGGGCTGTTTGAGTGTTATCATCCGCGCATCAAATACACCATGTGGAATATTTTCGATGACAGTCATTTATCATGAAGAAGACGGTAATCTCGACGATTTAGCAGGCAAAACGGTTGGCGTTATCGGTTATGGTGATTTAGGAATGCCGATTGCGCTCAATCTCCACGATAGCAATGTGCGCGTCATCGTCACAGGCAGCGCGGATGAACAAGTCGCCTCCAGTCGGGATGGATTTTCCGTCGCTACCCTCGCGGCGATTACGCGGCAGGCCGATATTATCATGCTGATGCTGCCGGATGAGATTATGAGTGAGGTCTATATGACTTATGTTTCGCCTAATCTCAAGCGGGGCGATACGCTGGTCTTTAGCAGCGCTTATAATGTCGCGTTTGGCTTTATCGAAGCCCCACCGTTTGTCGATGTCGGCTTGATTGCGCCGCGTACACTAGGCGGCAACCTGCGTGAGCGTTACATTGCCGGGGAAGGGGTACAGAGTTTTGTCGCAGTGGGGCAAGATGCCAGCGGACATACTTGGCAGACGATCCTTGCTTTGGCACGGGCGTTAGGTGCGCTGCGGGCGGGTGCAGTGGAAGTCAGTATCGAACAAGAAGCCGAAATTAATCTGTTCATCCAACAGGCGATTATTCCTGCTGTCTACAACATTATGATGACGGCAGCGCAACTGCTTTTAAAAACGGGTTATCCACCGGAGGCTGTTTTACCTGACCTTTATTTGGCGGGTAAATTCTCGGATTATATGCAAAAGGCCGCGCAAGAAGGGCTGATGCATGCGCTGGAAATGCTTAATCTGAGTGGGCAATATGGCGCATACAGCCGGATGAATCGCTTTAATGAAATTAAGCTGGAACGCTTGATGGAAATTACACTCGAAGAAATCCGTAGCGGTGACTTCGCCCAAGAATGGAAGCGCGAATTTACTGATGGGTATCCTCGCCTGAAAAATTTGCGAAAGCAGCAGCAAGGGGTGAACTTATGGGAACTGGAAGAACAGACGCTTGATCTGCTGCGTGGTTACGAAAGCTGAAACGATCTATTAACTCAGTAAGCATCCCCACGCCTAAAGGCGGGGCTTTTAAAAGCCCTAATGCTTACCCGACTCAGTGCGGCTAAGGTCGCGCTACGTTAGGACTGAAAATATAGGCACTTCGGGATACCTCACCAGTTCCGAACTCTGCGGTGAGCGATTAAACAGGTGATTGGGAAAAGCCAGTGTCGCTCACGCCAAACCAGTCCGTAACATTGTC
>DAOTTO010000536.1:0-1551 GCA_034437895.1 Anaerolineae bacterium | reverse complement strand
ACCCTGCGCGGTCACAGCGGACAGATCAGCTTCCCCGGCGGCAAGCGCGATCCAGAGGATGTGTCGTTTGCAGCAACCGCGCTGCGTGAAACGTGTGAAGAACTCGGCGTATGCGATTCCATCACGATCATCGGCGAATTGACGACATTTTATATCCCGCCGAGTCATTTTAATGTGCATCCGACGGTAGGCTATCTGCCCCATCGCCCCACATTTGCGCCGAATCCTGATGAAGTGGCGGAAGTGTTCAGCTTTGCGCTGCGTGATCTGCTGGATGAGCGCTTCCGGTTTGAAGAAACCCGCGAATTTAACGGGTATCCGGTGCAGATTCCTTATTATGAGGTGTGCGGGCATAAAGTGTGGGGCGCAACCGCCGTCATGCTCGGCGAACTGGAAGCGCGTCTGCGCTGTATCCTTGTTTAAAGTCGTCTCGCTTAAGAGAAACATACCATATAAAATAGCCCTAATAACATAACATATTAGGGTCATTTTTCGTGGAAAAGAGTAAAAAATTAGCTTTTTACAACTCAGCGCAACAATACTGCATACGGTGGTACTATATCAGCACAAAATGATATTTTTAATAGACGCTCTTCACTCTGATTTATTTGTCGAATAGCACAGGCTTTATCTACCCTACCGCTCAAATATTGGTAAAGGGGGCGACCTTTGCTTGGACCAATACCGACAGCATATTGAGATATGTCAATTTTGGCCTCTACGATTTGGAGTTTTTTACATACCAGCGCAAAGCGCGACCCTGTTACATTAGCTAATAAAGGAAGCATTTGCCAAGTCTTATTATCGACTGAGTATTCTGTAGATTTGCTTGAATTACCTTCAAACGGTGAGGGAGTAAAATTCATTAAAAGTGGTATACGAGAACTACTTTTGCTAATTTCCCTAACGAAAGGTAATACTTGATTAATAGGATGGCATATTGTTCCACCGTATCCCCAATAGAATACACCGCAATCTTGCTCTTCTTTTTGCTTGCGCTCCACAATGCTCTCCAAACTCTCCTGAGCGTGGGAGCCAATCTTCATAAAAATTGCCGCTGCGTCGGTATCGAGTTGTGCAACCATTGATTATAGATTCCTAGCGTTATTGACTCTTCCATTTATGGTTAAAACTGAGCAGAAGTATGGCGCTCGCTCTTGAAAGCCACCATACATCTTGCCCAACCCGAAAAGAAACTAACCTCTAGCGAATCGGCACGAGACCTAAATCGCCTCGGACGGTGACGAAATTGGCCTTAATCCAGCCGACTTGTCCGTTATAGCGCACCTGTAACCAGTAGCTTTCGCCGCCCTGTATGGTACGGCCTAAAACAGGCACTTGATCGCCCCAAGGGACTTGCCCCAAACTCGCCGCACGAATCGAAGGCCGCCGCCGCAAAAAGAGATAAGCGCGAGGCGCAGCGACCACGCCCGTATCGGGTGCGCCATCTATCGTTTCAAATTCCGTGCCGATAAAAGGAATCAGGTTGACATCGCCAGTGACCTCTAAATAACGGCCTGATGCCCAACCCGTGCGCTCCCCCGCCACCAC
>DAOTTO010000535.1:0-13504 GCA_034437895.1 Anaerolineae bacterium | reverse complement strand
AATGCCCATGTTGCGTAAAACGTCGATTTCGATGATTGGCAAATGATGCTTTTGCGCTAATGCTAAGGCACGTTCCAGCGGTTCTTGCGCGGCGGCATACTCGCCAGCACGGAGCAATGCCGATCCCCACCAACGGTTCGCCAGTGCAGTATATTCCGCTATAGCATCCGATTGAGGCAGCGCCATGATCTGCTGCGCGGCTTCGATTGTCCCGGCATTATCCCCTGTGACAAAGGCGAAATTTGCGCGGCGCATCCCGATTTCGGCGCGGCGCTCATTCTGATCTAAAGTAGCCAAAAGCGCTTCTAATGCTTCTAAGTGGGATTGCTGTGTCTGCCGATCACCTTGTAGGTTGCAAACAGCCTCCAGCGCCTTATGCAGATCAAAGCGTTCAGCCGAATCACTTTCAGGCGTAAGTTCCAGCGCACGATTCAAGTAACGGATCGCCTCACTGTTGGCAAATTGAACAGCCGCGTATTCGCCTGCTAATCGCGCATAGGGACGCTCACGGGCATCGTCTTTAGCGCATCCGTAATGATAGGTGAGATCAGCATAATGTTCGGCGAGGTTTTCCGCGTAGAGCCGTTCTATTGCGCCTGCCGCCAAAAGATGCAGTTCGCGCAGCCGCGCCCGCATTTGCATGTCATAGGCAGCATCACGCATGAGGGCATGGCGAAAGAGATAACGTATTTCGGTGAGTGCTGTCCAGATGGCTTGGTTTTCCGCCTGACGCACTTTTTCCAGTAGCCGTGTATCCTCATGCAGCATGGCGGCAAGCACCAACACTTCAAACTCATGCCCAAGCACCGCCGCCGTTTGCACGATTTGTTTAACTTGGGCAGAGAGGCGATCTAAACGGGCGATCAATACGGCGTTGATGCTGTCGGGTACGGCGGCGATCTCGGTTTGGGCGATGTCTAAGATGCTGGCGTCTGGATTTTGCAGCAGTTCGCGTTCTTGTAAATACAAAGCAAGCTGCTCGATAAAAAAGGGGTTTCCGTGTGTTTTGTTATAAAGGAATGTGGCTAATCCGCTGCTGACCTCGGCCTTTAAGATTTGCTTGGCGACAGCCGCCACATCTGTTTGTGCGAGATGAGCGAGGTCAATTTGTGACTGCACCACATCAGGATCGACATCTAGCATAAAGGGCGTACCATCATCTTGATAACGACTGGTGAGGATCAGCGCGAAGGCATAAGCAGCAACATCGCGGGTTAAAGCATCAATCATCAGTTGTGAGTCATCATCCAGCCAGTGCGCGTCTTCAATGTGCAAAACGAGGGGCTGGCGCAGACTTTCCGCCAAAATCAACTGCTTAAAAGCGATCAGGGTATTTTCAAAGCGCAATTTGGGGTCTAGTTGGGCATAAAGTGAGTCTTCGGTATAAAGATCAACCTGCGCGGCTAAGATCGAGCGTGTGCGGCGCAGTTCGTTGGCGATTTCGGCACGATTCGAATCGTTTGCGATCTGAATAAGGTCATCGAGTTTTTGATTAAACCGTGCGAGATTTTTGTCTTGCGTCTGCTCAAAATACTCGCGCAAAAAGCGTCGAAATGGATTCAGCGATTGCCGTAGCACTTCATCTACCGGAAAAGTGAATACTTTGAGGTTGGGAGCGCCGATCAAGAGTTCATAGACGAGACGGCTTTTCCCGATACCCGCTTCACCGTGAATGTAAATCATTCCGGCAAAACGTCCGCTGAAGATGGGCTGAATCAAGGATGCAAGCTGCGTGAGTTCCGCATTCCGTCCCACAAAAGAACGGCCTTCAAATTCAAGCGGTTTCCCTGTAATGCCGCCTTCCAACCGCTGCACATCCATCGACTGACTGATGCCTTTAAATGTAAATGATCCAGCAGATGAAAGCGCATAACCCTGATTTGCCAGTCCCTCGCTGGCTGCTGACCCAAGCCATATTTCGCCTGCGGGTGCCGCCATCATCAAACGAGCAGCAAGATTAACCACGCGCCCAATAGCGGTATATTCGCAGCGTTCCACACCGCCCATAATCCCGGCATAAACCGTCCCGACAGTCAGCCCCGCCCGCCAAGAAACATCATTAACGGTCTTTTTTAACGCCAGCAGAAAATCCGCCGCCCGGACGATATTGTTCTCATAGGCGACAGGCGCGCCGAACAGGATCAACATCACCGCGCCCTTATCGCTGAAGTCCAGCTTATTGAAATAACCGCCGTAAGTGGCGGTGATTACTAAAACCTGGCTGACGAAAGCATTCAAGCGATCTGTTTCGTCTGGCGCATCGAAGGCTATGAAGACACTCGCCACATCGCGGAATTCTGCTTGCGTTTGTAAGTCGATGAGGGCATCCAGCACGAAAGGATCTAATTCGCTGCGGGTGAAGGTCGGTTGAACTTGTGTTTTGGGGGCAATAGTTTGCAGCAAAGAAGTGAGTCGGGCGTGATCTTCAATCGGGATGAAGGTGGCGATATTCGCAAGCTGTGGGATAAAGGAAGGTGCAGCGATGATGTCGCCTTGCTGCGCGTGATGTTCGGCCCACGCACAAGAGTCCACAGCTTCCCCCCGAAAGAAAAATGTGTGCTTTTCGCCCTGCCCGACGATTCCCCAATCGACCTCGCCACTGCTCATCCCCACTTTTACCCCCATGCTAAAACTGCCATAAGGCGTTTCAATCTTGGGATGAGCGCTGAAGAAATCGCGGATAAGAAAGGCTGTTTGCGCGGTATGGTGCAGCGTCTCTGGATTATCTGCGGGGAATAAGGCAGTAAAGGCATCACCCGCAAAAGTGGTGATAAAGCCGCCATGTGCAAATACAGCGGCTGTGAGAGGGATGAAAATGGTATTGAGGGCGTTGGTCAAATGCTCTGCGCCTTCTTTACCGTGCTTCATCAGCGATTCGGTCAGGGCGGTGAAACCCGAAATATCAACGAAAAGAGCCGCCGTATGAAAACGCCCTTGCGACTGCTGCGATTGATAGCGATCACTGATAAAAGACGGAATTAAGGCTCGCATTGCCTACCCCATTAAATTGTTAAAGTTATGAAGCCCGTTATAGCTTAAAGTCGGGCATTTTGCAATTTCAGCACATCATAGACCGCTTCGACCAAAATATGCTTGCTGACGGGCTTCACAAGATAATGATTGACGTTGTAGAGCTTGCCGTTAATCCGGTTGAGCATGTCATCATTGGCGGAGGTGACGATCACGGGTGGAACACGCCCTCTTTGCCGGGCATATTCTAAAAGCTGCCAGCCACCAATATCGGGCAAATTTAAATCAAGGATGATGAGATCGGGCTTATGTTCGTTATACAGCAGAATACCCCCTCGCGTCGTTGTGGCATGACGAATCGAGAAGCCGCGTTTTTCCAAAATACGAATTTCAAGTTCTGCAATATCAGGGTTATCTTCGACCAGAAGAATATCAGGTAAAGTCATGGATGAGGATCCTTGCGCTGGCTTTGATGAAAGTCTAGCGTACCAACTCAGGAATATCCAGCGAAATGCAGCCCAAAATCCTGCAATTGGGTATCAATCCAGTTGTATTTTTGTTGCAGCGATACATTTTATGCTCATCTTAAGCGGTTTAATAGCCAAAAATTCTTTAGGTATCTTTAGCGCATTATTTATAGATAATTGAGCAAACCGAAAAAAGTTTAATTATTTATTTGATTGATTTATGATAAGTTAATTATAGGACTTTCGCTCACGCATTTACCCCACCCCTAAATCCCCTCTCCATGCAATGGGGAGGGGACTTCAAGATGCGTTTTTCTCCCCCTCTCCAAGTATTGGAGAGGGGGCCGGGGGGTGAGGTAAGCGAAAGTCCTGAATTAAAACAAACAAATACAAAATTGGTAGGAGACACCAACTTATGAAAATCCTCGTGATTGAAGATGAAAAATCAATTCGTGAAGCGATTTCTGAAATGCTGGCTTATGAAGGTTACGATGTTATTCAAGCCCGCGATGGGGTGATGGGTGTAGAAAAAGCGAGCGAAGATCATCCCGACCTGATTATTTGCGATATCGCCATGCCGGGGCTTGATGGCTATCAGGTGCTTTCTAAGATTCGCCAAGAACCACAGACGACTTTAATTCCTTTTATCTTTCTTACTGCACGGGTGGAACGGCCTTCGATGCGGCAAGGCATGGAACTCGGCGCGGATGATTATCTCACTAAGCCATTTACCAATGCGGAATTAGTCTCTGCCGTCAACACCCGTTTAAGCCGGGTAAAAGTTGTGAGTGAAGTGACTCATCAAGAAGTTGAGCAAGCCAAAAAACAGCTTACCAACATGGTCGCCCATGAACTACGGACTCCGCTTGTTTCGATCATGATGGTGCAAGATTTGATCTCGCGCCAGTTCGACCATCTTGATAAAGCGGAGATGGACGAATTATTTTCAATTATGCGTTCTGGAAGTGATCGTCTAAGCCATTTGGTCGAACAGATGGTGCTTAAAACGCAGATTGAAACGGGTATCATGAGCGAAGCAGTGCTTGATAAATCCGGCATGGACTTCCCGATGTGGGAGATTTTGGTCGCCTCGATCAATACTGCACGTCGCTTTTCTTATCATCGCGGCAGCAGCAATGTTGTACTTGATGAACGCAATCGCCATGTGCTTGTCCGCTGTCATAAACAAGCGCTGATTCATGCGCTGGCAGAATTGATCGCTAACGCGCTGGATTATTCGCCGGAAGAATGCGATGTCATCGTTTCTGAATGGACGGAAGGCGATGATGTCTGGATGATGATTCAAGATTACGGGGTAGGCATGGCGAATGATGGTGTTCATTGGGCGATGCGTTATTTCCAACAGATAGACCGTGACGTGACGGAACAGCAAGGCATGGGAATGGGTTTGCCCCTTGCGCGGCAGATCATCGAAGCCCACAAGGGAACTTTCCAGATCAACTCTATCCCTCGCGTCGGGACTTCCGTAACGATCAAACTCCCCGCCGCTGGCTGGAGTGATTAAAATACAGGTTAACAACATAAGAGCGAACAGGGCGTGTTGAGTTACGTCCTAGAACATTCTGCTAGATTAAAAACTTATTGCACCCGCGTTATCGCTTGCGGTTGCAATTGAATATTAGAGGACCAGTTGCCATTCAAATCGACTGCCCACGCCGCAAACTCGTAGATGCTGCCGGATGTTCCGATAAAAGTCGCCCTGTTTTGTAACGTCGAGGTAATAGAGGTATCCAGCCATACCGTCCACTCACCGTTATTTTCACGCACCCAAATGATATAACTCACAATCGTTGTATCATCTTGCCCTCCCCAGATCACCGTAAACGTCGTTGGGCTGACTTCCGCCAACGGCGCGATTCCCGTTAGCGGGGGCGTTGTATCCAGCACCGGACTCAAGGTCGGAATCGCCGTCGGTGCGATTTCGGTTGGGGGAATTGTCGCTGCCATGGTTGGTGTGAAAGACGCTTCCAGCATAGGAGAGTTCGTCGGCACGAGTAGCGGTTGATCGGGCGATACAAACGAATCAAACTCCGAAGCCACCGCAACGGGTGAAATACGACCATTCAGCCGTTCGATCATAATCAACGGTTCACCTCCAATCGCGGCATCCTGACCAGGCGGCGCGTCGGGGATGTTATCCGGTTGTGCTGCTGGCAGGATAAGCATATAAGTGCCATCAACAGGGTTTATCAACGTCGGTTGATTATTCGCTGCATCCAAGCGGATAAGCTGGGCATCTTCCCCAACCGCCTCCACACTAAAGGTCACAGGCTCAAAACTCGTATTCCACACTACCGTAATGCGCTCATCCCTTTCAGGACGATTAAACGTAAATGCCCGAACTTTGTTATCAAGATTAAAGTGATCCAGTGGGGTAAAATCCGCACTCCCGAAGACCTCCGCTACAAGCCGGTAGGCCGCTGCTGCGGGTCGTGCCGTACCGGGCTGTGGACTTTGCCGGAAGCAAGCCGCCCCCGAAGGATTGCGATATAACCCGAAGGCATCCCCCACACAAAATGTCCCGCCACACTGCATTCCCGCGTTGGGCGCGAAGTCCGTCCCAGCAGGTTGATTACCGCAGTCGTCGAAAAGTTGATGATAAAACACCTTATCCGCGCCTTCCGCCCAAGCAAAAACCGCGCTTTGGATAAAAAACCATGCCTGCTGCTGACTGCTGACACGAGCGATACTGCCAGACTCCCAAGTGGGGCCGGGGTAATCATCCCAAACAGGAACACCCGTTTCATTCAGCCAAATCGGGCGCTCGATTCCGTAGGCGATGAGCGAATCCCGCACCACCTGCACCAGCCAGCCACTGCGCCATGGATTGCCATAATTGTGAACAGCGACAATATCCATAAATGTGTTAAAGCGGGGAGCGAGCGAATCCCGCGAATAAATCCGCAAGACTTGCGCCAGCCAATTAACCCCATTGGTGTTATAAAGCAGCCCACCGAACATAATCTGTGCTTGCGGGTCGGCTTGTTTTGCCACAATATACGCCACTTTGAGCAAACGGGCGTAATCTTCAAAACTGCCGCGCCAGAACTGGCGAAAATCTGGCTCATTCCAAACTTCCCATACGCGAATACCGCTGTTTTCGGGTAAGCCAAGCTGGGTTGCCAACAATCCACCCGGCTTATACCGATTCACCGCCTCATAAACGAACTGCGCCCAAGGATTTTCAGGGTTAAGCGCTTTATCATCAGAGGGAAGATCGCCGCCATTTGCAAAAATTGGCGCGTATAAGCCGGTGATTTGCGCTTCATCATCAGCATAAAATTCGGGTCGCCCCAGCAAAATCGCGTTGATTTCTAATCGTGCGGCGAAATCGGCGGCGACCTGTTGATCGTAAGCCTGCCAATCCCATGAATCGGCGGCGGTTTGCACCCGATCCCAATAGAGAGGCCAGCGATTCCAGCCTGCTCCCAGTTCGAGCGCCGCTAAATAACGAGAAGAATCCAGATCTCCCGGCGCGCTGATGTGAGCGATTCCGAGTCGGTCTGCCCGGATGAAGCCGTCTGACAACGAGGAATTTTGTGCGCGGAGTTGAAGGGTGTGTATCGCAATCAAGAGATAGGCGACACACACGTAGAAAAAAATAGGTTTTGAACCAGAAAAGCGCAAAGGCTGCCAAGCCATTTCAATTTTTGGCAGCCTATCGGCCTCCGCTAGGATTTTATCGCTCATTAGTTGGTCGAGAGATAGGAAGTTGGTTCACATTAAATCCATTCAAATCCAATGAGGATAGCGCCATCCAGTAAACACCATCGCCGTCGCGCTCGACCTGCACCCAATCCGCGCTGCGATTGCGCCCAATCGCGCTAAAGGTATCGCCCGGATAAGCGACATCAAGCTGGCGATACGCCTCACTGGGGCCGGTTCGCATATTTTGTCCGATGTCTCCCATAATACGCGCAAGCGGGGCATCAGCTAAATGGAAGGATAATTGATAACCGTCCACCCAGCGCGGCACCAGATTAAAGAAGGTGTTGCCGGGTTTAAACGGCAGTGGATTGCCATTTAAATCAAAATAAGTGAGGACACCCTCTTGCGTTTCGCGCCGCCATTCACCTTCAAAATACTGCCCATCGCGGAAAAGATAAACCCGCCCGCTGCCGATAAAGTTGACGGAAAATGCGAAATCGCCCGGCCCCCAATAGTCAAGGGTCACTTCTGGCTGGATGGTATGTTCTTCTTCAAAAACCACAATATTGGCGGCGCTGACCTGATCCATCGTCAATCCGTCAAAATGAGCGATACCATCCTGAGCGCGTAACCAGCGATCAGAGCCAGCATCGTATGACCATTCAATCGTTGTCTCATTATAATTAATGTCGATACCGTTTGTAGCAATGCCCCCGTCTGGCGGTGTCTCGCTGAAGGCCATGCCATAAACAGGTTGTGGCGAAGTATCGCGCCCCATCTCTATCGCCAAATCACGCAGATCTAAGGTATTGCCGAACAATGTATGTTCTAAGGCCACTCCCGCACGGGGATAGCGACATAAAGCCGGGCATGGCCCCGCCCCGCCGACAACACGGGTGGAAACCAACGCATCCTGATTCAAGATGTCGATTGTCCCCTGCGCCATGCCGGAGTAGATAAAAAGACTGCGATAAATGCGCGTTAATTCAAAATCGACCAGCCGACCACTGCGGATGGGACCGACTTTTTCTAAATCTTGACCTAAGAAAATCGCGCTAAACCGCGTGACACCGCCGGAAAGCAGGTGTTCCCATACAATATCGGCTTCGTTCAAGCCAGATTGAGGCCGCACGATAGCAGGCGAATTTGAAATTTTGACGAGCAGTGGGCGACGTTCTAGCAATGCCGGATTATCGACTACGAGACCGGTGAGGGGGTTCATATTTGCAGGGTAAGTATCGGGGCCGATCAGGTTTTCGATGGGGTCTTGTTGCGCTTGGATACTGCTTGGTAAGCTAAGGAGCAGCAGCATAAACAAGACGAGGGTCACACGATTGAGCATAAAGGTCTCCTACATTTAGGTTGGTTTTTATGATGTTTTTGTAGGAGGCTATTATAGCGGCTTTTGAAAAGATTTTGCGGACTATATGTGAAATTTTAGCGAAAATTGGATGAACAAACCGCTAGGGAAATCATTGAGAGCTGTTTAAAACAAAGGGCATCGTGGGGTTGTTTATCTATCCGCCGAGAGTGACTCGTAGGTCACTCCCTACCATGATTTCAACTTATCGATGCGCCAATAGCGATGCGCTTTCCCCTATTATTGTCTTACACAGCAGGCGTTTTCGCCTCGAAGGGCGGCAGGAGCAGGAAGCTCATAAGAAGACCTACCAGACCCGCAAAGACAATTGTCCCCATCCAGACGTGCATCGTCCAACCAAGACCACTAGAAACTTGTATCGCAACGAAATACGCCGCGTAAAAAAGGACGGGCGTAAGGAAGGCGAACAAATAAAATTGTCCGCGTCTCTCTGGCGTGGGTTTTAGCACTGCAAGCAAAAGTTCCGCCGCCAAACCAATCCCAATCGCAACTGGAATCAGCGCGTAGGTATCTTCCCAGACCGTCATAAGCGCGACGTTGAGCGCAATAATCAGCGTAAGCGCACCGAATGGCAACCGCCACTGCTTAAGCGCCAGCAGGATAATACCCATCAAGAAGGCTGCTTGAAGCATGATGCTGGCAATGCCTAAACTTTGCGTTAAGTAGAAGGGCGAGCGCAGATCATATCCATTGGCGCTGAACAGAATTTTGCTTCCATCAGGTGAAAATTCCGGGAAGATCGTATCCAACGCCGGATTATTGGTCAGATTCACGATTGTTTCATCACAGGTGTTCGGCTGGCTGATGCAGGCCGCATCCAGTGTATAAATATCGCTAAAGTCATTACGCCATGACTTAAAGATGATGCGCGCTCCATCTGGCGAAAAAGCTGGCGTAATATCCCACGCATCATGCGTAAGTCGGGTCAAGTCGCTGCCATCGGCGTTCATCACAAAAAGGCTGGTGTTGTTGCCGCGATCAGAATGAAAGACGATTTGTGAGCCATCGGGCGACCAATTCGCGCCCCAATTATTTGCGCCCTCAGTGGTTAACTGTCCAGCGCTGCTACTATCAACATTCATGCTGTACAGATGAAGCGTTCCGGTTTGGTCGGATGCAAACAGAATTTTGTCCCCATTCGGCGACCAAACCGGGCCGTATTCAGAATAATCAGTTTCAGTGAGTGCTTGGGGAGTTCCGCCAGCCGTATCTACGAGATACAGATCATTGCTGCTCTCATCGGCTTTATATACAAAGACAAGCTGCGCCCCATCCGGCGACCACGAGGCGCGATACTCACTGCCGGGTAGATTGGTCAACTGGGTCTGATTTGTGCCATCGGCATTCATGAGATAAAGGGAGGTTTCATTATTTTCGGTAGTGGCATCTCCCTTGCTGAAAACGACTTGTGTGCCATCTGGCGACCACACGCCGCCCCAGAAGGATGCACCAGCCTCATTATTGAGGCGCGTTTGACCTGTACCATCGCTATTCATCACATAGAGATCGCTGAAAAGCGCATTATTAGGGGCTGGATCGACTGCCGCAATTGCGGTAGAGATAGGGCTGGCAAAGTTAGTAAAGAAGGTGAACAGCGAAAAGCAAAGAGTCAGGCAAAGCAAAGCCGGCCCAATAATGCGCCAATCACTCAGTTTGCCAGACGTAGTGCGCCCCCAAGCCGCACGAATGGGGCCAGAGATCATTAAACCTGCGCTTGTCGCCAACAGCGTATGAGCTGGACTGAGCAGCGTTTCAAGATCAACCTCAAAGCCAACAATCGAATGCCAAACGAAATCGAATCCGCCGCCCATCATGAATAACCCTGCGCCAATGAGCGAAAGTGTGTAGCCCTGTGGCAGCGCCCGCATCAAAGGATAGCCTTTGCGAAGATTCGCCCATTGATTCACAAACAAAAACACCCCAATCGACAGTACACCCAAATAGAGCAACGCGTGCCAAGGCGTAAAAAAGGTGTTATCGACCTGCCCATGATTATGCGCCCAGCCGTCGATATAAAGCCCAAAAATGACCCAAGTGGAAAGGAGCGTGAAAAACCAATCAAAGCGGAGGCTCCCCGCTGGATAGCTTCTGGTTGTCGTGCGGATATTTCCGCCTTGAAAGGATTTTGCGATTGTCGCCATATATATTCCTCGTTTTTATGTAATTTGCTATTTTGAAACCACATACGCAATGCAAAACTATACGGCTGAATAATCGCTTTCGTTTCAGAGGAAACCGGAAGATTACAGGAACGTAATCATCCGGTGGGGAGATACGCCGCGAACTGAAACTGAAGGTTCACTTGACTGCCAGATTCCAGCCAACCGACGAATACCGTTCCATCAGGGGCAATATTAAGCGTAACAGGGGGCGCATTTTCCCCTATATTGCCAATCGCCACCGGCTCGCCAAGTGCAGACCAACCTTGCCCCTCTGTCCAGCGTGTGATAGGGAGCGCGTTTCGGCAGTCCGCTGTCCAACCATAATAAAGTATTCCATCCGAACCTGCCGCAATACCATGATTTTGCGCGCAAGCCGATTCTAACGCCTGCTCAGGTGCGCCTGCTTCCACCCACCCACCCCTAGAAAGCTGCCAGGCGGTCACATAACGGGTGGCATCGCTGGATTCATCGGCACTGGCGACATAAATCGTGCCATTGGGGGTACTGGTTAACCCTTGTAAAGACGAAACGCCAATTTGGAAATCGTTTTGATTGGGCAAATCTGGTAGTGATGCCCATTGTGAGCCGTTCCATCCACGCAGAGACAGTCCAGTTTCTCCGCTAGAAAATGTCTCCGTCCACACAACAACTGGCGAATTCCCGCTGACCGCCGCAAACAGTTTGTCCGGTTGTGCGCCTTGCGAAATCGGTAAGCCGTCACCAAGCGGCTGCCATGTCTCGCCCGTCCATTGGCTAACATGAACAGAATTTTCTGTCAGCCAAGCCAACGCCAGCGAATCACCAGTATTCAGCAGGTAAATTGGCCCGATGCTCGCTTCATCGCTGACAAAATTACCGACTTGAGACCAGTTCGCGCCATCCCATTGCGCGACGAATGTGCCATACGCATCAAACCCAATATCGCTGACCACACGATTCAGCGCGACGATCAGATTGTCGTTTGCATCAAAGGTGATGTCGATGCCGCCTTCGCTGATCTGGCTAGACAGCGAATCGAGCAGCGGTGTGGTATCAAGCGTCGTCCATGCCGAGCCATCGAGCATACGGATGCTGAGTCGATCTGTGCCGAACTGCGCTCCCGACTCACGCAAGGCAACCGCCGGCAGCCCATTGGAACGCAGGGCAACGGCTGCATAAGTCGCGGGCGAAGCGCCTAAAGAATCCGTTAAATCCACCAGCCGATAAGGGTTCTCTTGCGCGGAAGTTATCCCCACACCAAGCAGCAGGCTTATCATCAATAAAATTAATCCGCGTAAAATCTTCATCCGGTCAGCTCCTTGTTTCGTCCCTTTATTGTACCGCGCCTCAGTCACTATCATGAGTTCGTCATAACTTAGCGGATGGTTTAAAAATCGTTACAAATAGACGATTTTCGGTAAAAGAAACGTGTTGGGGCTTTTGAGGATGAATTTTGTGAGGGGCGCGGCGGTACGATTTTGTACATCGCCCTACCCCCCATCGCTGCTCGGCGGCTTGCCGCTGTTGCTGCTATTTTTGGCAAGCTGCGCCTCTAAATACTTAATACGCGCTGTGAGCCGCTTGATGAGTACCTGCTGTTCTCGGATAATGGCAAGAAGTTCTACTTCGCGCACGTTATTCATACCCCAACTTTATAGCTCGTTTTTTCCTTTTGGCTATACTCCCCTGTGTAGTTACGGAAATTTTATGAAGCTTAAAAATCGTTTTGATAAAAGGCGCTTTATCCGTGAAATAATTATCCTTGTGCTTGGAATAGCTGTTCTCTACATTGCAAGTGGTATTGGGACAATTTTTTGCGCCATTGGGCTTATTTTATATTTTCGAGCAACCACCCCCTATGAGGAGCGTATTGCAATGTCCGATAGTCCGGAGATTGGCCTTTGGATACTTATTCTATCGATATTGGGCGGTTTAATCATTGGTTTAATGGTTGCCTATTTCGCCGGAGTAAAACTTGGACGTAAATTTCTTCCCGAATTTTATGGTAAAAATAAACCTACATCCTGAAAATGGTATAAGCTGTGTCGTTAGTCAATGTGTTGCCATGCCATATTAAGGATTTTAGATATTAT
This sequence comes from Anaerolineae bacterium, assembly GCA_034437895.1. GTDB lineage: Bacteria > Chloroflexota > Anaerolineae > Aggregatilineales > Phototrophicaceae > JANRLJ01. The sequence continues at coordinate 783 of DAOTTO010000535.1, read as the reverse complement.
TTCAACCAAAACACCTTGCCTTGAACATCCGTAATCGTATGCGTCTCAGCAAATTCCACCAAAACGCGGATTTGCCCGCCAACATCTTTATGCAGGTTTTCGGAAATACAAACGAGGCCGCTGTGATCGGTTCTTGAGTTGGTGCGCCCAGCGAAAGGCCGATCAAATGCTACCAGTACCATGCCATGCTCAGTTGCATAGGGGAGATGTTCCGTATCATCATCTTTCTGCCGCATCCCAACATCGACACCCATCGTGACCTCAAAGCCCCGTTGGATTAACCCTTTTGCTACAACACGACGCATGTTTTCATCGAAATAAAAACGGATCGTCATTCTTGCTTATCTTTTTCACCGTAAAGCGCATACATTTCGTCAAAGAGACGCTGTTCTTGTATATCCTGCGCGTCAATTTCTTCTTTGTGTTCATAGTAGTAAAGGAGGGCAGCCGTCGCCTCCTCTTCCGTGATGGTAAAATCATAAGCGAGGTCTTTGGCGCTCATATTGTTTGCAATCGCACTCCGCGCAACAAATGAGACTAAGACTTTCTTTCCGCGAATGTGGGGACGCTCCCCATAACGCTTTCTTTCGATGTACTTGCTGAGGTCTACCGGGACTGCTATTTGTTCGCTCATCATGCCTCCGTTTCATCACTCCATAAATTCTAGCATAATTTTCATAACCGCTTGACGAAAAAGAACTTTTGTGCTATTCTTGATCTATAAAAATGCTCTGTATTCTCTGCGTCTCTGTGGTTCAAACAAAATAATCTCCATCGGCAGCA
>DAOTTO010000534.1:0-11380 GCA_034437895.1 Anaerolineae bacterium | reverse complement strand
ACGCAGGCAGCAATTGATGCCGATGATGCTTGAGGGTGTACTTATGGAGTTCACATAAAACTCCCTTAAAGATTCAGGAAATCGCCGTTGACACTGCTCTCCCGTTATGATACTATATTCAAGCGGGATAGAGCAGCGGCAGCTCGTCAGGCTCATAACCTGAAGGTCGTGCGTTCAAATCGCACTCCCGCAATTTTTCCTAAAACCCCCAAAACGGTGATATAGCTCAGTTGGTTAGAGCGAACGACTCATAATCGTTAGGTCCTTGGTTCAAGTCCAAGTATCACCAACTGATACCATTTTCAAATTGACCTTTTATAAGGTCTTTTTTTGTTGTATTGAACCTTAATCATGTTATACTCATGAATAAAATTAAGGTTCTAAAATGAAAAGAGAAATAAGAGAACAAGCGAGAGTATTGCGTTTTCAAGGTATGTCGGTGCGCGATATTTGCCTGACTTTAGGTGTGGCGAAAAGTTCTATCAGTTTATGGGTACGTGATATTGAACTTACACAAGATCAAGTCGAGAAATTAAAACAAAAGCAGCATTTATACGGCGCACAGCATGAAGGGGGACGGACAAACCGAAAAAAATATCTAGAGCTTAGAAGATCTATCAGGAAGAGGGACGAGCCAGAGCTAAAGAAGGAAACCCTCTCCATTTAGCGGGCTGTATGCTTTATTGGGCGGAAGGCGCGAAACATAGAAATCGTGTCGTATTTGTAAATTCTGATGCCAATATGATGCGTATGTTTATTCGTTTTCTCCGAGAAGAATTCAATATCGCCAGTTCAGAGTTTTCTCTACAAATTCATTGTCATAATGTAGAAGATATACCGCGTATTGAGCAATATTGGTTGGATATATTAAGTTTATCTGTTTCCTGCCTGCAAAAAACGCAGGTTAAAAAGGGAAGTGATTCAAGAAGAAATATTTTGGAAAATGGCGTATGCAGCCTTAATTTAGGAAATACAAAGGTCGCTATGCACATTTTCGGTGCGATACAAGAATATGGCGGTTTTGAGAATCCGGCGTGGCTGTTTTAGCTTTCCAGCCGCACTAGATCGTCCCATGTTTCACGCGGACGAGTGATTGACCATGATGCGCCGTCTTCACTGACCATCACTTCGGGGGGACGTGGGCGGGCATTATAATTACTCGCCATGACCATGCCATATGCGCCGCTTGTCAACACGGCTAACAGATCACTTGGCTGCATTTCTGGCAGCAAAACCGCTTTTCCTAGTACATCGGCTGTCTCACATACGGGTCCCACAATATTGACGGGATGCAAATCACCATTGGATTGCTTCAATGGGACGATTTCGTGATGTGCGCCGTAAAGCGCCGGACGGATGAGTTCGGTCATGCTGGCGTCGACGATATAAAAAATTTCTCCGGCTTGCTGTTTCACATACAGAATTTCACTCACAAGTATTCCTGCATCCGCGATGATAGAACGTCCCGGCTCCAAAAGCACATCATAACCTTGTAACAACGGTGCAAGCGCCTCCGCAAACGATTTCCACTCCGGTAATGCTTCTTTCATCTGATAACCGACAGGTAGGCCGCCGCCGATATTGACCGTCCGAATATCACTATAAGGCGCGATCAATTCCAGCGCGATTTCAACCGCTTTAACCGTGCCTTCGGTATCATGAAGCTGGCTGCCGATATGGACGTGAATCCCAGCAAAGCGCAGATGAGGATACTCTTTTCGGTGCGCTAAAAGGCCAGAAATGACTTCTGCCGTTAGGCCAAATTTCGCGCCACCATGCCCAGTAGCGATATAAGGATGGGTATTTGCAGTGACTTCGGGATTCAAGCGCAGCGCGATTTGGGCAGATGTGCCAAGTTCGGCTGCGATGTCGTTAATCAATTGGCACTCACGCACATTTTCCACATTAAACCAGCCGACCCCTTGTTCAAGCGCGTAACGCAGTTCAGACGGGGATTTACCCACACCTGCGAAGACGATATTTTCGGCTTTTGCACCGGCTCTTAATGCGAGGAAAATTTCTCCGCCGCTAACGGCATCAATTCCTACGCCAGCATGGATGAGGGTTCGCAAAATGGTAAGATTGGCATTGGCTTTAGCGCTGTAATGGATGTGGGGCTGGATGTCATGAAATGCAGCTTTAAGACGATTCAGATTCGCCAGCACCCGTTTTAGGCTGTAGATATAAACCGGCGTGCCGACTTGCGTTGCGATTTCGGCGACGGCGATAGAGTCGCAGTAAAGGGTATTGTTTTTATATGCGAAAGACTCATTGAGCATATTTTATTTTAACCCTAACAGTTCAAAAATCGGCACGCTCCCAATCCCTTTGAGCGTCACAGGCTCTAAGGGATGTACCTGTGCATGTCCTTCAATCATGTCGCGTGTCATCTGGTCGATGATGATCTGCTCGGCAGAGGCAGCACTGCAAAGCCGTGCGCCCAGATTCATAATCCGTCCCATCGCGGTAAAATCCGTGCGAATCGGCGGACCAAACTCACCCGCAATCACTTCGCCCGAACTTACGCCAATGCCCATATCGGGTAAATGCTTGCCTTGCGCTTTCAGTTCTGCCTGAATATTAGCATGGACAATCTGCATTTCTACGGCGGCCTGTGCTGCATGAATGGCATGATCTTCCATACGAATGGGGCTGCCGAAAAGGGCAATCACTTGATCGCCTACAAATTTATCGAGGGTGCCACCGTGCTTAAAAATAACGTTGGTCATGCTGCCAAGAAAAATATTAAGGCTGCTGACCAATTCTTCTGGGCCAATTTGTTCCGCCCATTCCGTACTGCCGCGTAAATCGGCAAAGAGTGTACTGAGGATAACGCGCTCCCCTGCGAGCATATTTGAGTCGGCACGCTGCAAAAGGAGTTCTAAGACTTTAGGATCAACCGAGCGTCCTAACACCTTCCGCATCCGGCGGCGTTCTAACTGTTCAAATACGGCAGTATCGACCTGGCTGGTGATGGCGGTTAAGATGCGGCGATCTTCGGAACTGAAGCCGTTCACACTGAAGCTGTTGACGACCCCAAAAACACCAATAATTTTTTCGTTTAAGATGAGTGGTATCGCAATGATTGAGCGAACAGCACCCTCTTTATGGGTTTGATGAATTGTTTTTCCAACAGTCAACGCTTCCAACGAAACTTGTTTAATCGTCTTAAGGTAATCGGCGGATGTAAGCAGACTTTCGCGGGTGCTGGCTTTAAGTTCTAGCCGTTCTTCGCCGCTTTCTTCATAAAGCATGAGATAGCCTGCTTCGCTGGTCACGGCTTTGCAGAGTTCAATCAACACCAAATGAAGCATTTGATTAAAATCGCCACCACGATCACGAATCCGATCTACCTCATAAATGGTTTCCAATTCTTTGCTGCGCTGTACCAATTGTTGCAACGTGCGGCTGTGGGCAATTGCGGAATCCATTTGTGAAGTCATCGCAAAGAGCAAACGTTGATCAGCCAAGCTGAAGGCTTTTTTGCGCCCGACAATGACCGTACCTAGCCTTTCTCCGCCGATGATAAATGGCGCTGCCATCAAATGAAGCCATTCTCGATCTGGCGCTGTTCCGAGCATCTGCGTCGTCGTGATTTGCGCTGTGAGTTGTTTAATTTTTTCCAGCGTTTCCGTCGGTAGGTCATTTTTATCGACCATGCCACGCAGCAGAATTTCGCCGCTGTCGATATGGCTCAAAAGCAGCATACACAATTCAGCCTTAAGGCGATCCACGTTTAGACCGACAAATCTACCAATGAGGTGATCTTCATCCGGGTTATCGTCTTTCATACGGTCAATTTGGTAGATCGTCTCTAACTCAATGTTGCGTTGACTTATGCTCCAGATCATACGGGCTTGCATGACGGCGGAATCAATTTGACTTTCCGCGATTTTGAGGAGTTCAATTTCGTCGGCATTAAAAGTCTCGCTGCTTCGTGCCAGAAAAATACCGCCGAGAGGCTTAACAAGAACAATTGGGATGCCAAGGGTATGCTTCCAACGGGTATCTAAAAGTGAATCGGGCGCTTCTAGCATCATCGCTTGGCGGCAAAGCATATTGGCTTCATTTTCGCTGGCACCGATACTTAACACTACTTCTATGGCATCTCCGGCTTCATTGAGCAGCAGCAATCCACAAGCCTCAGCCTGAAATTGTTCTTTTAAGAGGTAAAGTATTCCCCGAAACATGCCATCGGGATTTTGTGTCATGTCGGCGGTGTCGCGGGTGCTATCAAGCGCTAACAGAAGCGCAAGTTGTTTTTCTTTTTGGGCAAGAAGATCGCTGGTCATAAATAATTTGATGCTCCCTCTAACGGGACAATAATGAACATCCTGTATTGTAGTAGTGTTGGCGCTTTACGGAAAGTAAAGATCAGAGTATTGATGCACGGGATTAGGCGGGTTATCCTCATAGGAGCAGCTTTGCTCAAGACAGGCAGGTGAAACCATTGACCGTCGATAATAATGAAACAAAATTGGCAACCGCTTACGAGGCCATCCGCCGCCGTGAGTATGAATTGATTACCGATATGCTGGAAGTGCTGCCGAAGATCGACACGCTGCCAGAAGAGCGTATTGGGCAAGTGCGTGATGCGTTGTTCCACGCTGACCATCCCTTTTTGATGGTGTTTGTGGGGCCGTTTAATTCTGGTAAATCTAGCTTGATTAATGCGCTGCTCGGCAAGCCAGATTTGCTGCGTGTGGGGCCAGTGCCGACGACGGATCGGATCAATATCCTGCGTTATGGCGATGAACCGCAGCAGATGGATTCTGGCGGCGAGGTCGATACCTTTTTTTATCCTTCCCCCATGCTCAAAAAAGTCAGCTTTGTCGATACACCGGGGCTAGAATCAATCTTCCAAAAGCATGAAGACACGACACGTAAATTTTTGCATCGCAGTGATGTTGTGCTGCTTGTGATGCTGGCGACACAGGCGATGACCAGCAGCAATCTGGAATATATGCAAAAACTGCGTGAATATGGCAAAAAGGTGATTATCGTCATCAATCAGGCCGACTTGCTTTCGCCTGAACAAACCGAAACTGTTCGCACGTATGTCCTCGATCAAAGCCAGGATAAACTCGGCTATAAGCCGGATGTTTGGCTGGTATCCGCTAAAAAGGGCATCGAAGCACGGGCAGGCGGCGAATTAAATGAAACACTCTGGCAGGAAAGCGGCCTCGCACAGCTAGAGCAGTATATCGACAGCCAACTGGACGATGCGGAACGTTTGCGCCAGAAACTACAAACACCGCTGCAAATTATACAAAACGTCAATCGCGCCGCGCTTGAATCTGTTAAGGCGAATCAGGCGGTTCTCGATCAGTACCAGAGCATTGCTGATAATGTGAAATCGCAATTGACCGCATATCGTCGTGAGCAGGAAAAAATTGTCCGCGAGGTGAATGATGAAATCGGTAAGAAATTTGCCGATGCCGCCGAGCGGGGCAAAGAGGCGATTGATGAAACCTTCCAATTCTCGCGCTCAATTGGTTCAGTCGGGATCGGTTTAGGGGAATTAACTGGGTTAGCCCGCTTATTCCGGCGCGGACAAAAACAATCCCGCACCCGTCTGGCCTTCGAGCGCCATAAGGTCTATGATCCGATCCGCGAACTGCCGGAAGTAGTGGATAAACTTGCGCCGCGCTTGGAAGGCAAAGATATGCAGGATATTGATGACCTTGTGAAATACGGCGGACGAGAGATCAATGCCTTGCCGCCGACGATTCGCAGTAAGGTCATTGGGACGATTCAATCACCTGTACAATATGACCGCGCCGCGCTGCAAGCGGTTCGTCCAGAATTAGAAGCCATCGAAGAAAAAGCGCGGGTGGATGAAACTGAAAAACTGGATACCAGCTTGCGAAATGTGCTTTTCGGGCTGGCGATTTGGGAATTGTTGGTGATTCTTACGCTGATTGTGATACTCGTCACGGGTACGATTGATTTTAGTCAGCCGTCCTCGCTCTTGGTGATTTTGCTTCTCTTCGGCTTGGGTGTCGCGGGCTTACTGATTATGCCGATTTCAGGACGCTTGTTGCAGGCAGCGCATACCAATCGCATGTTGAAAATTCAGGCGGATTATGTGGAAAAATTGAGCAAAGCCTCTGATAAACAGGTCGAATATGGGATGCAGCTTCGGCAAAATGTCGTCGCGCCGCTCACGCGCTTGGTAGAAACACAAACGACTCTACAAAATGAGCAGATGACGAAACTCCAAAATGCACAGCAGCAAATGACGACGATTGAGGCGGACATCTCCAAAATGGGGAAGCGCTCATTTCTTGGATTGAGAGGGTAACAAAATATGGTTGCGATGGCATTAGACGGCCCACTGGCATTGATGCGGGAAACAGAAATTGATCTGATTACCGATATCGCCGCGATATTGGGTGAAATGGGCGAAAATACGCAGGATGATCGCAAGCGCTTGATGGACGTGGCGCAGGATTTGCGCGATTTGTTCTTTCTCGTGGTGATTATTGGCGAATTCAACGCCGGAAAATCGACTTTCGTTAATGCTTTGTTGGGGGATGATCTCCTCCCGACAGGCATCACACCGACGACAGAAATGATCGAATTGGTGCGCTATGCGGAAACACCCAACTTTAAGCCCGTCATGCGTGACGACAGCTTGCGTGAGTGGGCGCATCCCAACACCGGTGCGCCCGGTGTGGCGATTGTGGATACACCGGGGACGGGTTCGGTTTTTCAGCGGCATGAAAAGACAGCGAAAGAATTTCTGCATCGAGCAGATTTGGTGATCTTTTTGCTGAGTGCCAAACGCGCCTTTGCCGAAACTGAGCGCATTTATCTGGAAATGGCGAAAAGCTATGGCAAGAAGATCATTCTGGTCGTGAATCAGGTTGATCTTCTAGATGCGAATGAACAAGCTACTGTGCGCCGCTTTATCGAACAGCAGGTCAAAGAGAATTTAGGGATTCAACCGCTGTTGTTTATGATCTCCGCCAAAGAAGCCCTTTCATCGCGGGGCAGCACCTCCCCAAGCGGCAATATTGGTGGGGTGGATGCAGTAAGGGCGCATCTGCGCGGCTTGTTTGAAGAAGCACCGCCTACCAAGCAAAAATTGCTGGCGCAGCTCGATATGGCGGCGAGTGTCGTCAAGCGCTATCACGACGCACTAATGGGCAAAGCCGATATTGTGACAGCGGATACGGCGAAAGTGCGCGAAGTGCAGCAGGAACTTCAAAAGCAGTCGCTCGGCTTAGATACGCAGCTCACTGAAGCCCGGGCCGAAGTTGATAAGGTGTTTGTCGGATTGCGTCAGCGTGGATTAGCCTTTATTGACGCGAACCTCTCCATTCGTAAAATTGGTCGGTCTATCAGTAAGGAAAAACTCCAAGCCGAATTTCAGGATGTGGTCATCGGGCGGGCGCTGCGCGACATCAACGAAGCCACAAATGGTTATATCAACGCCGTGATCGATAGCAGTCGCGTGTATTGGCGCGGTGTGATTGAACGGTTGAATCAGCTTAAAGAAATTCTTGAACAAGAATTGGTCGGGCTGGATGCTGGGATGTATGCCGAACAGCGCGAAAATTTGCAGGATGCGATTCGTATCGCGGAGGTGGAGCTAAAAAGCTATTCCTCCGGGCGCATCGTCGATGAGATTCAGCAGACTTTCGATACAAATATGGGTAGCTTTACTACTTGGGCATTCGCCGGCGTAGGCGGTTTACTCGCTACTGTTTTGGCAGTTGTTCTCCCAGGTCCATTAGTAGGTGCTGCTTTAGTGGGTTTCGTTATTGCTGCGCCACTTGCAGCAGGAGGAAGCATTCTAGCCCTGCGTTACTATCAACGTGTTCAAGCCGATACCAAAAAGGATTTTTCGGCGCGGGTTGATCGCCTGATGACATCATATCACGGTGCTTTAGACGACCTCACCCGCAAAGAACGCACCCGCTTGAGCCAATATGGGGCGCAAGTACTCACCCCGATTTTCAGCCGTCTGGAAGTGCTGGCGCAGCGCTATGTCGTCCAACAAACGAAACTGGACGGTTATCAAAAACGGGTGGAAACACTCAAAAAAGGCATCAGTGAAAGTTAAATGATTGGCGCTGCGCGATTATAGATTGTGCAGCGCCTGAATTTTTGCGATTAACGGTGTGATGTCTGGTTCTTTGCCCCCACGTCCACCTATTGGGTCGCTGATTTCGTCATCACGCAGTAAGGCACGAGCGACATTTGCCATGCCATGACCGAGTGCATCCAAATCATATCCGCCTTCCATCACGAACACAATTTTGCCGTCGCACAGTTCATCCGCCATTTGCATCAATTCATGGGTGAGATGGGCATAACCTGTCAGCGAGAGGCGCATGGAGGCAAGCGGGTCTGTCCAATGGGCATCGAATCCGGCGGAGACGAGGATAAGCTGTGGCTTATAACGCTTCGCCGCAGGCCAGATGATCTGTTCAAAAATCAGCGCGTAATTTTGATCGCCCTGTCCGGCGGGCAAAGGCACGTTGATGGTGTATCCCTCGCCTTTGCCGATACCTGTTTCGTTGATGCGGCCTGTACCAGGGTAAAAAGGCGATTGATGGGTGGAGATGAATAAAACGCCGTCATCGTCATAAAACATATCTTGGGTGCCGTTGCCATGATGCACATCGAAATCGACGATTAGTATGCGTTCAACCCCATGAATATATTGGGCGTGACGAGCCGCCATAGCGATGTTGCCGAGCAAACAGAAACCCATGCCGCGTTGCGGAATGGCGTGATGTCCCGGCGGACGTACTACCGCGAGGCCATTATGAGCATTGCCACGCAGCACCTCATCGACAGCCTGAATAACGCCCCCTGCCGCAAGCCGCGCAATTTCAGGTGAGACGGGCAGGGCATAGGTATCCATACCCGCACCTATCATGACCAGTCCATGACCGATTGCGATTATATTGAGCAAGTCCAGATATTCTTTGGTATGCACATAGAGGATTTGCTCATCGGTAGCCATTGTTGCTTCGATTTGTGTCATTCTTGCCGCAAGGCCGGAAGTATTTAATGTTTCCCAAACCGATTGAATCCGTCCACTATGTTCAGGATGACCAGACAAGGTATGCTCAACATAGCGTGGGTGTGTGGTATAAATTGTTGTCATAAGGTTCTTTCTATGAAATTATGCCCTCATTTTACAATCGAAGTTTCTGCTTTATAATGAGGGTTCGTCCTTAAGTTTAGACGCGATTTTCCCCGCTGAAAAGAGATTTTGTGGCTGAGGTAAAACGAGTTATGCAGTATGAACGTCTCGTCGAGTGGGCGCGTGGTGTATGGAAAGATAAATGGCCTGATCGTGAGTTTGTCCCGATTTGGGCATCTGCCGAATGCAGCAACCAAATCGCACAGCGCCAAGTAAAGGCTGGGCGTAAATTACGTGGCAATGCTCACTATGATGGCTTGGAACAGCTTGATTGTCCTGTGATTGTACCGATTAGTGATTACGGCTCACGCGGCAAAAAAATGGTGCTGACGGCGACTTCCGGCGCGTATGCTTTTAAATTCACCGAAGATAATGGCGAAAAATACGAAGTTATTTACGTGAGTTCTTATTTTGACGACGATGTGCAGGATATGACGGCTATCGCGCTTGTCCCGCCGGATAAGCTCGATACATGGGCGGCTTTTGAATTTGCGTGCGCCCGTGCTGTGCGCCCTAGAATTCGGCGGCGGCGCGATGTCTATATTATCGGCGGCACGGATGCCTTTTTTGATCCTACCGTCGATTGGGATGATGTGATCCTTCCCGCCGAACTTAAAACGCAAATCCTCGATGATGTGGAAGCCTTTTTTTCTGAGGGCGTAAGCATTTACAAGCAGTTAAAACTCGCGCCTTTCCGCAAACTGCTGCTGGCGGGTGTTCCCGGTACAGGCAAAACGATGCTGTGCGCGGCGATGGCAAAGCGGGCGATTCAACAAAAGCGGATTGTCGTTTACGTCTCTGGCTCTGACCGGGATGGAGCGTCTTTCGAGAAAATTCAACGGGCATTTCAAGCGGTGGCAGCCGCACGGTATCCCACGCTGCTGGTGGTTGAGGAGTTGGACGCTTATCTACGCGGCGATGATAAAGCCCGTATTTTGAACGTCTTAGATGGCGTGGAATCGCCCAATAATCCCCAGGGATCGCTGCTATTGGCGACGACCAATTATCCTGAAGCGATTGATGAGCGCATTGTCAAGCGTCCCGGACGTTTGGATCGCATCTTTGTGATCCCGACCATTCAGGATGAAGACCAAGCCGAGGCCATGCTGCGTCATTATATGGGTGTGCATTGGAAAGATGAACACGCCGATGTCGCGCATCGTCTCGTTGATCAGCCGGGGGCGTTTGTGCGGGAGGTAGCGTTGCAAGCGCGGATGTTAGCGGCACATGCGCGTAAAGTGGAGGTGACGGCGGATTTACTGGAACAGTCGATTGACACCTTGATGTATCAGATGCGGGCAGAAAAAGACTTCCTGATGCAGCGCAAGCCGCTTGGGTTAGGGACAAATACGCGCCGTGTGACCTCGCGTTTTAATTCGCGGCCTGATGGGAACAACAATCGGTAGCTATTGGTGGATAGTGATTAGTTTTTAGAAGAAATACATTCAAGGCCATGTTTTCATTTTTCATCTACAAGTGGATATTCTCGTTTGATCATTTTTTCCAAGCGAAAACGGTGCAATCTGTGCCTTTACGATTGATGTCGCTGTCCAAAATAGGGCGTAAGTGAAGCTCTATTCCGCCCTGACGGAGCGCTTCAGCTTGCCATCGCGCACACAGCATGGCAATTTTACTGCCTGATTTGAGTATACGGGTCATCTCCGCAAGCGACGAAGCCACAAGCGGCGTTACTTCACGATCATAAGGTGGCTCGGTGGCGATAGCGTCAATAGATTCGGTGGCAAAGGGAAGCTGAGCCGCATTTGCAATGGTATGATGTGCGCCTAATCGAGCTAAGCCATATCGTAATGTCTGGTCAATATCACCGCTGAAAACATTGTATCCACTCGTTACGGCCTCAACAATGACACCGCCTGCACCCCCAAATGGGTCTAAAAAATTCCCACCTCCTGCTTTGTAAACCAGATTAACCAGCAGACACGCATCTATCACAGGTAAGGCGCGGCGGCTGAGTGCTTTTCCATCCCCACGATAACCCGTGACAGTGCGTACTTCGCCGGATTCTAGCTCTAAGACAAAATCACGTTTATCCGGCGCACGTTCCCGCAGCGTGTCGGGATTGGCTGCGTAAAGGCGGTCAATGCGGTAAGGCTGCTTTTGCCAACGCACAAAGTCTGGCCTATTGCGCTTCCACTCCGATTCGAGGATTGGTTGCAGTAGATCAACTGCATCGGTATAACCGAGGCGGGGAATCCT
>DAOTTO010000533.1:0-2315 GCA_034437895.1 Anaerolineae bacterium | reverse complement strand
ATAGGGATGATCGGTCACGACGGGGACGCGCATCCGTATGACTTTTTCGATGTCACGCAGGAAAGCGCGTTCTTCCGAGTCACAGAACGAATACGCGATACCAGATGCACCTGCCCGCGCCGTCCGTCCGATGCGATGGACGTAGCTTTCCGGGATATTCGGCAAATCATAATTGATGATGTGCGTAATTTCTTCCACGTCGATACCGCGTGCGGCGATATCGGTTGCGACTAAAACCCGCGTTGTGCCTTTGCGGAAGTTCGCTAAAGCGCGTTCCCGTGCCGTTTGCGATTTATTGCCGTGAATGGCCTCGGCTTGAATCCGCGCCTGTTCCAACTGCTCAACGACTTTGTTCGCGCCGTGTTTGGTGCGCGTAAAGACCAACACTTTCTTGATGGCCTTATCTTGCAGCAGGTGTTCCAGCAGATTGCGTTTATCTTTTTTCTCGACGAAAAAGATCGACTGGTCGATTTTTTCAACCGTTGTCGCTTGCGGCGTGACTTCGACCTTGACCGGCTCGATCAAGATGCTGTTGGCTAAATCCTGAATATCATCCGGCATCGTGGCGGAAAAAAGGAGTGTCTGGCGCTGCTTGGGCAGGACGTTAATGATGCGGCGCACATCATGGATAAAACCCATGTCCAGCATCCGATCTGCTTCATCCAATACCAGAATTTCGACGTTATTGAGCTTAATCAGCCCCTGACCCATCAAATCGAGCAGACGACCCGGCGCGGCAACAACAATTTCCACACCTTGCCGGACGGCACGGACTTGAGCATCCTGACCAACACCGCCGAAAATGACTGTGGATTTCATGTTGGTGTGGCGACCATAGGTGGAAAAGCTGTCGCCAATTTGGGTGGCAAGTTCGCGGGTTGGCGAAAGCACCAGCACACGGATGTTCCCACGCGGGCGGGGATTATTCACAAGACGCTGCAAAATCGGCAGCGCGAAGGCGGCGGTTTTACCTGTACCCGTCTGGGCGCAGCCGAGCAAATCACGCCCTTCAAGGACGTAGGGAATGGCCTGCAACTGAATCGGTGTAGGCGTGGTGTAGCCCTCCGCCGCGACAGCGCGCAGCAAAGGATCGATAAGATTCAAATCTTTAAATTGCATGAAACCTCATAGGGTTTGTATATCAGCCAAACTCTCGGGGCTGATTGATTTCAGAAGGGTAATGGATCGCAGGTCAATCGTAATCGAACTGTAACCGATTAATTCGGGGGGATTCGCAAAAGAACGAAACACTCTCCGAGAGAGTTTTATACAGTGTACCACACAACTTCTTTAAAGTGCGTCATGGATTTAGGGCGATTGCATGAAAAGGGATGAAGGGGAGAAAATGGTGACAAAAGCAAAAGGAAGCAGAAGGTCACCATGCAAGAGGATAAACTTAAAAGCCTAATCGATTCATTCAAAGATCTAGCTGATCCACGCAGTGAACGAAGTCAAGACCATGCGCTCATGAGTATTTTATTTATTGCAATATGTGGAGCAACCAGGGGGCAGACAATTGGGTAGAGATTGAAGCCTATGGGAAAGCGAAACAAGCATGGCTCGAAACACAAATTGCCTTACCGCATGGCATCCCTTCACATGACACGTTTGGGCGTGTCTTTCGATTTCTTGATCCACAAGCCTTTCAAGAACGGCTTTTAGGGTGGGTGCGACAGTTTAGGTCGGTAACAAGCGGTGAAGTGGTCGCCATGGATGGCAAACAAATGCGCGGTTCAAAAGATGTGCCATGTGCAAAAGACGGATTATACAACCTCAGTTTTGGATAGCTTACCTTGATTAACTTCAGGACTTTCGCTTACCTCACCCCCCGGCCCCCTCTCCAAGTATTGGAGAAGGGGAGAAAAACGCATCTTGAAGTCCCCTCTCCATGCAATAGGGAGGGGATTTAGGGGTGGGGTAAATGCGTGAGCGAAAGTCCTAAACTTTTATAATGTCCTCATCCCCCGACCCCTTCTCCATTCGCCAATTGAACGGTAAAACGACCACCAAAACGCGCTACTTTATCTCCAGTCTCAACCCCACCGCTCGGCAGGTACTAGCGGTTTGTCGTGACCATTGGCATATTGAAAATGACTTGCATTGGCTCTGGGATGTGGCTTTTGCTCAAGACCATAATCGCGTTCACAAAGACCATGCTCCCGAAAATCTAGCGGTTTTACAGCACATCGCGCTTAATCTTCTCAAACAAGAACGCTCAACCCGTTCCAGTGTTAAAATCAAGCGTTTACGCGCTGGTTGGGATGACAATTATTTATGCAAGGTTTTGTGCCTTTAGTTTTCATGCAATCGCCCTA
>DAOTTO010000532.1:0-3882 GCA_034437895.1 Anaerolineae bacterium | reverse complement strand
CCCATGTGCGAGAATACCGACGAATGCTGCTTTCAGCCCTTCTCCACCTGGTAAACCGATCAATGCCACGAATGCACCGAGCTGGCTGATGGTCGAATAGGCGAGCATTGCCTTGAGATCGCGCTGACGCAGCGCCAGCACAGCGCCCATCAGTAGGGTAATGATCCCGAATACCGGGAGAACGGTCGTCCAGAGAAGGGTATCCCCCAATGCGGGGGAAAGCCGCGCGAGCAAGTAGATGCCTGCCTTGACCATCGTTGCCGAGTGCAAAAAGGCGCTGGCAGGGGTGGGTGCAGACATCGCACCGGGTAGCCAGAAGTGCAGCGGAAACTGTGCGCTTTTGCTGAAGCAACCGATCAGAATCAGGATGACCATGCCGTTGTACCAAGGATGGGCGCGCAGCACATCCCCATTCGCCAGCAGGTCGGCAATTTGGAGCGAACCGCCTGCGCCGCCCATCAGCAGCAAGCCGACCATGAGCGCCAGCCCGCCCCCACCGGTGATCATCAGCGCCTGTGACGCGCCACGCCGCGCCGCCAAGTCGCCACCGTAGAAGCCGATCAGCAGAAACGAGATGATGCTCGTTGCTTCCCATGCGATGAAAAGCGTCAGGACGTTGCCTGCCAGGACAAGTGCTAACATGCTGCCGGTGAACGCCAGCAGCAGCGCAAGAAATCGTGCCGCTGTGCGTCCATCCTCGAAATACTGCCCGGCATAGAACATAACTGCTGCACCAATGCCGGTGATCAGCAGAACGAACAGCAGCGCCAATCCATCGACATAGATCGAAAGTGTCAACCCGATTTCTGGTATCCAAGGAATGTTCAACGACGATGCGCCCAAGACAGTCACAGAAGACAATTGGAGCAGCGACAGGATAAAGAGCGTGAGCATTGTCAACGCGCTGATCGTGCCAACGGTAGAAGCGCGCATTCTTGCAAAGCTGAACAGAATTGCGAGTAGAAACGGAAGTAGGATAACCAAAGCCAATACCATTGAGTCTCCTTATACAACCGGTGCGATAAATGGGGCAGTACACGGCAGTTGACTGTCGTTTATGTACAAAATTACTGGAATCAAAGCAGCGTTTAGGGACGCTGGGGCAGACGATTGTCGTCTACAAGCTGCCAGCCGACGTAATTCTGGAGAGCAGGGGAAGGGAAACCACAAATGGGCAGGGCGATAACGGTGGACGCAGACTCGGCAGCGCAGCATACCCCTTCATGACGTGGGGCGGTGATCCTGCCTGAGGGGATCATAATCAGATGAATAACTGCCGAAGCCCCGATATTCTGCATCGTCTTCCATGTAAAACCATGCGTTCATCGCAGAGACTATAGAAAATTGCTCGCTCGTTGTCAATAGAAATCGCTGCAATCAGCGGACGCGGGAAGAGAATTCCTCGCACAACCGCCGCGCAGCGACTGTCCAGCGCGTGACCCTTCCTATCAAACACCAGCAGGCAGTCAGCAGAAATATCCCGTAGAGTTGAGCGCTGAAGAACGGGAACAGTTACGCAGCATCACCCGAACAAACAAGCAGTCTGCGCGCATCATGCAGCAGGCACAAACCTGAAGTCGCTGCGGGAAGGCAAGAAGCAGCGCCAGATGGTGCTGGAAGCACGTCCCGTCGCAGAACGGGTGTATCGGCACCTGTTCCGCCGTGCCGCGCGCCTACCGCCGTGAACTGTTCGATGCACTTGCGGATTACGTCAAAGTCTCGCAGCTCGATCAAATCAACCAGCAGATGGTCGTATACTGGCGTGACGGTATGTCAATCCACCTTCGATTTCAGACGCGGCGCGCGGCGCGTGTCCAATCTCAGGGGTCACTTCACTACGTCGTGACATCTTGTGCGAGCGTTTCAGAAATCCGTGACCAATTTAAAAGCCCAACAACAATCGGGATAAATAATAGAGCAACAACACAAGCAAGCAAGGGGACTGCCGCAATCGTCGTGAACCCAAAAATACTGATGATGACCGAAACGATGATAATAGCTCGCTGTGTATTGCGATAAGCTGGCTCAAAATGCTCATCGGGATGTAGTGTGTGTATAAGAAAGGCTATTCCTAACAGCACTGTTATGATCGAAAATACGAGTAACCAGCGCACTTCTAAGGGTAATGTCTCACCAACATGTTCGACAACATTGAGATTCGCGGCACCAATCATTGCAATGCCGCCAGTGACAGGAAGATGCGTATACATCCATAGCGCTGACCAAAATTGTTGACGGGGCAAGCGATGCGAAACAGTATCAAAGTACAGCCACCAGATCGCGAATGCAACGACCATACTCAACACAGCAATCGCGCCAACGCCCCATGTCAGTTGTTCTTGTCCGGCAATACCTTGTACAACATTAACAATCACCTCTCCTATCACAATAATCGTGAATAGCCCGAATCGTTCGACGAGCGAATGTGATGCACGAGAGGCTATTTCAAGATGTTTCTGGGCTACGGGGTTGTTCCGCCCTAGTACAAAGACCAGTAGGGGCATCAAAATTGCAATCAAGGTGGCAAACGCCCATAGATACCAGCGGATTGGCGGTTCGACGAATATGGAGGCGAAAAACAGCGTTGTAACGGTCAGATATGCGTAGGTATATGGTACTGATATAGGGTTGTGATCAGGATCATGAACTCCGGTTCGCCACCACATATAAGTTAAGATCAACTGAAACGCTCCGAGAGAAATCGCAAAACCAATTGAAGTGCTTCCAATCGCATCATGTGCGAAAACTGCCATTGACATCACACAAAGCATTTGAGCGAATGTAAATACGCGGGTACGAATATCATCATTGCCGTGTAATTCATAATAGAATGTTCCGTTGAGCCATGCCCACCAGACAATTACAAACAAGAAAGAAAACTGTAATAAATGCTCAAGGTCAACATGATTTGCAAGCGAGTGGGTCAGTTCAGCAATAATAACGACGTACACAAGATCATAAAATAGCTCCAGAAACGTTACCTGACGGTGATCTGGTCGGTCCATGATGTTGCGAGGCGGCTGCCACCAGCTTCGGAAATTACGCAGTAGAATCGACATGAACTTTCTCCAGTTCGTAGGCTGATTAAGTTTGCAAGCATGACAGTTTCAATTCAAATTTCGATACTTTGAAGGAGTGAGTGCGGTTCTTGATTTAAACAGCTTGCTAAAATGCTGCGGATATTTGAATCCCAAACGATACCTTCAAATGTTGTTTGTGGATTGAATAGTATCATGATACCGAGTGCAACGGCAATCAGGACGTTGTGGGCGAAGTAGTCCGTCCGCCGGTAAGCGTGTGTCAGTGTGCTGCCACTCGCCCCTACTCCGCCGTCTCGATGACCGTACCATCCGCTACGCCTACCGCCAGCACGAGCGCGAGATGTCCGGGGGGATGTTTCTATTCTTTTATGCAGATGTGTAGTCCTTGCTGACTGCAAGCTGACTGCGATGGCAATCATTGCGTTGCGATCAAGCCCTGATCCTGTGTCATAAGAACCGCCACTGACAAGCATCTCATAAATCAGATCGCCTTCCTGCCAGCACAGACGCTGAAGCGGCACATTTGCTTGCCAAGTCGCTTGATTGTCTGATATCATGATTCAGGTTCCAGCGACATATTCCCCCACAACATCTCTAATTTGTACGTTCTCAACAGGCGCGTCCAGCCCAATTCTGCTTGCACCATCGGTCAGTAAACCATACTCAGCATATTCAACTGGTTGCTGGGTGATACTGTGTTCAATATGGGAACTCTGGTAGAGCAGTGAAACCGCGTGACGGCTTTCCGTCTATCCCGCACCAGCGAATGCATATCCAGACGGAATAGACTGCGGTTCTTTGATCTCAAATCCAACCAGAACTTCAACTTGAGCCGTGTCCA
>DAOTTO010000531.1:0-7796 GCA_034437895.1 Anaerolineae bacterium | reverse complement strand
TTGCATGGCGAAGGGGAGAAAAACGGTTCACAATGGTTCTTTAAGTCCCCTCTCTACGAAGTGGGGAGGGGATTTAGGGGTGGGGATAGAATGAAAACACTGTCCGAAACTCAGGTTATTTATGATCGATAAAAATGCCCGCCCTTGCCAATTTGGTTTCGATCTCGCGGCGAGTTTCGATCATCCCTGTATGTAAATAGGGATAGGCCAGCCACGCGGTCATCAATCCGAAAAATGCTCCCGTCATCACGCGGAAAATAGGTAAAGTTTCTCTTGGAGGCCACAGGTTAAAAGGCGGATACCCGAACAACTGGCTGAAACCATCCAGCGCAATCGGCCCTAATCCTAAGAAAACATATAGCCATAAAGGTGCAGGGCGCAGTCGCCGTCGGATGACGGGAAGGCTGTAAATAAGCCCACCTGTAAAGAGACCAAAATAGATCGAAATATCACGTTCACATAGGGTCATTTTATAGCCCATCTGCGCGTTGCCATAGAAATTTTTCTGCGCCAGAACCCAATCTAAGCTCGTGAACTCGTCAGCCGGGGCGAACTGCTGAAATTGTGGCAGATTATTAGCATAGGCTTCGTAAGGTGTCCAATCGGAGCTGGTGATTTCACGCGGGTAAACAGGCTGTTCGCCATAAAGAAAGAAAGACCGGAACGGGAATTGATGGCAAAATGGGCTGTACATCGTGTAGATGACCCGCCCCGGCACCTCTAAGCCCAATTTCATAAAAGTGGGGGCGACGAAGGGCAGCGCGACAAATATCCCCAATACGACCAAAAAGACCCGCAGCCAATTCCGCGCCAAACGTAGGGTAAAGATATTTGCGCGTAATCCAAATGAATTGCGCGGTTTTTCTGGTGGTTGTGTCACCATAACATCAAACTCCAATAATTATCGTAAATAGGGGGCGAGGGCGGCGCGTAACGTACTCGCGGAAACAGGCCCATAAAAGATGTCCGTGATGATGCCCTGCGGCGAGATGATATAGGTCGAGGGCTGTCCACGCAAATAATAAAGTGCTGCCACAGATTGACGTTCATCCAATAAGATGTCAAATGTTAAACCGAATGATTGCACCCATTCGTTGATGAGAGGAGAAGGCTCACCAAGGTTGACCGCCAAAATGCGTAAACCATCTGCTTGATATTCGGTATACACCGTTTGTAAATCGGGCATTTCGATACGGCATGGTTCGCACCATGTTGCCCAGAAATTTACGATAACGGGTGATCCTCGCAGCGATGCTAAACTGATCGGCGCTCCGTTTAATGCAGGCTGTTCAAAATTCGGCGCGATGCTGTTTAGTTCCGGCGCGATGGAAAACCCATCCTCGCTGATTTGCCCAGTATAAGTCGCCCGTTGCGGCAAGCCAGCACCTATAAAAATCCAACCTGCCGCTAGAAAACAGAGCAATGCCCCAGCGATCAGTAAAGTTTTTTTAAAGCCGCGCATCGCTGCCTTGGGGAAAATCATCAAACGCAAAAACATATTGAGTCATATTCGGTAAAAACGCTGTATCGTCTTTCAAGTCTTCAATGCTTTGTTCGCCATTCATGCAAATGTCAAATTGATTCAGCCGCAGATCACCCTCAAACACTGCGATAGTACATTCTTCTAAAGAATAAGAGAAATCGCCAAAATCTTGCGAGAGGCGTAAGCTGAATGATTGCAACTGTCCGCTGGCGATCAAATAGCCGATAAAGACCAAAAACACGCCGCTGACCAGTTGGATGCTACGCATATAACCCTGTAAGCGGCGAAATATGCCTTGTGCGCCGTCGAGCATGAGCGCAGTCAACAAAAATGGGATGCCCAAACCAAGCGAATATGCGCCGAGTAATACACCGCCGCGAATCACACTGCTGGCATTTTCTCCGGCAATGGCTAACCCTAATGCTGTGCCTAACGTCGGTCCCAAGCATGGTGTCCAACCCGCCGCGAAGACAATGCCCATAAAAGCAGAATTCGCAAAACCCTGCTGTCCATTAGCGACCATTTCTCGACGTGTATCGGCATAGAGGGTGAGTTCGAGCGTATTCATGGCCTTCGTCCAGAAGATATCGGGGGTTGTAAACGCGCCACCTGCTGCCATGAGTGAAATTAAAAGGAGGACACTGATAACTGCGAGGCCGATTGTCCAGCGGGGGAGATCGCCATCTTGCCAAGGTGCAAGCGTCCCCGTGGCGCACCATAAGATTAAGATGCTGCCGATTAGCGCCATGATGATGCTAAACGCGGCATGATTGATGAGGGGTTGTGCTTTACGCAGACGATTAAAAAGAGGCGGAAGGACTCCCATAAAATGAAAACCCAAAAAGATCACAATCACGCCGCCTGTGCGCCCTAAAAATGCTGTCACCGTCGCCTCGCCGCCTAAAAGTGGGCGGATTATGGCGGTGCTTAATACGCCGAGCATGACGAAGATGAACGTAAAGCCAGCGACAAAAGCCAACCCGTGTAAAAAGGTGTTAAAACGGGCGCTGTAGGGGCGATGGCTCATCACAGCCGTGCCACTACCATCTGCGTTCACAGTGACTTGGGCGGCAACCGTGTTGGTCATACGTCCACTCATATAGCCAATATACGCTGGGACGAGGGGGAGTACGCAGGGGGATAAAAACGAAACCATTCCGGCGATAAATGTAATGAATACTTCAAACATGGGCGGTTGACCTATGGATAGAGGACGAACACTTTACAGCGTAATTGCAAAATCTTAACTTAGACTTACGATTGTACCGGAGTTAAACGGGGATGTCAGTAGTGAGTGGGCTTAAAATAAAAACCGGGAGATCAATGCTCCCGGTTAAGTCGATTGTGAAAGGATTTGAGTTAGCGGCTGCCGCG
The DNA here is from genome assembly GCA_034437895.1 of Anaerolineae bacterium. Lineage (GTDB taxonomy): Bacteria > Chloroflexota > Anaerolineae > Aggregatilineales > Phototrophicaceae > JANRLJ01. The sequence continues at coordinate 4,939 of DAOTTO010000531.1, read as the reverse complement.
TGGCTTATTAATGGCCGCTTCGACACACTTTGCGCCGCCGAAACCGACGATTGAGCCGTGACGAACCCCGGCGGGAATATCGATTCTGTCGCCTGCGCGGAGGCGGACGCTTTGATTGCTATCGGGAAGGGTAACATCCAGTGTGCCTTCGATGACATACAACACCTTGTCGTAGCCATGCGAGCGCACCGCGTAACGGTGATTAGGCATATTCATCCACATGTAAGGGCGTAGGCCTTCTTGTTGCATCAAGCGATTGATGCTTACGATGGTCGGGTGCTGTCCACCTTGCCAATGCCTTACACGAACTGCCGATTGTACCGTTGCCATAAAGGTTTTGCCTCACTATATTTGTGTTCAATCTGCTTAAAGTGTATTCCCATTTTGCTTTGTTCAACATAAAGTTTCAGAACAAATTCATAGGTGGAACCACAAGCAGTGTATTCTAGCGCAACATTAAATTTTTTTCCAAGACCCAACAGGGTTCCTCGACATGGCGGATTTGCCCACGATGATCGGTATAGCTCCATCGTCCCCCGTCTTCGGCGAATTTTCGATAGCCTAAGCGCTGATAAAGATGCAGCGCACGAGGGTTATCTTTAGCGACGGCAATCGTCCCATAGCGAAACCCGCGATTTTTAATGATCGTTTCGGCTTCGCGTATTAAGGTCGTCCCGATGCGCTTCCCTTGAAATAAATCCATAACGCGGAAAGAGTAAAAATAAGCGCGGTTTTTTCCGTCTGCGATATGAGCGCTGGTGCTTTTGAACTGAATAAAGAGATAGCCTACCGGAAAGCCGCGACAATCTGCCACCAGCATGATGCGCTTGCCCTGCACTTGTTCTCGATAAGAACGGCGGAACAAATTGCGGAAGTGGGCATACTGACCGTACCATTCCATGCGCGGGATGTCTTCTTGATCTGCCATCCGCAGGACAATCGGCAGTTCTACCGTCAGCGAGATGGGATCAAGTGCGGTCATGCGTCATCCCTTGTACAAGCGCCTCTAAAAGCTGACGTTCCTGGGTCTCATCTTGGATTTCCCCATCGAGCCGCGCCGCCCGTAAACGATCAAGAATAATCCGGTAGCGCGGCCCTGGCAGCAAGCCTAAAGATTGTAAAGTGTTGCCATCGCTTTTGGGGCGAATGCTGCGCCACTCTGTTAAGAATTTCTCGATGCGCTGACGGATGATCGGCAGGGGTGCGAGAATCCAAGCCGTGAGCAAGGCGAGTTCGCTGTGATCTTCGAGCTGTGTGGTAATTTGGCTTGGGAGGGCATTCGCATCGACAAGGCTGGCGGGTTGTTGAACTAATCCGGCAGCATCCGCAAAAGATTGCGATTGGGCGCGGGCGAAGAGTAAGCGCTCACATAGATCAAGCAGACGATCTGGAGCAATCGCGCTCAAGACGAGATGCCAGTGTAAATCAGCAATATCAGGGACAGGTAGAGGCCATTTTCCGGCTGAAGTTTGTGCTGCTTGAAAATGCGCTTCAATTTGGGGACTTAAGATAAAATCGGGATGAATCCCTTGCAAGACACCGCATTTTTGTAGTTCGACCAAGCCTTTTCGGGGCATTTTCTCACGCATTAGTAAATGAAGTTCGTCACGCAGTCGTCCGCCTGTGATACGCCGCAGCATCGGTTGTGCGGTATCCATTAGGTCTTTGGTGCGTGGCTCAATCTCAAAATTCAAGCGCTGCTGAAAGCGCACTGCCCGTAAAATGCGGGTAGGGTCATCGACAAAACTCAAACTATGTAAAACGCGAATGGTACGATTGTTGAGGTCGCGTAATCCACCATAAAAATCGAGGATGCGCCCCTTCGCCCCTGCTGGGCTGAGTTGGATTGCCAACGTATTCATTGTGAAATCGCGTCTGCCGAGATCAAGTTTGATCGAACTGTTATACACCGTCGGTAGGGCAGTGGGATGCTCATAAAATTCATTGCGCGAGGTGGCGAAATCAATGTGTTCGGGGAGTACGCCGTTGGCGAGGCCGAGTTTTTCTGCCACTTGCGAATCTAAGCGCCATTTCGCCGTTCCAAACGGACGAAAACTGTTTACAGTGCCGCCATAAAGGGCTTTAAGATCATCCGCCAGCCGAATAGCATCGCCTTCCACCACAAAATCGAGATCGAGATTGGGGCGACCCAGCAGCAGATCGCGCACGACACCGCCTACCATGTACAAATTGATGCCGGCTTCTTCCGTGTAACGAGAGATGGTTTCGATCAGACGAGCGACGGGTTCGCTTAAGATTTTTTTGATCTGGTCGGGCGAAACTTGATCTTGGATGCTATCGGGCTTAGGATGGGTTTTTGTCCAATGTTTGATTAAATCCGTCCGCGTGACGATGCCAATAATCTTTTCGTCATCGTCGATGATAGGGATTTGACCCCATCCACTTGTGACCATGACTTGTTCCAGCCTAGAAAGCGACTCATCGCGTTTAAGCGTAATCGTGCCGCTGTCCATGATGTCGCGTACACTCACGCTGCTTAACCCATGTTCTAGCGCACGATCAGCGCTGCGGCGGGTGAGTAAGCCCACAACGCGCCCTTTTTCGACTACCGGATAGCCTTCATGCCCGATGCGGCGTAATTGGTGGATCACATCGGTTAGCGGCTTGTCTGCTTCAACAATTTGTACGCCATAAGACATCAAATCAGCGACACGAGTCACAGGCTGAATATGGGCTGTGATGTCGCGCCATAATTTATCGAGAACTTGCGATAGCATTGTGTCTTCAATACTTGCAGCCGAGGCGCGTGCATGACCTCCTCCGCCGAAGGAACGTGCTATCGTCCCAACATCAATCGCGTCGCCTGTTGCGCGGCTGACCAACTGAATCCCTGTCGGATGTTCCACCAGCACGAACAGCGCTTCGCATTCTAATAAATCTCGCAGACGATGGGCGACGCTGTTGATCTGATCGATATAGGTATCAATCATCACGGCACAGACAATGATTGTGTACCCTTCAATCACACGAGTTTCAGCCGTTTTCAATAATTTTTCCAGCAGTATTTGCTGTTCCTCGTTCAAGGATTTGGTGAGAAAGCGCCGGACGGTATCGAGGACTGCGCCTTGTTCCAGCAGCCATGCTGCCGCTGTAATGTCGCGTGGGGTGGTTAAGCTGTAGGTCAGCGAACCCGTATCTTCATAAATACCGAGTGCGAGTAAGGTTGCTTCTAGTGATGAAAGCGTAATTCCCTTCTGGCGCATCTGTTCGACCAACAAGGTCACGGTTGCCCCAACTTCTTCCCCTGTGAATGTCTCGTGCGAGCCAAAATGAGCGCGTTTGGGATGATGGTCGATGATAAAAATGGGGGTATTGGTGGGTAGATCGCGCACATCCGGTGTTTTTTGCGTATCAACTAAAACAATGCGTTTGACTTTCTCGCCTTGAAGGTTGTCCCATGCGATAAAAGGCAGCCCGTTTTGATAAAGTGCGACAAATTCCGCTACATTCCGATTCAAACGGCTGGAAAGGACAGGCACGGCTGCGGGAAATAATTTATATGCGCCCAACAGCGCGGCTGCCGCGTCAAAATCTGCGTTATTATGCGTCAGGATAATTTCCACAATTTACCGTTCTGCCAGAGGCCAACCGCCCGGCGTGAATGAGATGTTTAAACCTTCGACTGCTAAATAACTGATCGGCAACGTGTAGAGGTCGATGATATTTTCTGTGCCGAAGCGCTCTATCCAGTTTTGTTGTTCTTCCGAAGTCGCCCAAGTGATGAGGGCGATTTGAATTTCGCTTGACTCAAGCGCCGTAAAAATTTGCGCGTTGTTCATCCATAACAGCCTTGTTTCGATGTTGATGGCCGCCCATTGCTCGGCAATTTGTGCCGCGCCGGGGGTATAGGCCGCACCTACTGCTAATCCATAGCCATCAGGTTTGCCCCGATTTGCCATCTGTGCGCGGAGGGTACTCGCTGACGCAATGCTCACTATTTCGGCAGTTGCACCGGAAATTCCTAACCCATCGACGACCAGTTGCGGATTGATGCTCTGACGCAAAATTTCGGTCAACGTAGCATCTTCAATTTGACCAATCACTAAAGCGATATGCGGCGTGATGGGGGGAAGTGTCCAGCCTGATTGTGCGCCATAGGCCGCGATGACATCATATTGTACGCCCAAATCCGCCGGAGTCGCGTTTGTCGCTAAGAGGGTGATTTGTGCAGCAGCTTGAAGCTGATCCATTTCGGCGATGAATCCTATTGTGTTGGCATCAAGCGCATAACGAATGGGTTCTGTTGTTGCCATAGGTGGCGGCAGCGTCGCGGTGGCTGCTAGTTCCACTGGAAATGGGGTCGCTTGTGCCTCGCAAGCGGATAGCGATGCGCTGCATAATGCGCCGCACAGGAGCGTCAGCAGAACTCTTTTCATCGTCGTATTAATCACGACCAGGGACTAATAACCATACGCTGCATCATGCTGAATGACACCGACGCATTGAAAAACGCCAAAATCGCAAAGGCAATAGCCGCACTCCGGTCATCGCGTCCACGCAGCAGGGTAAACAGACCCGGCATAATAATCACAAGCCACGACATATAGATGAAATATAAGGCTAGGCGTTTATTCTCTTCGGAGCCGGGCTGTAGTCCTTGTAGCGCCATAATGATGCCGATCACGGTTACGGCGGCGGCTAAGACTGCACCCGTTGCCACTGCGCCCCAAAAATTACCCGAAATCGATTCATTGCGGGAAGCCATAACAGCCGCCCATACGCTCATCGCTAATGAATACAAAATATGTGCGTTAAAAAGAATGTTGTGAATCTCGTTCAGCCCCATAGCACCGTCGTTTCAATAATCAAACCACCTTCATTATACCGCATTCAACAAAAATGCCGCTGCACAAAAGCCAGCGGCATCCAAAATATAGCAGGGAAGATGAGTGCTATTAAAACATCGAAAATAATGGGG
>DAOTTO010000530.1:0-6645 GCA_034437895.1 Anaerolineae bacterium | reverse complement strand
CGGCTGTCCACGCTGCCTGCCACCGCGAAGGCGATACGCGCCGGGAAGTTGGCTTTAATCAACCCCGTGACGACATCGACTGAAGGGCGCTGGGTGGCGATGACGAGATGGATACCCGTCGCACGGGCTAACGCGGCGATACGGGTGATGACGCGCTCGGTTTCGTCGGGAGCGAGCATCATCAAGTCGGCTAATTCGTCGATGATGACGACGATATAAGCCATCGATTCGGCTTGTGTCGAGAGGTGTGTGTTGTAATCCTCGATATTACGCGCTCCGGCATCGCTGAATTTTTTGTAGCGCTCGTCCATTTCTCGCGTTACCCATTTGAGTACGCCGACGATACGCTCTAACTCCACAACGACGGGCGCGACGAGATGCGGAATGCCATTGTATCCGGTTAATTCAACGCGCTTCGGATCGACCATGATGAACTTGACGGTTTCGGGCGTATTTTGCAGAATCAAGCTCATGATGATCGAGTTGACACAGACCGATTTACCTGAACCCGTCGTTCCGGCGATAAGCAAATGTGGCATTGAGGCCAGATCAGCCGAGATTGGCGTACCGTCAACGCTTTGTCCGAGCGCGATTTTCAACGGCGATTTGATTTTATGAAATTGGCGGCTTTCCATTACATCTCGCAGGCTAACGAGCGAAGCCTGGTCGTTTGGCACTTCCACGCCGACATAGCCTTTACCCGGCACAGGCGCTTCGATACGGATTGACCGTGCGCCGAGCGCAAGCTGAAGGTCTTTATCGAGTTGGGCAATTGCACTTACTTTGACGCGATTTTTCTTGCCCCCACGCACCGTAAGATAATCCGGCTCGACACCGAACTGGGTAATCACGGGGCCTGTGTTGATTTCGACTACGCGCCCCGGCGCACCGAAACTCAACAGCGTTTCTTCGATGGTACGGGCGCGTTTGACGAGCGCTTCCCGATCAAAATCCTGTTCAGAGCCGGAAGCCAATAATGAGCGGAAATCGGGCTGTCGCCATTCTTTGCGGGGACGTATAGCCGCGGCAGAAGCCGGACTGGGTGTGGCATTGATGACCGGTTCCGATGTGGCTTGTGCGGCAGGCTGCATCACCTGCGGGATTTTACGTTCCGGTGGGGCGATGTTGGCAGGCGCTGGCGGCGTTGTCGTCGCTGCGACGGAAGGCGGTGTATACGCGGCGGGGCGCTGTGTCTCGTCGCTGACCTTTGCTTCTTCCGGTGAACGGACAAACGGCGAGAAGGGCTTGGCGGCGCTTTCACCATTTACCGCCGCGGGCTGCGCGGGAGCGCCAAACGGACGCGGCGCAAGCGGTTGACGGTTAAAGGGCGATGGTGCGGTGCGTAGCTGCGCTGATAAGCGATCTTCGTTATCCTCATCATCCAGATCATCATCTTCAACGTCATCTTCATCATCCATTGAGGCGCGTAAATCGGCGGCGGGACGGGCAGTTTGTCCGGCGCGGATTTCGTTCAAACGGCTCATGCGATCTGGGACGAGTCCGCTGTCTTTTTCGTCTTCATCCTTGATGTCGTCATCGTTGATGTCCTCATCCTCTAGCTCGTCGTCAGCAGGTTTGGATATGCCTGTGTTAAAGCGAGAGGCAAAGGGCGAGGTGGGTTGTGGACGTGGCGCGGGTCCCGTGCCTTTAGGCCGGGCGGGTGCCAGACGTGAGAGCATTTCGTCTTCGGATGATTCATCATCCGCGCTCGGCGGTTTGCTGAAAGGTGATGCTGGACGCGAGAACGGGCTGCCCGATTCGCCCGGACGGTTGAACGGCGAGGCCGCACGTTCCGTTGGCAAAGTGGTCGGCGGTGCAGGTGGTGTGCTTACTCTTGCTGCTGCTGCCGGATTGGTATTCTCGGCGGCAGGAGATAGGGGTGCTGCTGCTGGAGGGGTGGCGGCGTTAAAGGGTGCAGCTTGAGCAGCGGCGGCAGGCGCTTGTGTGGGCAGCGGCGGCACTGGTGGCGCGTTAGTTTTTGTCGCATCCGGTTTGTTCGGCTCTGTCCGGCGGAAAAATCCACCCACACCGCTGGCTGGCTTGGCGGCATCGCTCCCATTGGCGGCGGGCTGCTGGGATAACTTGTTCTCTTCGGTAGCGCCGCGTAAGCGCGATGCAATGCCACCAAAGCGATTTTGTTCAGGGGATGAAGTCGGCGGTGGTGTTGCAGCAGGGGCAGGCGCAGCCATCGCGGCAGCAGGTTGGGGTGCAAGCGGCTGTGCGAGGGGCGCTTCTGGATTGCCTACCGGAGCCGTCACCATTTGTCCGGCGATACGAATCGGGATGCCGCGTTCCTCAATCGGAATCGGGATGGCCTCTTCACTAGGCGCGGGTAAGGCAGCCATTGGCATGGCGAGAGGTGCCGGAAGCGCTTCTTGGGCAGGTTTCATAATGCTGATTTGTGCCGCTTGTAGACGGGCGGCCTCGGCTTGCTGTGCGATGAGCAGTTGGGCTTCGGCACGTTTGGCAGAAGCGACTTGGGCGCGGCGTTGCAGTGTAATCTGCAAACTGCGATAGATGCTGATGACGAAAACCGCGAGTTCGGCGGCGGTGGTGCGGGTGGCGAGCATCAAACCGATGACCATCCAGCCTAAGATAACAAAAATACTGCCAATGTCGCCAACATTAGACAGGATCAGGATATAGAGTTCCGCGCCGACTCGTCCCCCGCCGCTGCCGACAGCCGTTGTAAGCTGATCGACCAAAAGTCGATACGTCTGCGAATCCACGCCGACATAGACTGCGCGGAAGGCATCGGTATATTGGAAGATCACCAATGCGCCGACGTAAAGCATAAGGATGCCACTGATGCGAACTGGATCAATCGTTGGGGCGTTCTCGCCAAAATGCCGCGCAATCAGCCATATCCCGACAGCCATCATGCTTACAGGGATGCCTAATGCGCCGCGCCCTAACAGTTCTCGTACAAAGGCATTGATTCCGCCTGTGATCGCGCCTTGATCGGGCGAGAGGCTGCTGAAAGAAATCACCAGCGCCGCAAAAACTAGCCCAACTCCGAGGATATCGAGTTGGGTGTCGAGCGACATGCCTTCACCTGCGGATTGTGGGATTTTGCTGGCGCGAGTCTTGCTGGTTTTTTGTGACTTTGTATCCTCGGCCTTACCGAAAGGCAAAAAGCGACCCAATAAGCCGCCGCTGGATTCGGCTTTGGCGGCTGAGGCTTTCGCCGGGGATGCTCCTGCTTTGGCGGTGGGTGCATTACCCGATGGGGCAGATTGTGCGCCCGATCTGAATCTTCCGAAAGGTGAAGATTTGGCCTCTTCCGCTGGTTTAGAGCCGGAAGCTGAAGGTTTCGCGGCTGGAGCGCCGGGTTTTGCTGCGGGCGGGTCTTCTTTCTTTGCACCGAAGGGTAAGCGCGAGGTAAGACCGCCTAACGCACCGGATGGGCTGCTGGTGGGCTTCGCGCCGGAACTGGAAGGTTTGGCTGGAGGCGTTTCCTCTTTCTTACCGAAGGGTAAGCGAGAAGTGAGGCCGCCTAATGCCGCCGCAGGACCCGATTTCGCGGCGGAGTCGGCTGGTTTCTTATCCGCAGGTTTAGCAGGGGCATCATCTTTTTTGCCGAAAGGTAAACGTGATGTGAGGCCACCTAAAGCAGCGGCTGGACTGCTGGTTGATTTCGCGGCGGAGTCGGCTGGTTTTTTATCACCTTCATCTTTTTTGCCACCAAGAGGCAAACGCGAGGCAAATCCCCCGAAACGTCCACCGCTTTCAGCAGGTTTTTTCTCGTCTTCTTTCTTAGGCTCTTCTCTTTTGGGCGGAGCGCTTTGGGATGAACTCCCACCGGATGAACCACTGCCTGGATAACTGCTGGATCCGCTACTAGATGAGCCGCCCGAACTGCCTTGAGATGAACTTCCCCCGCTGCCGAAACGGTTGCCAAAGCCGGGTGTGCCTGAACTGGAAGAACTTCCACTTGAAGAGCCGCTGCCGCTGCTGGAACCACCGGACGGCGGACTGGTGGGACGATTAAAGCCGGAACTGCCAGAACTACCGCCAGAAGAACCACTGCTGGAACCACCGGAGGGCGGACTGGTGGGACGATTAAAGCCGGAACTCCCTGAGCTGCCTGAACTTCCCGGCAGCGGCGGACGCTGACCCGGTGTGGTTGGGCTGTTAGGTTCCGGTGGACGTGGGCCAGATGACCCTGATCCGCCTGATGACGAACCGGACGAGCCAGAAGACCCCGATGAACCTTGCGAGCCTGACCCAGAACCACTTCCGCCGAAAAAGCGCTGGCGATCAGAAGAAACGTCTTTGGGATCACGCGATGTTGGACTTGATGTACCGCTGCCGGATGGTGATGAACCACTGCCGAAACGGGGTGGGTTACTGCTGCTTCCGCTGCCGCCAGATGATGAAGAGCCTCCCGGTGAAGAGGAACCCGGCGTTGCGGGTGAACCGGGGCGTTGGAAGGGGGTGCTGCTGGCCGGACGTGCGCCGAAGCTGCTTGATGAACCGGGTAAACCGGATGATGACCCAGACGAACCGGATGGGCTGGCTGGACTACCGAAACGCCCACTCCCCGGTAGGCCAGATGAAGGCGCTTTAAAAGGATTGACGGATGAGCGTGACGAGCTTACTTCCTCATCGTCGTCATCGTCCGTCCCATCATCAACATCGTCATCATAATATTCGTCGTCGTCGTAATATTCGTCGTCTCTGCTCATGGTTGAACCTAAAAAATTAACCTAAACGAACAGGGAAATTTTGCGTTGGTGTATGGATAGAATGCTGCCTGTTTTAAAACAAGCATACCACAGGTTTTGTATAAACGCGATTAGAATAGCACAAAAGTTCTCTTAGAGGGGTTTAGCACGTAAGAGAACGTCTAAGAAGGCCACATTGGAGGAGGTATAAAGTTGTGTTCCAACCTGCGTCATTGCGTTAACTTGCGTTATTGAGACAGGTTGTGTAGGTCATCCAGCATAATATCGCCGTTCCGCAACGCTTTGAGGGCAGCCGCGTGGCGATCTTTCGCGCCGAGTTTGTCCATCGCGTGGGCGAGTGCTTCTATCGTCTCGGACATGGATTTTTCCATCTTCTTAGCGATAACATCATTCTCGTAACCCGCCGCGACATACAGCAGTATTTGCTGTTCAGTATCGTTTAGTTTATCGTGACCAGTAGTTGGTGCGAGTACACCCGTGACGATTTTTTCCGCTACGCCGCGCCCTAGCACAAGCTGACCTTGCATGACACGCGAGATGGCATCCATCAGATCATTTTCTTCCGAGGATTTCAGGATATAGCCATGTGCGCCTGCTCGCAGCGCCCGCACGATGTAGGAATCTTCATCGCGTCCGGTCAGCACCAGCACTTTGACCTGCGGGGCTTTGGCGCGGACATCAGGCAGAATATCCAGGCCGCCTTTGCCGGGCATATTTAAATCCAGCAGCAGCAGATCAGGCAGAATCGCCAGCGTTTGTTGCAGCGCACTTTCGCCATCAGCGGCCTCCGCTACGACGACAAAGCCCTCTTTTTGTTCCAAAAGCCCTGCTAAAGATTTCCGCAGCAGAGTATGGTCATCCGCCAGAATGACACGCAGCGCCCGTTTATTGCGCCGCGTCACGTCATGGATGGGGCCGGCTTGCATGGTATCCGTCCAATTAGGCCGGGCAGAAAGGGTCGGTGTTTCATCAGTATTCGGGATGGCGGCTTCCAGTGCTTCAGCTAAAGTGTTGCATGTTTGGAAACGGCGCACCGGATTTTTTTCCAGCGCCTTCAGGATGACGCTTTCCAGCGCGACGGGTAAATCCGCCACCATCAGACGCGGCGGCGGCGGCGGCTGTTTGACCTGCTGCAACAACAGCGCCCCGATGTCGTCGGCATTAAATGGAAGCTGCCCGGTTGCCATCTCATACAGGACGATGCCGAGCGAATAAATATCGGTGCGATGATCGAGTTTAAGCCCCTGCGCCTGTTCGGGCGAGAGATAGGCCGGAGTGCCGATGACCATGCCGGAAGCGGTCACACGCTTGGCCTCACGCGGCAGCGCCAGCCCCAAATCCATAATCTTGATCTGGCCTTCCGGCGTGACCTTGATATTGGCGGGCTTGATGTCGCGGTGGATGATGTGCCGCTCATGAGCGTATTGCAGCGCGAGGGCGATCTGCCTGCCCAGCCGCACGACCAATTCCGGCGCGGACGGCACATAATCCGCCAAAGAAGCCCCATCGACATATTCGACGACGAGGAAATGGCGCTCGCCTTCCTGATCGATGTCGAAAATCGCCATGATGTTGGGATGATTCAACTGCGCGGCGGAGGTGGCTTCCTGAAAGAAGCGTTTGCGGGTCGTCTCGCGGACGTGGGGGAGCAGCAGCTTGATGGCGACATCGCGCCCCAGCCGTTCATCGAAGGCTTTATAAACAGTCGCCGTCGAGCCATCGCCCAGATGTTCGCGGATTTCGTAGCGGTTGTTGAGCTTGCGTCCGATCATGGATGTATTTTCGCCAAAGAATGTTTATGATGTCGTCTAGTGTAGCATAACATCGTCTGACGCGCATCACCTCTAAAAAGATCGTTACAAACAGTATTCTAACAAAAGCAGCGTAGGGCAATCAGTGGACAAGCGTAGGCTAAACTTAACCGCGAATTTGTTGATTCTTAAACAAACTTCGTATA
>DAOTTO010000529.1:0-17060 GCA_034437895.1 Anaerolineae bacterium | reverse complement strand
ATGATCGTCTATATCATCTGTCCAATAATCGCCAAGAGCGCCAAGAATGTTTTGTAAGAAATTTTCTTGGTGTCCTTCGTGTCTTGGTGGTTCCAATTCTTCGTATTATTCTCTGGGGTTAGTTTAACCACACAACTTCATCATTTTCCGCTTTTACCCCCCGATTTGTGGGGGTATTTCGTTTTAGAAGTGTGCTAATGTGACGTATTTATGCGTCATTTTACGGGAGCATAGCACTTATGAAGACCCTCGCCAACCTCAGCAATCGCACCGTTATTTTTATTCTCGTCGGAATCGCCCTTATCAGCAGCATCGCCTCGCTTCTGCTCAATATCATCTTCCAAGCCGATTTATCAGTGAGGTGGTGGGTCAGTTGGTTACAAAATTTTAGTACAGAAATGTTCGGCGCGTTCCTCACGTTTGTGCTGATTGAATTGATCGTGGGCGGACGTGAACGGCGCAATTTTGAAAAACACGAACTGATGGATCACCTGCTGCATCATCTAACCAATCCCACTAATGGCGAAGCAGCGGCGGCACTGGATGAACTGCACGAGCTTGGCTGGCTGACGGATGGCTCACTCAAGGGCAAATATCTAGGTCATGCCGAACTGAAAAGTGCGGTCTTGGAACGTGCCGATTTAGAGGGAGCGTGTTTGGAAATGGCGAATCTACAATTTGCCAGTCTACGCGCCATCAACCTGCAAGGGGCGAATTTGCGCCGTGCCAATTTACGCGGGGCAAAACTCACTTCCGCGACGATGCAGGAGGCCAATCTCGTGAATGCGAATCTCGCGGAAGCCTATCTTGAAGGGGCAAATTTACAGAGCGCCCATATCGGCTTCGCGGACATCCACGACGCACAGATGGTCATCGCCAATCTGCAAAAAGCCTATTTGGAAGGCGCAAACCTGGAAGGCGCGAATCTTTCTTTCGCTAATTTGAAAAATGCTCATTTGGAAGGCGCGGATTTAAAAAAGGTTAAATTACAGGGTGCAAACTTAGAAGGCGTGTGTTTGTCGATGGCGGATTTAGAATTTGCTGATCTTTCCCGCGCCACTTTTGACGAGCATACCGTTTTGCCCGATCAAACGCATTGGTCGCCCGCCGAAGATATGCGCCGCTTTACCGAACCGTCACATCCAGCGTTCTGGCGCTCGGAAAATCCGTGTTCGCCTGCCTATCATCAACATAATGGACATCAAATGCTGCCGTAATTGTCCTAAATATGCGCGGGGGGCGACTCGGCGAGTCGCCCCTACAGGAATTGTTTGCCTCATTTTTCAAAAGGGCGCACTGCCTTACGCCTCATAAAGCGATTGATTACTCTGCCACAACCTCATACGCCACATCTTCAATGACGACGATCACGCGATCCCCAAGCGCGAAGTATTCCGCCAGTTCAGGATGCGCGTCCAGCAGCGCGAAATATTCATCACTGAGGAAGACGACCTGCTCGGTTTCCATCGTGTCTGGCTCAAACGCGGTATCGTTCCATACGCCTTCAACATTGATGAACGTCTTCGCGCCGACGTTAGTAATAGCATTTTGTACGGGAGCAATTAGGCCAGGCGTGGTTTCGGTTTCTACCGTATTTGAAGGTGCGCCACCCACGCCGCCCCCTTGCGCGGTCTGCGTCGGCACAATCATCTGCGGGGCGGGAGCCTGAGCGTTATTCAGTCCAGCGATATTATCCGCGTTATCCACTGCCGCCGAGCCGGTAAAGGCTTCGTTCAGCGCTCGCGCTTCGCCAGATGCGAAATTTTGCGCGGCGGCATCACGTCCCTGCTGCGTCAGGATGTCATTTTCCTCGATCAAGAAGCTGGTATAGGGCGTGATGATGCCATAGCGCACACTTAGATCGACCACGCTATCGACTAATTCAGGATTCTCGCCATTCAGCCGGATGCTGTTGAGCAGATCACCAATGCGGCGCGTCGCCCACAGCCGCGCGATGAAAGGTTCACCGCCTGCCCGTTCTGGTAGCGATAAGCCGTTGTAAATGAAGCTCTGCACTTCATTGTTGACCGTGCCGCTTAAGGTAATTTGCAAATTCTCAACCGTGCCGCGATAGCGCCCGACCAATGTGAGCTGCTCACCCGCGAAAAGATCAGGAAGCTGCGCCGGATACATGAGTTCAACCGTCGCGCCGTCGAAATCCAGCACAGTATCAGTCAACACGGGAGCGCTGATCTTGTTATACAAGCTGGCGACTTCTTCTTCGATGCGTTCATTGGTGCGGACGTAAGACCCCGCGCCCCGGAACTGCTGATGAATGGAATCCAGCAGGAAGGTATCCACATCATCGCCAATGCCAAAGGTGAAAATACGCACATTAGACGGGGCAGAAGCAGCGACATTCGCCAGAATCGCGTCTGTTTCAATCGTGCCTTCGGTGGCGAGGCCGTCCGTGAGGAACATAATCGTCGTCGGGCGTTCCCGATCAGCCATATCGAGCGCATTTTGCAGCGCCAGATTGATGTCGGTGCCGCCTTCGGCCTCAAGATTATTGACCCAATCAATCGCTTGCGGCGCGATTTCGGCGGATTCAAGTTGATTGCTATAAATCCGCGCTCCGGTACTAAAAACGACGACATTAAAGCGGTCTGAAGGATTCAGGTTATCCAGCACATAACTGGCGGCGGCCTGTGCCTGTTCCCATTTCGGTCCCTGCATACTGCCGGATTGATCGACAACGAGAATCACATCTTTGGGCGTAATCCGTGCCGCATCGACGGTCAGCGGTGGCTGCACCAAGAGTAAGAAGAATCCGTCTTCATTGGCGCTTTCCCGATAAGACAGCAGATTCAAGCTGATCTCGTCATTAGCCAGCGCATAAAACAGGCTAAAATCGCCGTTGGGCGCGAAGAAACTGCTTTCAAAACCAGTGCGGAAGCCGTTGGGGTTGCCGCTGTCACGCGAGATAGCGATGTTGTGCGAGGGTGAATAAATAGTGCTGATCGGGTCGTTGCCATTCACATTCACGCTGATACTGAACTGTTCAATGCTGCGCCCGCTCATGGCGCGGGAACTCGTCATCGGGTAGATATACTGAATCAGCCCGTTATCCGCTTCTAAGACTTGCGCGTAGCTGATCTGGATTCGGCGTGAATCACCGGGCGGGATGGGGAACACATTGGCCTGAATCGCGCTGCTGCCAATATATTCCAGCAAGGCCGGGTCACGATATTGGCGCACAATTTCGTCATAAATGCCGCGTGCTTCTTCTGCGGGGAGGATACGCGCTTCGATGGCTTGCCCATCGACGAACATCGTCAATTGATCGACGGTTGCGCCCTCCGGCAGCGGGAATACAAATGTGCCTTCCGCCAACGCTTGCCCCTCATTGGTGAACTGCATATCAATGTTGGTCGTGGCGATCTGGCTGTTGATCTCGACCTGAACGCGGTGATAATCAATCTTCAGCCATGAAGGATCGGTAAAAACACCGCCTGTCGTTATCGTGCAGGGCGGTGGCGGCGGACATGTGCCGTCAGCGGGGCAAGGCGGCGGCAGCGGACACGGCACGACGATCTGCGCGGCGGCAGGAGCGATAATAAAAAAGATCGCACTCACGATAAAAAGAAACATAAGGTTACGACTGCGATTAGGGTATTGTAGGAATTGCATGGGACATGGCCTCCATCTGTTTGCTTCATTTGTACTGATGACGATGGAGGCACATGTTTTGTTCCAAGCGGCAGATTTATTCCCCCGGATACTTGAATCCCCATTGAGCGCGGATTGTGTCCAGTGTTCGCATAATCGCCAGACTTTCATCAAGCGGCATTATATCGCTTTCCAGCTTGCCCGCCCTTAAACATGCCGCCACTTCTGCCGCCTCAAACTGATAACCCAAACCATCATGGGGAAAAGAATAGATAGTATGGACTTCAGCAGGTAGGCCTTCGCGGATTAAGGTAAGCTGTCTGGATTGCCAGAAAGGTGACTGAACGATTATCCGGCCTTTCGTACCCATGATGATGGCATCATGCTGCGTCGTTAGGCTGACGGCAGAACTTAAAACCGCCGTTTTGCCGCCCTCGTAACCGAACAAAATCCCGTTCTGCTCATCGACACCCGTCGCGCCCAAATAGGCGGTGCTGGCAATCGTCTGCGGTGCGCCTAAGACCATATATGAAAACGAGATCGGATAAATCCCCACGTCCAGCAGCGCACCACCACCTAACTCAGGATCAAACAGCCGTCCCTTGGGGTCAAATGGGGCATGAAAACCAAAGTCGGCGCGGAAGGCGCGAACCTCCCCAATTGCGCCAGATGCAATCAATTCGCGCATTTTTACAATCGTCGGGATGTAGCGTGTCCACATCGCTTCCATCAGGAACACGCCTTTTTCCCGTGCGCGATTAATCACGCGCTCAGTTCCACCTGCATTGATCGTAAACGGCTTTTCGCACAATACCGCTTTGCCGTTATCAATACAAAGCAAAGCATTCGCCTCGTGATAAGGGTGTGGCGTGGAGACATAAATGGCATCTACTTCTGGATCAGCGGCTAATGCCTCATAAGTGGGATAACGACGCGGGATGTTGTATTTATTCCCGAAAGCGTCAGCCGTCTCCTGCGCCCGTGACCCCACCGCTACCACCTCTGCATCGGGCAGATAGCGTAAATCCTCCACAAACTTTACAGCAATTCCCCCTGTGCCCAAAATGCCCCAACGTAATTTATCAGTCATGATGCCTCCTTAAACAAGTAAAATATTAGAGAGAAGTAAGAAAACTCATCCAATGCCTTATCGACATACGATAGTTTAACTGAGTCACTAAAAAGTGACTACAAACCATTCTTCGCTACAAAAAATACGAGAGGCAAAATATGAACAGCAAATTTTTGAGGCTTTCTTTCGTCTTACTATTGGTCATAGGGGCGCTTGCTTTAAACATGGTCGCCAGCGCACAGGATTCAATGGAACCTTCCGTCACGGTTTCCGAACAGACCGTCATGGATGGCACCGTCAAGATTGACAGCGCTTTCCTCGCTGAATCGGGTTTCATGGTCATCCATGCCGACAGCGGCTCCGGCGAATTTGCCTCTGTCATCGGCTATCGCAAACTCAGCCCCGGCTGGAATTACAATTTCTCTGTCCCGATTGATACCAGCGCGGCGACTTCAACGCTCTATGCCATGCTGCACGTTGATACGGGCGAAGCAGGCGTGTATGAATTCGGCACGGTTGAAGGCGCAGACAGCCCCGTCGCCGATTCCGCAGGCGCGGTTGTTTCACCTTCCTTCCATGCTTTTGTGATGGATGTGAAAGACCAACTGCTGGAAAACAGCACCTATGTTGCGGCTTCCGTGACAGTTGATGTCCCGGCCTTCCTGGTCGTCCATGCTGATAACGGCGGCGAATTTGCTTCTGTCCTCGGCTCAACTCTGCTCGAGCCAGGCACCACCACCGATGTCGTGGTCGAACTCGACGCGGCTGGCATCACCCCCGTCCTCTGGCCGATGCTGCACTTCGACACGGGTGAAGTGGGCGTGTATGAATTCGGCACCGTTGAAGGCGCAGACAGCCCCATCGTGTTGGGCGGCGTAGTCGCTTCTGTCCCGGTGTGGACGGTGCCTCATGTCCGTATTGCTCCCCAAATCGTCACCCACGGTGATGGCATGGATATGGGCATGGCTCCCACTGTCGTCGTGACATCAGCATTATTGGCTGAACCAGGTTTCGTCGTCATCCATCAAGAAGCCGATGGCGCACCCGGCCCCGTCGCAGGCGTGACTGAAGCCCTGCCCGTTGGCCTCAGCGAAAACATCAGCATTGAACTCGATCCCGCACTGACCACCGCCAACTTGTGGCCGATGCTGCATGTCGATACTGGCGAAGCCGGTGTTTATGAATTCGGCACGGTTGAAGGCGCAGACACCCCCGTCAGCGTGGATGGCAATGTCGTCACCTTCCAAGTTCCCGCCGCCCCTTCGATTGATTATGCCAATGTAACCCGCATCTCCGACACCGAACTGCTGGTTGGCTGGGTGTTGATTGACGAACCCGGTTGGCTGGTCATCCATATTGATAACGCAGGCGCACCCGGCACTGTCGCAGGTCAGGCACAGCTTCTCCCCGGCCTGAATCGCAACGTCGTCGTGACAATTGATCCCGCCGTTTTGACCGAAGTTGTGTTCCCGATGGCACACTATGACACCGGGGCAGCCGGCGTGTATGAATTCGGTTCTGTCGAAGGCGCAGATTTGCCCGTCTCTGTAGGCGGAGCCGTCGTCACCAGCAGTTCAACCCCTGTTGCTGCTGAATAATTCCCTCTGATTTTCTCGCACGTAGGGGTAAGGCATTCTTGCCCCTACGCTGTAAAACCCACCATTAAAGATAAGGCTTACGCAGTTGAACAAGTTTTGGGGAAAAAGCTGTTAGTTTAACGTTTTTTAGTAAGGCTAAAGATTTACCCTTAGACACTGCCTTGACTAAAAACTAATCACTGCGAACTGCGAAACTTCTAAAAGAATTTGGATTGTGCTGTGTCCCCCGTTAAATCTGTACTTTTAGTCATCTCCAGTGTCTTTTTGATCTTCGGGATAAGCTTATTTGCGCGGGTGATCCGCATTCACGAGTCCGCCGCGCCTATAATTCAAAATGCAAGCCCTCTTACCCAGAGCGATTCAGCAATCGCCCCAGAAACCCCCATAAAAATGGACTTCGCGCCGGACAATACGCTGCCGTATTTGATCACAGCCGACGGCGCACTTTTGCAGCCGACAGAAAACGCTGTGTGGCGGCAAATCGCGTTAGATGCTCATGTCAACGATATTTATTTTGATGTGAAGTCGTGCGCCATCGCAGCGACGGATGAAGGCATTTATACTTTTTCCGGCGGGAATTGGCAGAGGGTAAATGACACACTGGCGGGGAAAGAAGTGGTTTCAATGCACGGCTTTACTTTTGCGCTCGGCGATTTGGGCATCATGCGCGAAGGACACGGCGAATGGCGACAGCTCGAACTCCCCATCGCTGACCAGCCTGCTTCCGGCTTCGTCATGCTTGGCAATCATAATCATGTATTGTTGAATGGCGATTTGTTCATCACGCCCGATATGGGTTTAGGCTGGCAGCTTTTAGAATCGCCGGACACGGTTGATTTAATTTGGGCGGATGTTGAAGGCAATTTACTCGCCGTCACAGCCGACGCGCTGATTAAATGGGATCGTCTGTCGCTGGAATGGCGCACCCTCGCGCCGCTGCCACAGGACTACGCGATTGATGATTTGCGTGTGTTTCAAAGGCGGATTTATGCCTTAGCCAATGGCGGCCTTTATCTTCTGGAAAACGGCGCATGGATGCGAGTCGAACTTGAGGCGCGAATTACTGCTATCGAAGTCCATCCCCAAGAAACACTCTGGGCGCTGGACGGCGAAAACGCGATGCTGTGGACTACAGAGGAGGGGACGGTCTGGCATCCGACGGCGATTGCTGTTGGCGATGAAACCGGACAGATGCCTGAATGCCAGATGACAACTTCGGGTTAGGCTCAGGCGCGATTGACAACGCGCACGCTTGAAGCCTGTTCCGTCTGCGATCTACGGGCGCGGAACCAGTTCACCTCATCGCGCAGTGTTTCTTCGAGTGGGCGGAAGGTGATGCCCAATTCACGCTTGGCTTTTTCCGATGAAATCTTTTCTTGATGATGCAGCGTCCGAATGCCTTCCACCGTCATCAGCGTTTCCACGCCGCGCAGCCGTGAACTAGTCTGCACAAACCACGCATAAGCCAGCAAAATACGATAAGGGATACGCATCGTCGGGGCAGGTACACCGCTGACTTTCTCAACAGTCTTACCGATTGTCTCCAGGCTATAATATTCACCCGCGATGATATAACGTTCCCCACTGCCTCCGCGCTCAACCGCGTTAATCATGCCTTGCGCCACCGTGCCGCCGCCATCGACAATACCGGGGATTTTCTTATCCAGATAATCCAATACAAGCTGTCCTGCGCTGGTCGGCGCGGCATCGCTGGGGCCGAACATCCACCCCGGCAAAATCATCACGACAGGCAGTTTGTGCGTCTTAAGGAAGTCATAAACTGCTGCTTCTGCCAAAACCTTGCTCTTAAAATAAAGGTTGCCCTCGGCAAGTTTGGGCGGCGCGGCGGTTTCATCACCCGGCTTGCCATCTGATCTACGACCAATCACGCCCGACGAACTGACGTAAATCGCTTTTTTAAGGCCGCGTTTTTCCGCAGTTTCTAGGATCCGAACCGTGCCTTTGATATTGATGTCCTCTAAAGTTTTCCAGTGGTCGCCCGGTTGATAATATTCACGGAAATAGGCCGCCGTATGGAATAGGACATCGCAGCCCGTCATCGCATCCACGAAGCCATCGAGATTTTCCATATCGCCAACAACGCTCTCGACCTTTAAATCACCCAAAATGCGCCGCGCTTTTTCCGCTGACCGCGCCAACGCTTTAACTTCATGCCCTTGTTCTACCAACAAACGCACTAAATTGCTGCCCAATAAGCCCGTGTTGCCCGTTACAAATGCTTTCATGATCTTATCTCCTTCCCATCCGCCGAACCGTTCAGCGATGTTATAATGAATAGATTGAATAGATGACTTACGATTTACATGAGCAAAAACTCACATTTACTATATAATATGAGCATTCGCTCGTATTTCAAGAGAATCTCATTAAATGCTTATGTAGGGACAAGCCGTGCCTTGTCCAATGAGAATTAATTGCTAAAGGCTAAATCGTGACTGAAGATGTCCATTTACGGCGTGTCCCCCGCCAAACCCGGGGACAACAGCGCGTGTCTAAAATCCTGAGTGCCGCCGCTGAACTATTTGCCGAAATCGGCTATGATGCCTCTACGACCAATGCGATTGCGGCGCGGGCGGAGACCTCTATTGGGTCGTTATACCAATTCTTCCCGAATAAAGACGCAATCTTAGAGGCACTTTCTAACCAATATAAGGCGGAATTAGGCGAACTTTTCTCCAGCTTAAGCCCGAACCCCAACAGTTCGGTTGAGATGATGTTCGGGCAAATCGTGGATACAGTTGCCGCTTTTTATGCGTCCCGTCCCGGCTTTCAGGTCGTGTTTTATGGCTCGTCACAAAAGGATGAATTAGCAGAAGCCGCCGATGCGCTGTATCAAACCATTATCGCCAGCATTGACGGGCTGATCGCGTTTTATCATCCGGGTTTAGCGCCAGACCGCCGTACCCTATCGGCATTGGTCAGCATGAAGGCCGTGAAGTCGCTGCTGCCGATGGCAGTCGCCAACAACGGGACGATTAACCCGCATTTAATCGCGGAGATCAAAACGCTGGTCGGTGCGTATCTGCGGACGACGTTAGAGAAGTAGGAGATGAGCAATCACCCTACGAAAGATTATTGGAGACAACTATGGAAGACCTTACCCCGCGAATGCTGCGGCTGCGCGATGCAGGTTACAAACTCACGAATGCGCGGTTGAGTGTTTTAGAAGCGCTGGAACAGCATGATGGTCACATGACCTCAACCGACGTGTTAGAAGCGGTTGCGCTCATCAATCCCGCCATTGGTCGCGCCAGCGTATTTCGGACGCTCGATCTGCTCACACAGCTTGCCATCATCCGCCCGACCTATATCGACAGCAGCATAACGCCCACTTATGTTTTGATGCCGGACGGTCATCATCACCATATTATCTGTGTCAACTGCAATAAGATCATCGAATTTGAAAACTGCGGCCTAAGTGGGTTAACCGCTCAACTTGAAGCGCAGTTTAACGTTAAACTCAGCGGACATTTGCTGGAATTTTATGGGAAATGCGGCGATTGTTCTACATCGCTGCCGCCCGACGAAACGGACTAAATCACGTTATGCACATTGCCTTCAACGGTTGGTTTTGGAATCAGCCTCATACCGGCAGCGGTCAATATCTGCGCCGGCTGCTGCCCCAACTGCGTAAAATCGCCCCTGAGTTAAAAATGACTCTCGTCCTGCCGCCAGATGTCGCCAGCGCAGATGACTTGCCGCCAAATATCACCATCATGACGACTAAGGGGATGGGCGGTAAAATCGGCAAAGTTTGGTTCGAGCAGCGCCTTTTTCCGCAAGCCGTTCAGCGCAGCCAAGCAGACATCGCGCACGTTCCGTATTGGGGATCGCCGTTAAGTTCATCAGCAAAACTCATCACGAGCGTTTTAGACGTGATTCCGCTGGCACTGCCTGAATACACGCAGGGTGTGGCGGGACGGCTCTATACCGCCCTTGTCAGCGCCACAGCACCCGGTTCAGCGCATATTCTCACCATCAGCCAAGCCGCCAAAAATGATATTGTGGAATATCTCACAATTCCCGCCGAAAAAATCACATCCACCTATCTGGGTGTTGATGAGGCTTTTCATCCCCGTCTCGGCGCGGAACGGGATGCCGCTGTACGCCAGAAATACAGTCTACCGGATCGCTTTGTGTTGTATATCGGCGGATTCGACAGCCGTAAGCAGGTCGCGCAACTGTTAGAAGCCTATACTTATGTGCTTAAAGCCGAAGGTGATGAAGTGCCGTTGGTGCTGGCAGGCCGCGAACCAGCGTGGGGTACATCCGTCTTCCCGGATTTACGCAAAATCGTAGGCGAATTTGGCCTAAGCGATGTCGTGCGGTGGGCAGGTTATATCGACGAAGCGGATAAACCCTCACTTTATCGACTCGCAGCGCTGTCGGTCTTTCCCAGCAAATATGAAGGATTCGGTCTGCCCATTATCGAGTCGATGGCCTCTGGTACACCTGTAATCGCGTGGGATATGGATGTCTCGCGGGAAATTTCCGGCGATGCGGCTTTTTTAGTGGATAACGCTCGCACGATGGCAGGGGCGATACTCGCACTGCTGCTGCAAGCCCCTTTACGCGAGACGATGATTAATCAAGGATTGGCGCAGGCCACCCGTTATAACTGGCGTAAAACCGCGCAAGAAACACTTGCAGTCTACGAAAAAGTAATGCGTGATACGTAAATGTGTTAAGGCTAACACAATCATGATTTCACACGGACACATGACCCTACAAGCATATTTGGCACGACCAGAGACCAATCACATCGTGGAGTTGGTTGGTGGGGAGTGCATCGAACACACGATCTATGATATTCATCAAGCGACATTAGGGCGCGTTTTTAACATGCTCTATTGCAGCCAAGAATTAAATAAGGGAACGTTGCGAATTGCACCAACAGGCGTTTACTTTGACGATAACAACTTTTACGAACCGGATATTTTTTGGGTAAGCCCGACGAACACCCAATGTTTTTTGCGTCCAGATGGTTATTACTGGCAGGGTGCGCCTGATTTGGTTGTCGAAGTCTTTTCGCCGGGGACAGCACGACACGATAAGCAAACTAAATTTCGGATCTATCAAAAACATGGGGTGCGCGAATATTGGATGGCTGACCCCACTGAAGAATATGTTGAAGTCTGGCGGCTTATCGACGGTCAATTTGGGCTGATAGGCGTTTTTGGCGCTGACGAGACGTTTGAATCGCAATTTCTCGTCGGGCAGCCCGTCGTGGTAAGCGGTTTTTTTGGTGAATAAAGTAAAGTGACACTTCTGGCAAATGGCTTTGTTTAAGGCTATTCTTGTGCTTTTTTGATCGGCACAATGCGATCTGGTGGCGGATTCGTCGTAAAACGCACCGCCTTCACCGTTGGCAAGCCGAAGGCATAACACTTTAGGATGCGGTGCATTGCATCCATGACATGGCCTTCGGCGCTCATCACAATCGGATATTGCAAGTCTGCTGCGAAGATGCGTTTGGCATGATCGCCAATATCGCGCCAAAGCGGTGGGCTGCTCAGGTCTTCGCACTGGAAGTTTTCGTTTGTCCAATCAAAATTTTCTAATGGAATGTGTTCAACCGTCATGGCCTCGGCAAGTTTCCAGAGTGTGGCGGCTTTCCAGTAATAAAGATTTTCTTCATCACTATCAATAAAGCCGTGTTCAGCAAATTCTTCGCTCAATTTGTCGTTCCTAATTCGCTCATTACAATCAACCCAAAGTATAGGAGCCACCGGGGTCAAGCACCAGCGGCTGCGCGTCCGTCTCGCTGTTGACGCGGTTGGCCCAATCACCGCCGTTCTGGGCAATCGGCGGAAAGGTGTTATAGTGCATCGGCACGACGAAACGCGGGCGAATAAAGTGAATCGCCTTGATCGAGTCATCAATTCCCATCGTGAAGTTATCGCCGATGGGCAAAAATGCCACATCAATTCCTTCGTCACCAATCAACTGCATATCGCTGAACAACGCTGTATCGCCTGCGAAATAGAGATTCATTCCATTGGCTTTCAAAATCATGCCTAGCGGGTTGCCGCCGTAGCTTCCGTCGGGCAGCGACGAACTATGGAACGCAATCGTCCACTTGACGCGCACAAATCCGGCATCATACGTGCCACCTGTATTTACACCCCAGACATTCGGCACCTTCTGCCTGCCTAGCCACCCAACAATTTCGGGATTGGAAAGCACTAATGCGCCGGTTCTTTTGGCAATGCTCACCGCGTCTGCCACATGATCGCCATGCCCGTGACTAATAAGCATCAGTTCCGGGTTTAAGTCATCCGGGCTGACTGCCGCCAGCGGATTCCCAGTTAGGAACGGGTCAATCAAAACTTCATGCCCATCAATATCGAAGGTAAAAGTGGAATGTCCCAGCCATGTAAAAGTGATGCTCATTTGTCTGGTCTCCTTAAAGTTGAGTGATTAATGGAAAATTAAAAGTTTATCACTCTATTGTTTTGCAACAAAGTAACCCCGTTAAAATAAGATATATTTACGCATCGCTCAGCACTCACTGAGGTTACGCAGTTAGCCCTCATCCTAAATCCTTCTCCCTCACGGAGAAGGACTTTGAGATACGCTGTCCGTTTGCCTCCCCTCGCCCTGATGGAGAGGAGCCGGGGGTGAGGGCAGAAACAGAGGCGGCTGCGTAAAGTCAGTTACTCATCACTCATTGCTTACCACTTTTATCTAACCAGCGGCAGTGTCACGGTAACGGTTGTCCCTTGATTCACACCCGGACTGGATGCCCAAACACGCCCGCCATGCGCTTTAATCAGCGCTCGCGTAATGCTCAAGCCAATCCCTAATCCACCGTGTCGCCGCGTCATGTGATCTTCCACTTGATAAAACTCGTCGAAAATTTTATCGAGTTGATCCTCTTCCATACCGATTCCGCTGTCGCTGATGCTAATCCATGCTTCAATTTCATTCGGGACACGCGCCTCAATTCTGATCGTACCGCCGTTGGGCGTAAAGCTGACGGCATTGTTGAGGATATTAATCAGCGCCATCACCACGCGGCTGCGATCAATATTC
This sequence comes from Anaerolineae bacterium, assembly GCA_034437895.1. GTDB lineage: Bacteria > Chloroflexota > Anaerolineae > Aggregatilineales > Phototrophicaceae > JANRLJ01. The sequence continues at coordinate 3,725 of DAOTTO010000529.1, read as the reverse complement.
AGCAGGGCATCGCCATCTTTAAATTCAACCGTGAGTTTATGCTGATTGGCATCCATCAGCGTTAGAATATCGCCTTTGAGGTCGGCGATAAGATCACTGATCGAAATCGGTTCGCGGTGCAGTTCTGAGGGATTCTGCTTAAGATAGCGCAGATTAATCATATCTTCGATGATGCGGCGCAGCTGCAAGGCGCTCGCCATCACCTTAGAGGCGTGTCCAGCAACGGACGGATCAGTTTCTTCCTGTAAAAAGCTGGCGTAGCCCATGATAACCCCCAATGGGGTGCGGAGTTCATGCGAGGCGATAGCGATAAAATCACTTTTGAGTTTATCCAGTTCGCTGAGTTCGGTATTGGCCTTTTGCAGTGCGACAACCAACTGCGCCACTTCAATCGCAACAGCCGCCTCTTCCGCCAGTAGCGACAAGTTGACGTGATCGCCTTCCGTCCAGGGAAGTTTCGTTTTGTTGACGACTTCCAAAACGCCGATGACCTTTTGCTTGGCGATCATCGGAACACCCAAAAGTGAGCGCGTTACAAATTCGACATCCGAATCCACTTTGTCGTAATGGCGCGGGTCTTTTAGCACATCATCAACTTGAATTGGCTTGCGCGAGCGCAAAATTGTCCCCGCGATGCTGTCCAGCGGGACGGGTTTGCCGATCAAGGATTTTGCGACAGGGCTGTTACTGGTCGTCGCGGCGAAAAATAATTCGCGTGTATTGCTGTTCCAGAGCAGCACCGATGCACCTTCCGATGCGGTAATGTCGGCAGCCGCGTCCATGATATAACTCAAGAGTGAATCCAGCCTTGCGTTGGCGTTGAGTAGGGCGGAGTTCAGCACCGCCGAAACTTCGAGCAGCCGCGTGAGCATCGTCACTTTTTCTTCAAGCTGTTCGATATAAGGTTTACTGGTCATGCTGTTCCGTTCCATCCGTCGCGCTCCGATTGCTGAGGTGCATCAATCTTAATGCTCCTAAGAGTGTAGCACCGTCTGGGAATTCTGGCGATTAATGTCAATGGAGGTTTGGGTTTTAAACAATTTTATTTTTCAGGAGTGTCTTATATATAAGATAGCAGTAGTAGTAGGGGTGTTCAAATTGTTCAAAACTATGTAACAATTATTGAAATGTGGGCTAATTTACCCACTTTATCCCAAATATGACCCGTAGAAATCCCAAATGTGGGATAGTGCGGGAAAAAGTTTTGAACATCAATTGTTCAAAACTTGTTCATAACTTTAAACAGGTAAGTGTTACTAGTATCTATATATTTGAACAATACAAACAAAAGTTTTGAACAGGTAAGTATTAGCACTAACTATAGATTTGAACATGTTTGAACAGCTTTGAACAAGTTTTGAACATAGTTTTGAACATCATTTTCGCAGATCATTTGTATTAATGGGATATATTTGGGATATTTTGTTCTTTTTATCCCAAGCGGGTTGGGATATATATCGCAGGTTAATGTAAGGTTTGTTGGGATATACTGTAATACATTGGGAATGGGTTAATTTTCTGCAATATGGGGCGATTATCTTAACGAGTTTAGAAAGCGCTGCAAACAAAAAGGACGCATCATTATGCGCCCAGTTTTGTCTGTAAATTTGCTTATAAATCTTGTAACTACGGCCTATCGTGTGACGCTCATGGGCATGATGACGTGGATAAAATCGTCGCGGTTTTCTGGACGCAGCACACCCGGATTCGCCGACCCGTTGCTTTCCAAAATAACGCGCTCCTCATTGACCACACGCAGCACCTCAATCAGATATTTGATGTTGAAGGAAATATCCAGCGCTTCCCCTTCCACCGAAGCATCGACCATGCCTTCGTTATCGCCGCGCTCGGCGCTCTTGCCGACGATGACGACTTCACCCGGTTCGCCGGGGCCTTTAGGCGGTTTCACATAAAGCCGTCCGCTGTAGGCGCTGTCACGGGCAAAGATTTCTGCCCGTTGGCAGGCACGCAGCAAATCCGCCGTATACATCACCGTCGAGGTACTGTATGCCTTGGGGATGATCGAGCCGAAATCGGGGAACTTGCCTTCCAGCAGTTGCGACGAAAGCGTGACATTGTGCATGTGGAAGATGACCAGATCGCGCTCACCTGGCAGAGTCAGCAGCACTTCATCGTCTTGATCGCTGATGATGCGGGCGACTTCCGCCATCGCTTTGGCTGGGATGACCATTTCAATCGGCTTCTTAACCGACTGCTCAAGCTGAGTTGTCCGCACGGCAAGACGATAGCCATCTGCCGCCGCCATCGTCAGCTTATCGCCATCAATCCGCGTATATAGCCCCGTCAGGACAGGACGATTGTCGTCTGTCGCCGCCGCGAACACCGTTTGTTGGATCATCTCTTTAAGGGCTTTACCGGGGATGGCGACCTCGCCGCCTTCATCATCCGCGACGGGCGGGAACTCATCGGAATCAATGCCTTTGATGTTGGATTTTGTACCGCCGCATTTGAGGTTCATGGTTTGGGTGGCGGTGTCAAGCACTAAATCGACCCGTTCCGGTGAGAGGTTATTCACCAGATCAGCAAAGGTTTTGGCGGGCAGGGTGATCGACCCCTCAACATCGACCTTCGCGCCGATCCAGCAGGTGATCCCCATGCCGAGGCTCATGTTGATTGCTGCCAGCTTAAGGCGCGAATCTTCGGTTTGCAGCAGAATATTGGCGAGGACAGGCATGGTGGGGCGGGTTTCCACCGCTTTGCTGACGATGCTCAAGCCCTTCGCCAGATTTTCTTGTAAAACAGATACTTTCATAATTCGCGCTCCAGCGCTCTAAATTTATCCCAAATTATCCCAAGATTATAGCGCACTATTGCTTAATTTAACATCCATAACGGAACAAATTTTCCGACACGTAGGCGGATTTGGAAGCAAAATGCAAACAAGACGGAAACAAAATAAGCCGAGTCGGTGTTTTCAGGGCAACAACTGAGCGTAAAACGCCAAGCGAAGGCCGTTCATCACAGCTTTTTGATAACGATCAATTCCCCGTCGGCGATTTTTTGCAGCAGCACAGAACGAGTCACGCCGAAGCTGGCGGCGAGTTCGTTGATCTTTTCAACCCGCGCCTTTTTCTTTTCTTTTTCCCCTAAGTAAAAACTTACGGGCGATTCCTGCGGTTTTTTACGTTTATAGGTCATATCAGGTTGTTGACAAGCTAGACAAAATGCGTTATTCTTTCAATTGACGAGCTAGTAAAAATACAACTTTATATTTCACCGCTACGGAGATCATACCATGACTACCGATCTTGCAACATCGCTTGCTCAAAATGATACTCGTCCTTTGCCTTTGATCGTTGCCGAAAAATGGAATTTCCCACTACAACATTATCAGCGCTTTGATGTTGGAGGGGGTCATTTATTCGCAGTTCAAGATTGGATTGCCGGTTTAACCGAGTCAACTACGACTAAATCTTCCGAAATGTGGCGAAAATTGAAGAAACAGACCCGGATTTCAAATACGAGTCTCCCCTATTCTGCTGCTGATGGTAAAACTTATGAACGAGATTTTGCTAATGCTAAAGGCTTATTCTTGATCGCTCAAAAATTGCGCGTTACGCATGAGCGTGAACAGCTTTCAATAATTCCAGGACTTTCGCTTACCTCACCCCCCGGCCCCCTCTCCAAGTATTGGAGAAGGGGAGAAAAACGCATCTTGAAGTCCCCTCTCCATGCAATGGGGAGGGGATTTAGGGGTGGGGTAA
>DAOTTO010000528.1:0-20966 GCA_034437895.1 Anaerolineae bacterium | reverse complement strand
GCAGCTCTGTATGGTCGTCGGTTTTCGCATGTCACCTTAAATATCTGTGGCGGTGATGTCGAAGATATTGGACGCAAAGTTGGGGCAAATACTTCTACACGCGGCCTGATGGGGCCGACGATTGCGCCTATTTACAGCCCACAAGGTCATCCAAGACAAGATCAAAACTGGCATACTGTTACTATTACGGTTGAAAATAAGCGATTGATGGAAGCTGTTGAGCATCTCCGCAGCATTGGTGGCTCACAGATTATTACAACACCAGTGCGGTACGTATTTCTTGAAAACTCGCCTACATTCACTCATTTATTGGCACAGTTGGGTAAATCGTAGAGGCTACAACGAAGCATTCACTTGATCGAGCAGTTGGTCAATCAAGCTGCGTATTTCATAACTTTCCGCCCCCATTTCGACAGCCATAGATAATCCGAGCAAACTTATTTCCGGCGGAAATTTAGCGCTATCCGTCAAGTTCATCGTCAAAAATGGGCAGCAAAACAGTGCGGATTTTAAATAAGGTCGCCAATCCTCACGCAACCACCCCTGCTTCTTGAGTTCGCGCAAAATCGGCAGCAAAACATGCTCGACTTTGCTATTGAGGAACATGTGCCGCGCTGGATGAAGTGCATAGTTGTGTATGATATGCCAGCGATCATCTTCTATCTCAATAGCAATCTGCGTTTGTGCTTGTTTTTCATAAGGGAAATACATCCACATAGCAAAGATGTTATGAAACAGCGGCTTGGTTAGGTCAAGCAGTGGATGATGTCTGCCCGCGAAAGCCGGGTCAAAATAAAGCAGAGACGGCGGAATCGTATGTTCCCGAAAAAACACATTGCCGTTATGTGCATCGCCATGACCAATAATCGATGGGCCGGCTTTTGCAGGATTCAATAATTCAGTCGCTTCCTCTACGAGGTCATCTAATGTTTTATGATAGACTTGTCCGTTAATCGTCCATTGAAGCTGCCGGACTTCTCGCATGGAAAAACTGCCATCGGGCAACTGAATTGCGGTAGAATCGCCGTAAAAACGATCTAAACGTCCACCTGTCAGCCGATGATAAAATAATTGATGAATCGGCGCTTTTGCTGCGTTTTCTTCCGACTGCCATTCAAGGGAGATGCGATAAAGTTGGAACAAATCATCATCAGCGGCATTCTGTGCCTCTGTGAGTGCAGCGAACAGCCCATTTTGACCATTCTCACTCGACCATGCTACATCAAATACAGAAGCATCTTCGATAACGTCATAAATGAGCAGTTGCTTTCCGGCTTCGGTAGAGCTTTTTAAGGGCTGGATAACAGGATAACCAGCCTCTGCCAGCATCGCCGCATTATAGTATTCGCCGATGATGGTATCTTGCTCGGTGTGAGTCTTAAAAAAGAGACGTTTCCCCTCGGCCAGCGTCATAAACCCATTAAAAGAATTTAGTGAAACTGCCAATGGGCGTAGTTCAACTTGGATAACATTCAATTCAAGTGTATCACGCAAAAACGATAGGAGCAGGCTTTCAGCCGCACCCCTATCGCCAAATTGCAGCATTTGAATGGTTTGTAGTGTATCCATTACAAACCGATAATCTCATTGCGTTTGCGGATTGCCATCGCATGAGCTGGAAAGCCTTCGTAATCCGCCAAAGTGGTGGTAATACCTTGCAGGCGTTCATAGCCCTCGCGTGAGAGGTAGCCGATGCCGCTGCGTTTAAGAAAATCCCACACGCTTACAGACGAGAAGCTGCGGGCAAATCCGCCTGTAGGCAAAATGGCGTTTAATCCCAAGCAATAATTCGCTGTTGGGATGGGTGTCATCTGACCAAGTAAAATTTCGCCTGCGTTGTGGATTTTGTTGAGTGTGATAAAAGGTTCTGCGGTCAGGACTTCCAAGTGTTCGGGTGCGTAATCGTTTACAAATTGAATGGACTCGTCTAGGCTGTTGGTGAGCATTACACCGCCATAATTGGCGAGGACATTTGTAATAAACTGTTGCCGCCACTCTGGAAGTTCCGCGATGTAACCCGGCAAAACCGCTAAGACTTTTTCGGCGACTTCACGGCTGTGTGTCACCAAAATCGCGGCGGACTCTGGGCCATGTTCGGCTTCAACCAGCAAATCCAACGCGGCGAGGCGCGGGTCAGCATGTTCATCTGTCAAAATGATCGACTCGCTGGGGCCAGCCGGCAAACCGACATCTATCGTCCCATATAGCAAGCGCTTGGCGGCGGAAACATAACTGCTGCCAGGGCCGATCACTTTATCGACTTTAGGGATTGAGGCCGTGCCATAAGCTAATGCCGCCACAGCCTGCATCCCGCCTACAACATAAACTTCATCAATGCCGCAGATTTCGGCTGCTACCAGCGAGGCCGCATCCGGCGTGCCATCTGGTTTCGGCGGTGTCACGACCACGATACGCGGAACGTCCGCCACTTTTGAAGGAGTAGCGAGCATCAGCATTACTGATGGAAACGCTCCTTTTCCTCGTGGCACATAGAGGCCAACGCTGGCAATCGGGGTTACTTTCTCGCCTGCCATAATGCCCGGCTTCACTTCCATAAACCACATCGGTTCGGGCATCTGCTCTTTATGAAAGCACTGAATGTTATCGTGTGCCTGTTCGATTGCATGGATGACTTCAGGGCTTACTTCTTTACGTGCCATCGCAAAATCTTCAGGTTTGGCGCGGAGCATATCTGCCGTAAAATTTGGCGCGTCAAACTGACGGGCAAAATCCACAACCGCATTATCCCCTTCTGTACGAACACGATCAATCACTGACTGCGCCAGCGGCAGCAGTTCGCGGATGTCCTGTTCTGCCCGGCGCATAATTTTGTTGCGTTGCTCAACTGATAAACGGTTCAGTTCCCAGAATTGAATATCCATCTCGGCTCTCATTTATTACAATAAATCAAAAGGCGCAGGTTTCCCCACGCCCAAATCCCATGCGTGACAGGCTTATGACGAGGTAACAGGTTCGGCATGTGTTCCAATAATCTCCGAGCGACGATGTGTTCCATCCCAACGAATATCCGGGACGAGAATTTCTTTCTTGGCGAGAATGCGCTCTTTGTGTTCCATCAAATCCTGAATCATGATTTTCATCTCAGCTTTTACATCATGAGTCGGCTTGTAACCTAGATTGATGAGGTTATTACGGGCAGGATTGTAATAATGCTCTGCCATTTCTTGACGCGGATTTTCGTAATTATTGATTTGAACATCAAAGCCAAGTTCAGCAGCGACATCACGGGTCATCTCTGCCAATTCGGTCAGCGTATAGGTTTCTTCAAATTGATTAAAGACGCGATATTCGCCATGTTGAGGCGGATTTTCCAGCGCGAGGGTCATACATTGCATCGAGTCGCGCATAGGCAAGAAACCGCGCTTTTGATGCCCAACGCCGTATAATGTAAGCGGATGCCCGACAACGACTTGGCAGCAGAAACGGTTAATGGCTGTACCGAAGCATTGGTCGAAGTCCAGACGACTGCGGAGGCGTGGATCATCACCCATTTCGTCGATTTGAGTCCCGAAAACTACACCCTGCATCACGTCGGTTGCCCGTAAGCCCCAGATGCGCGAGGTGAACATCGTCAGATTACTATCGTGGACTTTGCTCCAATGATAAAAACTGTTTGCCTGGCGCGGGAAAGGCATTGTATCTTTGCGACCATTATATTCGATCTCGAAGAAGCCTTCGGGAATATCAATATTCGGCGTGCCATACTCACCCATAGTACCCAATTTCAGTAAATGGGCATCGGGGCAAACTTCGCGCATCGCCCAAAGGATATTCAGATTGCTGATGATATTGTTGTGCTGTGTGAACACAGAATGTTTCTGGTCGATCATAGAATACGGTGCAGATGGCATCTGCCCTAAATGGACAATCGCATCTGGCTTAAATTCTATGAAGAAATCGCGCAAACGCTCGTAATCCAACAGATCATCTTGGCGAAAATCCAGCGGCTTGCCATATTTTTCCTGAAAAGCCTGTAACCGTTCTTCAACACTGTAAACAGGCAGCGCACTATCGCTCCCCATTTCTTCCACCCACTGCCGACGCAGCAGTATATCCGTCCCGACGACCTCATGTCCACGTGCCGTCAAAACTTGGGCCAGCGGCCAGCCGAGATAACCATCAATTCCTGCGATAAAAACTCTCATTAGCCAACGCTCCCAGTGGGTTCTTTATCAAATCACCCCTTACAACCCGTGTAGAGGGGAAAAGCTACGTATTAAAACCAAAGGAAGTCTAGCTGTGCGCTATGACGCTGTCAACCATGGCCTCTAAATGCGGCTGAAATGCGCCCAAATAGCCCTTTACGGCCAACAATTCCGCATTGAGGATGCTGCATCCTGCCGCGCCGCGAATCGTGTTATGCGACAGCGCCGCGAACTTATAGCCCAAAATTGGACACGGGCGCAGCCGACCAATCGAAGTTGCCATCCCATTACCTGCGTTGCGGTCACGTCGCGGCTGTGGACGATCCACTTGGCGCAAATATTCCAGCGGACGCGCCGGCGCACTCGGCAGATATGATACTAAGTCTGGCCCAATAAATGTTTCCCAGTCCGCGATCATTTCTTCCAGCGTCGGCTGTTCGCCCAATTCCAGCGAAATATTCACAAGATGACCATCTACAACGGGAACGCGGGTGCAGGTTGCACCTGTTATGGTATCTAAGGCATGAATACGCTCGCCATCGAATTGCCCCAGCATTTTCAGTGTTTCTGTTTGCAATTTTTCTTCATCGCCCGGAACGTAAGGAACAACATTATCCAAAATATCCAACGAAGCCACACCCGGATAGCCAGCGCCGCTAACTGCCTGCTCGCTCACGATATGCAAGCGTTTCGGCTGATATTTACGCAGCGGTGCGAGCGCCATCACAACAGGCATCGCCGTGCAGTTAGAATTGGCAATCAATGCCCCCGACCAACTGCGATTGTGGCGTTGGACTTCAATTAAACTGATGTGGTCAGCGTTGACTTCCGGCAGAAGGAGCGGTACATCCTCCGCCATACGGTGGGCTGAAGCGTTGGTACACACAATATGTCCCGCACCAGCCAGTTCCAACTCGCGTATTTCGGCAGCTTCTTTGGGCAATGCGGAAAATACCAGCACCGAACTAAGTTCAGCATCCAAAGATTTGACGGTCAAATTCGCAATACGTGCGGGTGGTTCTCCATCCAGAACCCAATTCGCGGCTTCTCCATAAGGCCGTCCAGCGCTTCGCCCCGAAGCAACGACTTCACCCACTTGAAACCAAGGGTGGTTCTCTAACAACTGAATAAAGCGTTGCCCTACTGCTCCCGTTGCGCCTAGGATGGCGACATTCAATTTTTCCATAGTGGATTCCTGTGAGCTTCAAATACCAACGGAATTAACCTGCACAGCCGGGTAAGACCCCAACATTTTGACAAAAGATGCGCGTTGGAGTAACCGTGCTAATGCTTCCTGACAATGAGATTCTTGCCAATGTCCTTCAAAATCAAGATAAAATACTGGCTCCCAAGGACGGTTACGACGTGGACGCGACTCGATTTTGGTCAAATTTAACCCACGTGAGGCAAATTCCCCCAAACATTCATACAGTGCCGCCGGATTATTGCGCGTGGCAAAAACGAGCGAGGTTTTATTATAAATACCTCTCGGCGGATCATCATGCCCAAGGACAAAGAAACGGGTAAAATTGAAGGGGACATCTTCGATTTCGCTCTCTAAAATATCTAACCCATAAAGTTGCCCCGCCATTCGGCTGGCAATAGCACCCGTCTCCGGAACAGTATTTTCAGCTAAATCGCGGGCTGAACCAGCCGTATCGAACCAAGGAACACCGGTTAAATTGTTTTTCTTCAGGAATCGCTCACATTGGGCAAGTGCTTGAGGGTGTGAGCGCACAACTTTCAGATCACCAATTTTTGTGCCGCTGGGCGCAAGCAAGGAATGATGGACATGCAAGATCACTTCCCCTTGGATACGCAAGTCTGAATCCATCAACAACTCATACGCTTGGTTGACCGCACCTGCTAGGGCATTTTCGACAGGTAAAATCGCGTAATCTACCTTATCCGATTCAATTACTGCAAACAAATCGGTCAGCGTCGGGCAAGGATAAATTTCCACGCTTTCGCCAAAATGTTGGCGGAGCGCTTGCTCAGAATATGCGCCCTGTATCCCTTGAAATGCAACTGTGTGAGGCACAAAAACTCCTTGCCGATTGGATTAGACTTATCCCTATAAATCTACTCGCTGACAGCCCTAGAAACCAGTACCAATTGCGTAAAGGTGCGAAGGATGATAGACTTTTTAATATAGTTATCAGAAAAAATATGAGTTGGGCGATCAAGACATGCAAGAAACGCGCCAACATATCCTCGAAATTCTCCGATCAACAGGGCAAGCCACAGTCGATGACCTTGTTGAAGAACTGCGTAAGCGTCGCGGAGATGACATTACCCCAGTTACCGTACGCCATCACCTGAACCATTTGCAGCAGGAAAATCTAATAACGCTGCCTCAGCTAAGGCATCGCAGTACACCAGGCCGTCCACAACACATTTATGCACTGACCGAAAAAGCCCATGAACACTTCCCCAACAACTATCAGCATCTTGCCGCTGGATTACTCGATCAGATCCGCCGCCAATTACCGCCCGAAGGCGTGAACGTTATTCTCGAAGGTGTAGCGGACAATATGGCGGCAGAAGCCAACATTGGCGACGCACCACTTCTGACACGGTTGGATTTAGCCGTAAGCTATCTTAATGATCACGGCTATAATGCTTTTTGGGAAGACACAAACGAAGGTTATACCTTAAACACACTGAACTGTCCCTATCACCAGATGGCAAAAACCACCGAATCCCTGTGTGATATGGATATGAGGCTAGTTTCCGCATTGATTGGGATTGTGCCGCGCATGATGTCGAGGGTGTCTGATGGCGATTCGATGTGTACTTATCTCATTCCGCATCCTAAAATCGAGTAAAGTTAAATATTGCTGATGATGGTCTATTTTATTGACCCCCATGTGTAGTAGTGCTAAAATAAAAGAGAAGCGTTGATTATCGGGAGATTTTTTCATGACCGTTTTGGAACCAATTGAAATTCAGACTATTGAAGTAACCCCTGTCTTAACTGTGACACCTTCCGCAGTGCTGACCATTCGCAACCTATTGGAACAGCGTAATATCCCTAATCATGCGCTGCGTGTATTTGTTTCCGGTGGCGGTTGTTCTGGTATGCAATATGGCATGGCCTTTGAAGCCGGATCGCAGGAATTTGACCGTGTGGTCGAAGTTGATGGTGTTCGTTTACTCATTGATCCCACCAGCTTGTTTTATCTTGATGGCGCGACGATTGATTTTGTCGACAGCTTGATGGGCGGCGGTTTCCGCATTGAGAACCCGAAAGCGGTATCATCTTGCGGTTGCGGCACCTCCTTCAAAACCAAAGATAGTTCAGGTGCAGAGACTTCCAGCGGCGGTTGCAGCACTTGCAGTCACTAAAAAAAGCAATTTAAGTCAAAAGGCCGAGAAAAATCGGCCTTTTTGTTTCTAACGGCGGATAGAACTGACGAGTAATCCTAGTAACCCCGCGCTGATTAAAATAGCAATTGGTAGAATAGGAGCAACGCTGCTCCCGTTGGTTGACGGTACGGAGGAACTTGTTCCAATGGCAGTAGACTCAACGAGTGGATTTGTTGTAGGCACTTGCCCGACAAGATTAGCTGGATATGTGAAGGTCGGCAGTATTTCCACTATCGGGTTTGCGCCAACATCTTGCGGATTAATGCTGCCCGGCACACTGTTCGCCGCAGACGGCGCTTCGAGTACCCGTGCTCCCGCCGTCGCAGTTTCGAAAGCACCCGGTGTTTGTAACAAGGCTTCATAAGTCTGTGTCGGCGCATTGATGCTTGGATCGACAGTGGGTATTGTGATTTGTGTTAAATCAGGGATTGATGCCTCATCGCCCACAATTTCGACCAATTCATCGTAAACCCACCCCACACCGCTTGGCGAAGAATCAAAACTAATCTGTAACCAACGAAAATAGCGTCCTAAGATGGGGTAAAAGTCCCCATAAACGATACGTCCAACTTCATCTGCTTCAGGATCGGCATCAGCGCGAACATTGACTGAGCCAGCCTCTTCCCTCGCTTGCAAGCTAACTGCTACCTCAGCCTGTGGTGTAAATGTTGGGGCAAGTGTGGGCTGGGGTAATCCGGCTGTAGGTGGGAGTGTCGCCGTCGGTAAAAAAACAGGTGCAGGGGTTGATGTAGGGAAAACTTGCGCGATTTGATCATCAGCGCTTGTCATAAAGCCATATACAGGCAGTATAAGGACTATAAAAGCGATCATGTGTTGCAGCCATTTGCGATTTACCATCACCATGATACTCGATTCTCTACTGTGTTCCGCCCTTGTTCGGCGATACGTCTTTCACCATTATTCTCCATATAGCCTTGATATTCTTGATTGCTATAGCCGACCACTGCCCATCCGCTCAATATCATTTGGGGACGCGGCGCATTTGCAGGACAAGCATCACAATACGCAGGCATCCATTCGCCATTATAGCGCCGCGCAAGGTGCATGTGAGTGGCGGTGGAAAAACCCCCTTCACACGAGGCTTTGCCGATACGATCTCCCGGTTGGACATAAGTTGCGGGAAGAACACGCCCATCCGAGCTGATGTGCAAATAGAGGATCGTCCAACCTGTCGATTCATCCCCATCGCCATCTAAATCGAGAACAACCGCGCCGCCTGCGCTTCGCGTAACAAATCCTGCTGCTACCGCTGTGACCCAGAATTCCGAGGTGTAACAAGCAACCCCCGCTTGTGGAATATCAGGCGGTGCAAAATCAATCGCCGCCCACGCGCTGCCGCTGCCCCATCCGCCATGCGCTCCACCCGTAAAAAACCAAGTTTCTCCGGCTGAAAAAGGAAACGCAATCTCTGGTTGCTCAATCTCAGGCGGGACAAGCGGCTCCACAGCATCTAAAAACGGATCACCAAAATAAGCGTAATATGTCTGATAGAAGCCTTCTACCGGAATCTGAGTCACCCAATTGGTGTAAGCGGTATTACGGCTCAAAAAATAGTGTAATCCGACGGTTCCGGCATTCAACCCTGGTGCATACAAGACCCGCTCACCCTCCTCAAATTCTAATATCGTCCAGCCGCGTGTTTTCCAGCCATAATAACCAAAATTGAGCATATTGGCCGTCCACGCAAGCTGCTTATAAAGCCCAGCACGGTCTATTTGACCACTGTCCTCTTCCGAGATCATCGGGTGGGTGATTTTGTCTGTTGGCAATGTGGAATTACTAAGCCATCTGGCACGATATTCCAGTAATGCCAATAATAGACGCGCATCTACACTGAATTCCAGCGATACACGCTCGACAATTTGAGCAGCGCTGAGCGTTTCTTTACGTTCCTCACCGTTGGCCTGATTGGTGCCGACCTCATCCGTTGCGCCGCGAATAAATCCGGGCTGCTGCGCGATGAAACCTGCAATATCAAAGTTTTGACTGCCCGGCGCACGAACTAAACGACTGTCTGGAATGATCTTAAAGTCGGATGTTTGATTAACTGGTATTTCCGGCAATTGGATAATCTGACCGACTTCGAGCGCATTAGGATCGGCAAATGCGTTCACAGCCAGAATCGAGTCTAAACTTGTGCCATAAGCTGATGCAATCCCGTAAAGCGTATCCCCTGGTTGCACAATATATTGTTCTTCAGACTCAGCCGCTTCCTGCCGAGGTGGATCCGCCGTCGGATTATTGGCTGCAAACAGCGCTGCAAGAGTTGGCGCAGCCGCCACAGGCGGGGCATCTAAAGTGACACCAGCTATATTCCCTGAATCGGACGGGAAAGTTGCCGTAATAACGATGACCTGCGCTTCACCTGATGCACAGCCGAAGGTCGTCATGACCAAAAAACAGAGCAATAGTGTTTTTAAATGAAACTTGGACAAAGCTATTCGTAGCTCCATATCCCAATATAACCATCTGCAACAGATGACGGTACAGTATCGGATTGCATCATGTCAAGGATGCTGATGATGGGTTTGCCCTCTGGAGAAATTTCCCCATAAACGATGTGGGTGCTATCCGGCGACCAAATCTGATGGCTTTGGGCGAATTGATCGAAAAAGTTAAAGAGGTAAACCATCTCCGATGTTGGGGCAAAAGTACCGTATAAGCGATTGATGCTATCCGCAACATTTAAAACTGACCAGCCTATATCTGGCGCGTCTTGCCTCGCCTCGGACACAGGGATCGCCATCGTATTTGCATCTGCCTGTCCCGAACCTGTTGCCAGCGCAACATACGCTACATGCTGACTATCCGGCGACCAGAAAAAAGCATAAACACTCTCGATGTCGGAATTTGCGATAAGTTCCCCAGTCACGGAATCAACAACATAAAGTGACCCAATCCGCTGGTCAGATAAAATGCGATACCCTACATAACGTCCGTCCGGCGACCAGTTATAAGAAACTAATCCTTCAATGCCTTCTTCCAATGTCAGCATTTCATCACCCGACACGATAACCAAATCGGTGGTTTGATTGTCTGGATTAAATGCCCCAAAAAGTAACCGCTCATCAACGGGCGACCATGCCGGTGCTTGGATAAAACCCGGAAGCTGGGCTAAGTCTTGCTCAGTATTTGTCTCGAACTCATAGATAGAAAGGGAGCGATTGTCCTGCTGCCAGAGCATTTTTGTGCCATCAGGACTCCAACTATAGTAAAAAGGCTGCCCGCCGCCAATTGCAAAGTCTGACGATTCACTGCCCTGATTCCGCACAATCTGGATGTTCAAGTTTTCTTCAGTTAGATTATTGAGCAGAATGGCTAAATCACGGCAGTCATCGCTTTCGGAGCAAGCTACCGGAGACCAATAGGCATGATAAAACACCTCATTAGCCGCTTCATACGCGAGATCACCCAGTTGAATACCCTCTTGAGAAACGTAAACTTCCAGAACTACGCCGTCCAGCGTAACTGTCTCGCAGCAAAAATAGGCTAATCGCCCGTCTATCGCCCATGTAGGCCATTGATAGCGACGGTCTTCACGCGCATCATCCGTTAACGAGGTTAATTCATCATCAAACAAATTCAAGGTGTAGATATTCCGATCTGAGCCAACAAATGCAATCTGACCCGGAAGCTGTTCGAGTGTCTTTTCGCTGGCAAACGAAGGGCTAGTTAGTGTCAACGAGAAAAACAAGAAAAGGTGAAAAAAGCCTAACTTACGCATACAATCCACTCCTATAAAGACTTGGGAACAATCCTGTTTGCCGTTATACTAACGCCGTCTTGTACCTATTATAAGTTCAGGAGTTAAAAATGCCGACAAGTACCGAAATCTCACAAATGATGGTAGGTGGTTTTAAAGCTGATAAAGCTGAGGGTGTGGATGCGGTGATTCAGCTCGATTTAAGTGGTGACGGCGGTGGACAGTTCTACTTAGTGGTTGCTAATAACACTGTCGAGTCTCACGAGGGCATGGCTGAAAATCCTAAAATGACACTTAAAGCCTCCGCCGAAGATTATTTCAATGTTGCGACGGGTAAACTAAACCCGATGCAGGCTTTTATGAGTGGGAAAATCAAAATTCAAGGCGATATGGGCTTGGCAATGAAGATGCAGTCCATTTTCGCTGCCAGCTAGAGAACTGTTATAAATGATAAGGCGCGGGCAAATCTCCCGCGCCTGTTTTTAAGATTTAGTCGTCGAGATCATCATCGACATCAGCGTAATCCACATCACCCTCTAATGCCCACAGTGAAGGCAGATCATCCCCTAAAAGTGATGCGCTACCGAGCGCTTCTTCACTCGCTTCAAGAAGGTCTTCATCTTCTTCCTCTTGGGCCTTTTCTGCCAGCAATGTAAGCAAATGGATACTCTCTTTGCCGCCGATTTCACCAAGCGCCCATACAGCCGCTAATTGGACTTCACGATCATCATCGAGCAAGAGGTCTGCCAGTTTTGGCACTGCATCGCCTAATTCAAGTTGACCTGACGCACGGGCAGCTTCATAGCGCATCTCAGCGTCTTCATTTTCAATTTCTTCCATGACGATCTTTGCCCAACGCTCATCACAAGTGCGTCCCATCGCGTAGACGGCACTGATTTGCATCTCGCGCTCTGTGCTGCGGTAAGCGCTTTTGATCGCTTTTGCGACAATTTCGGCGCTGGTATTGCCCATCGCTTCTAGGGCGCGCCGCCGGACGGAAATATCCTCCTTAGCGTTACGGTAGATACTTGTCGCCGTTTGTAAAGCATAGCCCGCTTCACCATCGGGTAAATCGCCCATTTCTACGAGGAAAACAAACCGCCCGAATGCGCTGGCGGCGGTTGCTCGGACTTCACGGTTATCATCATGCAGCGCAAGATCATTTAAACGCGAGAGCAATTCTAGCGATTCGTCCTCCCAAAGAACCTCAATCGCTGCTTCGCGCACGTGCGGGTCGGTATCGCCCAAACTGAGATGACCAATCGCGTGATAATTAAGTTCTACGTTAGTTTCCGTGAGTTCAACCATCTCGTGCAGGATTTTGCGCCGCAATGCAGGCGACAACTTCTCCCAAACAGGGCGAAGATTTTCTATTTCTTCTGTTGTTAAGCCCGAAAGCCCATAAAATACGACGCTGGCTGGTGTACTGCTGTCTTGCAATTGCAGTGCAGCGATGGTGGTTGCGAAGTCGGGCTTGTTTTGAATATCGAACGCTGTCGTTTCCAATGCCTTTTGTCTCCTATGGCAATAAATTCGTGATCGGATTGAGAATGTCGTTGATGATAAAAAATACACCAATCGACAGCAAGAAGATTAAACCTACAAGATGTACCAAGCCTTCGCGTTCTGGCGAAATAGGCCGCCCTCGGATAATTTCCAGCAGCACGAACATAATTCGTCCGCCATCCAGCGCCGGAATGGGGAGTAAGTTGGTGATCCCAAGCGCGATACTAATTAGGGCGATGTAATCCAAAATGACGATAGGCTGGTTTTCCTTGATGCTTTCTTGCAAAATCTGCCCACCCCATTGGCTTACGCCGACCACACTCACGACGCGCCTTTCCTCCGGTTGCGTATCACCCCGCAGCAACCGCGACGGGAATTGTGCAATTTGTGTCAATACTGAGCTTAAACGGTCTCCAGCAAATTGAATCGCGCTGCCCACAGGCTGGGGTTCATAAGTTTGCTGAATACCGCCTTCACCATACGCAAAAGTGCTGTTGGGGTCGGTAAGCAATGATCGAATGCCAATGCCAATCCTTCCACTATCTGGCGGCGGATTAACACGCGGGGTCAATTGAAATTCGAGCGTTTCGCCACCGCGCAGGACGGTTAAAGTGATTTCCTGTCCGGCATACTCGACAGCAAGCTGCTGAAGGGTCAGCGATGGATCAAGATCACCCGTAATTGGATCGCCATTAAAGGCCGCAACGAGATCATCAGGGAGTAGACCGGCTTCGGAGGCAGGTGTTCCGTTATTAACTTCCGTTATCAAGACGTAGCTCTGCGCCTCAGCGAAAGCGGTGATTTGCTCGGCTGTAGGCGTAAAGGTAAATTCAAGTGGTTGACTTTCACCCTCATCTTCAGGAACCCGTTGTCCAGAAATCGTGACTTCTTGGCCTGCTAATTCATTCAGCCGGACAAAGAACTCGCGACTGGTGGCAAAGTATCCACCATTTAGCTTCTCGATAAAGTCACCATCTTGTAGACCAACCTCGGCAAAAACCGAATCTCCTGGTATATCGGCGAAGAAAACACGACTGCCTGCGAATGTCGGCACTCCAATTAACCCAATAACGACAAAAATGAGGAAGGCAGACCCGAAATTCGCCAGCGCCCCCGCGCCCATAAACAAAATCCGTTGATAGGGATTGACCTCATTCACCGATTTGGTTTTGTAGATGCCACGCGCTTGCAATTCTTCGCGTTCAGATAGGTGTGTTTCTTCACGCTTATCGCGTTTGGCGGCATCAGAAATCGCTTGTTGGCGGTCACGCTCAACTTCCGCCTCGCTGAGTGGACGGATCATATCTTCACCCAATGGGCGGACAAACCCACCGAGTTGTATCCAATTCAGGGTAAATTCTGTTTCACCCCAAGTGAAAAGTTTGATGATACGCGGTGGAAAGCCAATCCCGAATTCTAGGACAGTAATGCCAACAGCCTTCGCAGCAAAAAGATGTCCCAATTCATGGATGATGACCGCCGGAATAAGCACAATCACGAATGCGATGATGCTTGAAAGAAAGTTGTTACCTACGAGAAAATCCAGCATTAAAGTTTGCCTTACTACCCAACTGAAAGCGTAAGCGACACACCTACACTACGTGGATTATAAATCTAATGTAAAGGAGTGAAAAACAGTGTTTGGTGAGATTTTAGCCCTCGCTAACACTAATCACATGAGCTGCACCACCTGGTATCGCGCTGCGAACTTGCTCAACGCCCGTCAGTTTGGCTAATCCCGCCTTAACTTCATCAGCATCTTGAGCCAAACACAGACAATGCACATTTGGTCCAGCATCAAGTGTATAACACACATGAAGCCCTACTTCGCGCCACAGCCGTACCTGCTCCATGATAGCAAGTGTGGGCGGAAGCCAATAAAAAAGCGGTGGGCGGCTTGTCATCATGACGGCGTGCATAAGGTTGCTATCATGTTCAACAACTTCAGCAAAAGTGGCGAAATCACGCTCCAAAAGGGCTTTTTTGCAAATCTCTAGCCTTTGTGCTGCCCCTGCTACCCGCGCTCCCTGCAAATCACTGGTATTCGCAGAGTGATGCCCTTCCCGCGACCCTACCGCTTTATGACCACTGTTCACAATCGCAATCACATCGACTAAATCCCAATAATCCGGCGCGGCGATACTCTCTGCATAAGACTCGTCATGGCTTTCCCCTTTATGCCATTCCACAAATCCAGCCGGAATCGAGCGTGAGGCTGAACCAGATCCGATACGTGCGAGTGTACTTAATTCGTGCTTATTCAAATCTAATCCGGCAGCTTGTGTGGCGGCTAAAGTTAGGGCGGCGAAAGCGGAAGCAGAAGATGCGATACCCGCACCTGTAGGAAAGTTATTACTAGAAAGAACTTGGGCATAGGTCTGAATATTTGCTCTTTGGCGAATACTGTCTAGATGGGCGACAACGCGGTTTAAAGATGCACCTGATGCTTGTTCATTATTGAGGGTTAATTCATCAGACGCTAAAGCCTCATCCCATCTTACGGAAGTCTCGGTATATATGCCATCAAGATTCATGCTGAGCGAGGAATTAACGGGCAATCGTAGTTGATCGTCGGTGTTGCCCCAGTATTTGATGAAAGCGATATTAGAAAAAGCACGGGCAGTCACAGTTTTCATCGAAATTAGCGCGAGATACCCCTGACTTCAGGCAAGGGGTCGAACCAAAGGTTCGCGGTAAGCGCTGTCTCCTTTCAACACCATTGGACGATAATCCCCGAAGGGAAAGGGAAATTTGCAGTTACCTGCTGGCGCTCCCTCAAAGCCTTCTCCGCTTGCGCGGGCAACGTCTTCCTCGACAAGGTTAGTGGTCGGTATTTTCCTCTGTCCTGCACTGGCTTCGTACCCCGTAGGCCTGTTTAACAGGGAGGTTCTAGAGCTTGGGGCTGGAACGTCACCCCAAGATAGGTCGTTGAACTCTTGCCACTAACATAGCCCGATAACGATTGCTCCCTCTGGCTGAGTCTGGTCAGCGCCGGACTTGTACTTCTACTAGCCCCTAGCTTTAGCTATGGGGTCGCTGACAAAGCACTCCTGATAGGAATTGAACATTACAGTTTTACAGTGCAGCTTTCAAGGGCGACTCGCGGGGATTGTCCAGTCCTAAGCCCACACACTATAATTGCGCCTTTGCACGACTACTAGGCTATGGAGTTGAGCTTGCGAGCATTTTTAGGTCTGTTGCGGACAATGCGCCCAAAACAATGGACGAAAAACCTTCTCTTTGTGTTCCCTGGCATCATCTTCGATGGCAAATTGTTCGAGGTTGAGCCGCTGTTTCGTGTTTTTCTGAGTTTTGTTTTGCTCTCAATGATTTCCGGCTCGGTCTATATCATCAATGACCTAGCCGATATAGAAAGTGACCGCCGTCATCCGCGCAAAAAAAATCGCCCCATCCCTTCCGGGCAACTGCCTATTCCAATGGCGCGGATTGCGGCTGTGATTATTCCGCTTATCGCCCTTGCTGCGGCGCTTTTGTTGAGCCGACCTTTGGCTTTTATTTTACTGGCCTATCTGATTATGCAAATCATGTATTCACTCTGGCTAAAACATATCGTCATTATTGATGTGATGACCGTCACAGCCGGGTTTGTGATGCGCGTGGCCGCTGGTGTTGTGGTTGTTCCAGTTGATCGCTTCTCGCCTTGGTTATATGCCTGCGCTGGATTGTTGGCCTTATTCCTCATCATCGGCAAGCGGCGGCAGGAATTGGTCACATTAGGTGACAAGGCGGTAGATGTGCGTCCGATTTTCAAAGATTATAATTTGCCCTTGATTGATGAGATGCTGCGAGTTGTGACGACCAGCACACTTATTACCTATATTCTCTATACTGTCGAAGCGCCATCGCCTTTGCTTGCAGATACCAATACGGCGCTGCTCACCGTACCTTTTGTCATGTACGGGCTGTTTCGTTATTTATATTTAATCCATGTTCAAGGAGAAGGCAGCGCTCCCGACGAAGTGCTGTTGCAAGATCGTCCCTTACAGATTGCGCTTGCTTTATTCGCAATCACGTTTATCGGCATTCTCTATATCTTACCCAAAATGCTATGACCAGTGCGCCTGCTAAATTCATTTTGTTCGGTGAACACGCTGTTGTCTATGGGCAACCAGCGATTGCCGCGCCTCTTTCTAATCTCCGCGTGACGGCTACAATTCGCAAGCTCAAAGATCAACAGCAGATGCGCTTGATTACTACAGGCGAGAATGAGTCACTCCCGATTGATATTCACTTGGAAGATGTGAACAGCGCTTTCGCGACGACAGCTCGGTTGGTCTTAGATTATTTTGATGCCCTGCCGCCACAGGTCGAAATCAGTATCGATTCACAAATTCCGGTTGCCAGCGGCCTAGGCAGTGGCGCGGCTGTTACAACCGCATTGGCACGCGCCATCGCAGAAGCGATTAATCAATCACTGCCCGATGAAAAGCTCAATCAAATCGTATTCGAGGTCGAGAAAATCTATCATGGCATACCAAGCGGGATTGACAATACGGTTATCGTCTATGAGAAGCCTGTCTATTATGTAAGAAACCATCCGCTGGAATTACTTTCTATTCCCAAGCCAATTATGTTCGTAGTTGGTGATACAGGCATATCTGCTTCAACAAAAATCGCGGTAAGTGATGTCGGGCGCTTACATAAAGCAGAACCAAACCGTATTCAGCCGATTCTAGCTTCCATTGGGGGTCTGGTGAATCGCGCTCGTATCGCTATTGAATCGGGACACATTGAGCCGTTGGGTCATCTCATGCTGCAAAATCATGCCTTATTAAGGACGTTGACCGTTTCTTCGCCGGAGATTGAAAATTTGATTGAAGCAGCCATCGCAGGTGGCGCACTCGGCGCGAAACTTTCCGGTGGTGGGCGCGGCGGGAATATGATTGCTTTGGTGCAAGCTGATACGGCTGAAAACGTCAGACAGGCCTTATTGAACGCAGGCGCAAAACGCGCTTTTATTACAACATTAGGTGAATAAGATGCTGAGTTTTGTCAAATTAGGGGGTTCACTGATAACGGATAAGCGAATTGAGGCGAGTTTTCGTGCTGAGATAATGGCACGGTTAGCGCAAGAAATCCAAACGGCGCTGGTTAAAAATCCAGAATTACGCCTTTTGATTGGGCATGGCAGCGGGTCATTTGGGCATTTTGCCGCCAACCATTATGGTACAACGCAAGGTGTCCACTCACCCGAACAATGGCGTGGCTTCGCGGAAGTAGCAACCGTGGCCGCCGAACTTAATTATTTGGTAGCGCAGGAATTACAAAAAGCCCGTGTTCCCGTTTGGCGGATTCAACCGTCTGCTTCTGCGCGCTGCCAAGATGGGAAATTGCAGTCTATAGACGTTTTTCCGATCAAAACAGCGCTTGAAAAAGGGCTAACGCCGCTGGTTTATGGCGATGTCGCGCTTGATGACGTGCGCGGTGGAACGATTATCTCAACTGAAATGGTTTTCGATTATTTGGCGCGGCATCTTCCCGTGAAGCAAATTGTGCTATTTGGCGAAGTCGAAGGTGTTTATGATGAACGCGGCCTCGTGATCCCACGTATCACACCAAAAACGCTGATGAATTTTCAATCGGCGCTCACAGGCTCGGCGGGGGTCGATGTGACGGGCGGTATGCTGACAAAAGTGCGTGACATGCTTGCTCTCGTGGAAGTTATTCCCGGCCTTAAAATCCGCATTATTGACGGCACTCAGCCGAATTTACTGCTGCCAATATTACTCGGTGAGGTCGAATCAGGGACATTACTAATTGCTGACTGATTCAATTTGCTCTGCGTATCGACTAACCTGCACCACTTGACCCGGCAAAGGCCAAATAAAAGGGCGTACTTCGCGTATCGTGCGCCATGCCTCTGATGGAGTCAAACCCGTACTGATGAGATAGGCAGCCGCCATTGTGGGTGCGCGTCCAATGCCGACCCCACAATGGATGTAAACAGTTCGGCCTTGCGCGATTTCACTACCAATAAATAGGACACCCTTCTGCAAGTCTTCAAGCGAGGGAGCATAATTATCGGTTGTCGGTAAATACAAATAATGATCTAAGGCGATGCCTGCTTTTTGGTCATCATATTCCCGCCGCAGATTCACAATCGAGGTAATGCCATAAATTTTCATGAGGGGCAGGCCGTGTAACCTATGCTGCCCCCCAACATAAAGCTGTTGTGTGATCTTGCTATATTGGACGAGCGGCGCTCCCGTAATCATGCGTGTGATCTGGTCAAACAGGCGCAAGAACACAACGCCGGGTGTGCGCCGCATGAGCCACTTCCAAATCAACACCCATGTATCACGAAAACGCGCCATACTTACTTAATGCCCAATTTCAGGGCGAAGAATGCTGGATAGTAAATTCTCGTAAACCTGCCGCCCCACCACTTGCCCCAACCACTGTTCTGGTGTCCCGTCGCTGTTTGTCGGAATCGTAACAGTTGCGACTGCAATGAACCGCCCACGTTGCCAATAGGTGCGGGCTTCAAGTGCGTCTGTGTCGCAAGCGGTTATGGACTGGGTATAAATCGGATTTGGCAGTTCTTCGCCTTCAATCGATTCATATTCTCCTCCGTTGGTCACAAACGCAGCAACAAAGTCATCATTGAGCGCTGTAGCGGCATCCTCTTTTGTTGCGAAGGTATGCAGCGTGTAATTCATGCCCATCAATGGGACATTCTGCAGATCGCAGGACGCATTCGTATGCGTGATGCGAGCGCTGTATGCGTAATTATGCGCGTCAAGAAAAGTGGTTAGTGCTTCGCTTTCATCTTCAGGGAACGAAGCGATGAGGGCTTCTCGCTCAATTAGGCCTGTTCTTTCTACATCCAATGCGATGCCGGGGATTTCTGGCACATTGGCGATGGCTTCGGTGATTTGTTCTTGGGTGGCAAGTTCAGGGGCTGTATAATCAGAATCTACAGCTTCAGGATTCGTGATGATAAGCACTGTTTCTAAGGCTGTTCCGGGTGCGCTGTCTGTTTGAGGATCACGCAGGCGGATATTGGCAACATTTTCTTGGCCTTCGAGAACTTGACCAAAAATGGTGTGTAGATAATCTAGGTGGGGTGTTTCAACCGTCGTGATAAAAAATTGACTGCCATTCGTACCAGGACCGGCATTTGCCATTGCCAGCAAGTTAGGCACATCAAAGTGCAAAAACCCTACAAATTCATCCTCAAATTGATACCCAGGCCCGCCTGAGCCGCTTGCGGTTGGGTCGCCACCTTGTACCATGAAGTCTTGAATAACGCGGTGAAAAGTGATGTTGTTGTAGTAGCCACGCTCGGCAAGAAATACAAAATTGTTGATCGTTATAGGGGTATAATCCTCAAACAGATCAACATAAATCGGCCCCACTTCTGTACAGAAAATCGCTTGATAATCAAGGGATGGGGCTAAAACTTGCTCTACCTCGTCATAAGTGCGGGTGCTGGGGTCGCTGCCAGGCGTAACAGAATCACATAATTCCGTTGGTGTACCCGTCAAATCGCCTTGCGTGACGATAGTTTGAGCAACATTGCTAGGCTGCTGTTCACTGACGACATTAGCTGACGCATTATCAGATGCACTAGAAGTCCCTGCATAGCCAACTACTAACAGGCTAATCGCACTCAAAAATAACACACTTTGCCACAGATTTTTCATCGAAATTAGCGCGAGATACCCCTGCCTTCAGGCAAGGGGTCGAACCAAAGGTTCGCGGTAAGCGCTGTCTCCTTTCAACACCATTAGACGATAATCCCCGAAGGGAAGGGGAGATTTGCAGTTACCTGCTGGCGCTCCCTCAAAGCCTACTCCGCTTGCGCGGGCAACGTCTTCCTCGACAAGGTTAGTGGTCGGTACTTTCCTCTGTCCTGCACTGGCTTCCTACCCCGTAGGCCTGTTTAACAGGGAGGTTCTAGAGCTTGGGGCTGGAACGTCACCCCAAGGTAGGTCGTTGAACGCTTGCCACTAACGTAGCCCGATAGGGATTGCTCCCTCTGGCTGAGTCTGGTCAGCGCCAGACTTGCATTGCTACTAGCCCCTAGCTTTAGCTGTGGGGTCGCTGACGCTTTTTCCTTCCTGTGACATACTCCCCATGCCTGAAGGCAGGGGCTTCTGCCGTGAACGCCGGATGCCGTGCTTTTCGCAGGGACTTCCACCGACTGAGACAGTATGAGATGATGCCCCATCTCAAAA
>DAOTTO010000527.1:0-3731 GCA_034437895.1 Anaerolineae bacterium | reverse complement strand
GGCGTGAGGAAATTCAGCACAAAATCGCCTGCTTCGCCTGTGTTGGCGGGAAGACTTGGGCCGCCGTAGCCGTTACCGAACATTCCGCCGCTGCTCGCGCCGCCTGCACCTTCCGCGTTCACCCACACCGAATAATTGCCGTTAGCGAAATTCATCGCATCCGTCAGCAGGGTACACGTCCCGGCGCTGCACGTCAGGCCGTCATTGACTTTTTCGTGCATGTCGTTATAGACCCATTGATTGGTCGTCCAGTTGTAGACCACGACATTATGCCGTGTGGCGTTAGCATCGGTTGTGAAGATGATGGAGGGGCGACCTTGATTGAGAGTCACGCTTTGGATGGTCGGGATCGCCGGATCAGGGACGGTATCGACACGGAATTCAACACCTGCCCAGCCATTGTCATATTGTGCGCCACCGACGCTGTAGCCACCGGCACCGTAACTCTGGATGTAGAGGTAATAATTGGTGTTGTCTTCAAGGTCGAGGCCAGAGATGATGCTGCATGATGTGCCAACGGCGCTTCCACAAAGCTGTGCCCGACTGAACCACAGATCAACGGTAGGCGTGTAATTGTCAGCATCGAACAAGGCTTTCTTGATGAGGAAAAGCCGGAATTGGATGCCGTAGGTCGCATCGCCAGAAAGCGTCCAGTTAAAGGTCGGGCGCAAGGTATTGGTGCCTGTGGTCGAGCCAAATGTCACCGGCGCAGGCGCAGGCACATTCAAGGCAAATGCGAATGGCCCCGCGACGGAACCGACAATACCGCCTGTTGTCCCGCGTAGATAAACCACATAGCTACCGTTGACCAATCGCGCCGCCTGATTGAGTGCGACGGGTTCAAAGGTGCAAGTTGTGCCGTTGCAGTAGGTATCGTCGGTCAGTCCGGCGACATAATACTGCGCTGTGCCGTCGTTGATACTGTTATCGAGATAGAACTCATAAGTATCCGCGCCGTTATCGTTCCAGACATAATTGGGATTACCGTAAGCTGTATTGATCGTCCCAGTCGGTGCGCTTAAAACAGGTGGGATATCTGAGGGATTGATTCCATTCAAGAACGTGGCCCCACTCCCTGCCGGATCGAGCCAATTCGAGAGGCGAGAAGCATTGGTGCCGCCGCCCGTCCATGAGGTGAACAAGCGTCCATACCAATCGCTTGAGTTATTGCCGCAGGCCGCACCACCCCCATGAAGCTGCCCGATGACGCGCCCATCTTGATTGAGCAAAGGCGACCCAGAACTGCCGGGTTCGGTTGTGCCTAAGTCCCAATCGGTGATACGAACATGGGTACCAGCGCCGGGAACAGTCGTCCCGTAATAACTGGTGACGGACGTCGCCTGATTTTCAAACGAGATGCGTTTTTCGCCACCGTTGGGATGATGAATAGCAATGGCGCTGGTGGCATTCACGCCAGAGCGATCCCAACCCAGATAGTAGACATTATAGGCAGTGGGAATCGGATCGTTCATTTCGAGCAGGGTCATATCGCTGTCGGCATATTCCGCCCGAAGCGTTGCGCCCGTCATCGCTTGATTGAGTTCCCCATTGCCATCCTGACCATTGGCGGCGGTATCCACTTGGCGGCATAACGAATTTTGATAATTAAAGTAAACCACGAGAGACGGCGCTTGCCCAGCATTAATGTCGCAGTGATCGGCGGTCAACAGATAGGGCTTGCCATCGAGTGCCGTATTGTTGACGATAGCTCCCGTACAGAAGGGCGCTCCCCCCGTAGAATACCCTACCACCGAGCGGATCTGATTACTCCAAGGATTGCCCTGCGGACAGATCACATCGACATTACACGAGCCGGAAGTGCCGAGCGACACGACATCGCCCCAAGGATTCACGCCGCGAATATAACGATCAATCGTCACGCCGTAAGCGCCTGCTGTGCCAATAGTGGCGTTAATGTTTACGACCACCGTATCGCCAAAAATGGGCACCGTAAAAAAGCTAGTCACGCCATCATCGCCGGGGTATTTGACGACTTGTAGTGGATTAGGATAAGTATAAACTTGTGAACCATCGAGATTAGAGACGGTCAGTGTGTCGCCGGGGGCAAGGTTCAGCCCGTTTAAATGCACACTCATCGTCAGCGCACCGGGGTAGGTGATGACCTGATAAAGTGAAGATGGCGTGTTGTAGTCCATCACGATAGTTGTATCTTCAAACATCCCACCGGGAATATCCGTTGTAGGATCAAGCTGTAGGCCGCCCGATTTTTCAGTCAGCGCCGCGCTTGATACGGCGCTCAAAATAGGCTGCGGCTGGATGAGGGCGACCAGTAAAAAAAGTAAACTAACGGAAAAAAGAAGGCGAGCAAATTTGGCGAGTCGTTGTCGCATGAGGAAACCCCTTTTAATTTTATGGATGTCCTTAGTGTAACATAAGTTTTAGATGAGTATGAAAGGTATGAGGAAATGCAACTCACTTTTTCATCGGGGAGTGTCTAAAATCAAGGGAATAGTAGGGAGTGACCGATGTGTGCATCCGTCGGGAGTGCCTCTCTTTTATGGGCGCACGTTACAATTTCGGCGTGGTTTCACGCTAGATAGCCTGACTATACCGAATTTAAGCAGTTTGGCGTGATCGATATTCGCAATTGGTGTTAGCATATCATTACAACCTCTTAGCAAGGATAACGACATGGAAACGAATCGGCGACTTGCACTTCTGATTGATGGAGACAACGCGCAAGCATCCCTCTTACCGCAAATGTTAGCCGAGGTAAGTAAGTATGGCACTGCGACAATTCGCCGTGTTTATGGCGATTGGACGGAGTCAGAGATGAAAAGCTGGAAACAGGCACTCCACACCTATGCCTTCCAGCCAGTGCAGCAGTTCCGCTATACACAGGGCAAAAATGCCACGGACAGCGCATTAATTATTGATGCGATGGATATCCTATACACTGCCGGTGTAGATGGTTTCTGTGTGGCCTCCAGTGATAGCGATTACACCCGCTTGGCGACACGCATCCGCGAGAAAAACCTGTTTGTGCTTGGCATTGGGCGAACGCTAACACCGCGTGCATTTGTCAATGCCTGCGATGTTTTCGTTTACACTGAAAACCTGGGGATGGTGGCAGTTCCCGATACCACCGAAGTGATGCCAACCCCAGATGTAGAACGGGTTCAAGAACCAGACAATGAGAATGCCGCTGATCCTATTCGTTTAGAAGGCTTATTCCGAACAGCATTTGAGCTGGCAGTGCAAGATGATGGTTGGGCACATCTGGGGGCACTGGGCAGTTTTCTACGACAGCTTGACCCTGGCTTCGATCCACGCACCTACGGTCACAAACAGCTTTCGCAATTGGTTCAGGTTTATACGGACTTTATTGAAGTGCGTAAGGCAAAGACCACCAGTGGTAATGCCGTCATTTATGTTCGCATGAAGCAGAAGTCCAAGCGTTGATATAAGCCGACAACTCGTTTCGACATACGTGTAAGGGGTGCGCTGTCGGGAAATCAGTGATGCTGAGGCGAGAAGCGGAGATTTTTTGTCGGGACAAGTCGCCTCGTCCTGACAAAATTTTATTGGAATTTAACTTATGGCGCGGTCAATTCACCTGAAACTTGGAAGCCATTGCCGACAGGGCCGCCGACGCTGTAGCCGCCCGGTCCCGCCGACTGCACCGCCAGATAATAGGTGCTGCCGGAGGCAATCGCTGCTGGCAAGGTGACGACACCGGAACATGCCCCTGCATTCTGGCAGTTCAGCGT
>DAOTTO010000526.1:0-13803 GCA_034437895.1 Anaerolineae bacterium | reverse complement strand
GTTTTGAGATGGGGCATCATCTCATACTGTCTCAGTCGGTGGAAGTCCCTGCGAAAAGCACGGCATCCGGCGTTCACGGCAGAAGCCCCTGCCTTCAGGCATGGGGAGTATGTCACTGTCGGTTTGGTGATACCTGTCGAATCAATGTTATTGTCTTAAACAAGATTCAGGTAGCGCTCGTCCATCAAACCCCGCCCCCAGACAAACCTTAACGAAACTTTCGACATTCAGATAAGGAATCTATAATCATGGGCGATAAAGGCAAAGATAAGAAGAAGAAAAAGGTCAAAGAACCAGTACAGAAAGAAACAACTGTTTCGACCTTGATTAAGCCGGTGATGACACCGAAAAAGACCAATACCCCAGCCAAGAAATAAAATCTACACAGGGTGTAGAGAGAAATGCCATTCAATATTTTAAGCTGCCGTTAAGGATAATTTCTCTATCTGCTTATCCGCATGTACGATGATGACGAATAGCGTTTTGTCCCGTATTGCGATGGCTTTCTTCCACCCAACTTGAAACCATCTTAGACTGCTTTGGAAGCCCCATCTCTGACCTCGAAGCCTCCTTCAAAGCGATAGCGACTCTACGCACAAAGTACGCAAGCATTTAGCCCAGAACAGCCATCATTTCTCGCCTGGCTTGTGGACAATCGCAAGATGAAGCAGGCCAAAACCTTGTTTCTCCACTCGCAGACCTCTTCCACCCCTGTTCAACCGTAAATAACGATCTTGAATCTTTCCCAGTTATTTTTGGCTTCCACGGCGTAAGCCAAGAACGTTTTCTCAGGAGGAAATTATGTTAGATCACATCCTTGTTCCGTTGGATGGCTCCTCTCTTGCAGAATGTGTACTGCCTCATGTGATTGCTATTGCCAAAGCATTTAACGCTCAAATCACACTGGTGCATGTCTTAAATCACGCTCTGCCCAAACAGGATCCGCTGGACTGGTATCTTAAACGATCAGCCGCGACTCTGTATTTAAGCACCATACAGACCCGCTTAGAAGCTTATCAGCTCTCTGTCGAGATCAACCTGCTCGAAGGAAATGCCGCTGAAAAAATCATCGAATTGGCAGCTTCCACCCAAACGGACTTGCTGATCTTGAGTGGCTATGGCGAAACAACCGTTGATGGCGACGGGGTGAGTAGTATTGTCCAGAAAATTCTTCAGCGTGTACGGACTTCAACGCTGATTATTCGGACGTGCCAGCCTGATACGGTTTTTGCGGACGATCTCCGTTACCAAAGACTCTTGGTTCCTCTGGATGGGTCGCAGCGAGCAGGCTCCGCGCTCATCATGGCGGCGGCTCTCGCCGAGGCCTATCATTCTGAACTTCTGCTGGTTCATGTGGTCAGTAAGCCAGAAATGGCACGTCACATGCCGCTGAATCAGGAAGATACCGACCTGCTCAATCGCTTTATCGAGCGCAATCAGGAGGAAGGGAACAAATATCTGGAACAAATGCACGATCACTTACCCGTCCACCCGAAAACGCGCCTGTTGGTCAGCGATAATGTGGCTGCGACGCTCCAGACTGTGAGCGAACAGGAGCAGATTGATCTTATGGTGTTAAGCGCTCATGGCTACTCCGGCGAGGCAAGATGGCCTTACGGGAGTATCACCAATCGCTTTATCACCAATGGCACAACACCCTTATTGATTGTTCAGGATTTGCAGGTGGAATCGCCTGAAACGGCGCGTTTAGGCATAGAAACTAGACAGCCCTTAAGATTAACCTATGACAGATAACCCCGTTTTGCCACCTATTATTGATGTGGCGGAGATAAGCAGCCCAGCGGAAGCAATCTTAAGCGCAGACCCGATGGAAGTGCTGGCGCATCGTCTGGCGGAACAATATCACCTAGCGGAATCCTCAACGGGCAAGCCGCTGCTGCTGGAGCGCCTGCTGGAACACGAAAAACTGATTACCGATGCGTACCAACAGTTCGGCAGTATGGTTCAAACGGATCTGCCCCTTTCTTATGCAGGCGAGTGGCTGCTCGATAATTTTTTCATCGTACAGAAGGCGATACGGCAGGCTCGCGAAGACCTGCCGTTGGGCTACTATAAAGAACTGCCCAAACTTAAAAATTCGGCGTGGATGAACATTCCGCGAAATTACGCCTTAGCCTGCGAACTTATTGATTACTTTGGCTACCAACCTGATCTTGAACAGATTGTTCACTTTCTGCAAGTGTTCCAGTCTGATGTGCCTTTAACGATGGGCGAGTTGTGGGCGTTTCCTACAATGCTGCGCTTAGGGATTCTGAGCGCTCTGGCAAATACGCTCATCCCCTCTGCTGACACACCTGATACATCACCCCATCCGGCGGCAGCGCCTGACGATAGTACCGCCCGATTCTGTATTACGAGTTTACGGATGCTGGCTGTTCAGGACTGGAAAGTCTTTTTTGAACGTGTCAGCCTTGTCGATCAAATCCTGCGGCGTGATCCTGCACATGTGTATGGGGCGATGGATTTTGATACGCGCAACAGCTATCGGGACGTGATCGAAAGGCTTGCCCGCCTGACAAAACAGGCTGAAGAAAAGGTTACGGAACAGGCCATCGCGTTTAGCGAGGCAGCCGACCCAGCCACGCAGCAGAGTCATATTGGCTATTATCTGGCAGGCGCGGGCTATCGCACGCTGGAAGATAAGTTTCACTATCATCCATCCGGGTGGCTCGCCCTGCGCCGCTGGCTGCTGGCGTATCCTACCTCTGCTTATTTGGTCAGTATGGGACTGCTGACAGTTTTACTCACCCTGCTATTCGCTGTTTTTGCTGTGACCTCTGGTGAAAACATCCTACAAATTATTGGGGTTATTTTACTTACTTTTTTGCCCGCTTCAGCCGTTGCAAACAGCTTCATCAATCGTGTAGCTACCACCAACGTCGCGCCACGTCTTTTACCCCGGTTAGATTTCCAAGAGGGTATTCCCACCGCATACCAGACGATGGTGGTTATTCCCACGCTGCTGAACGATGCTGCCGAAATTGATTCATTACTGCAACAGTTGGAACTCCATTTTTTGCGTAATGCCGACTCTGCACTGTACTTTGCATTACTCACAGATTATGCCGACGCACCGACGCAGCAAATGCCAAATGATGAAAAATTGATCGCTCGCGCTCAAGACGGAATTGTGGCGTTAAACGCTAAGTATCGGTTGGGCGCACCTCCGTTTTATCTGTTTCATCGTGAACGTCAGTGGAACCCCGCCCAGAATACCTGGATGGGATGGGAACGCAAGCGCGGCAAGCTGGTGGAGTTCAACCATTTGCTTCGCGTAAGTAAAGCGACCTCTTACACTGTGCAGGAGGGGGATTTAAGGGTCTTGCCACAGATCAAATATGTCATCACCCTTGATGCGGATACGATTTTGCCCGAAGGCGGCGCACGACGGCTGGTTGCCACCCTCGCGCATCCGCTCAATCGGGCGGTGTATGATCCCACCAGCGGTAAGGTAGTTTCTGGCTATTCCATTCTACAACCGCGTGTTGAGATTAAACCCACGAGCGCCAACCAAACCCGTTTTACCCGAATCTTCGCGGGCGATGTGGGCTTAGATTTATACACTCATGCCGTTTCCGATGTTTATCAGGATTTGTTTGGTGAAGGCAGCTATGTCGGCAAAGGGATTTATGATGTCGATGTCCTTGAGCTGTGTCTGGCAAACCGCATTCCTGAAAACGCACTCCTGAGCCACGATTTATTTGAAGGTATTCATGCTCGTGTCGCTCTCGTAAGCGATATTACGCTGCTTGAGGAGTTCCCTGCGCGTTATGTGGCATATACACGCCGTTTGCACCGCTGGATACGTGGGGACTGGCAGTTACTGCCCTGGCTGCTTCCGCGCATCCCGACAGATCAGGCCGGGGTAACTCTGCCGAATACGTTTTCTGTCCTTGATCGCTGGAAAATTTTTGATAACTTGCGGCGCAGTCTGGTTACGCCCGCCCTGCTCGTGCTGATGATAACGGCATGGCTGGGGCTGATTGGTTCGCCGCTGTTCTGGACGTTGATGGCGCTGGCAATGACGGGTTTTCCGTTTTTAACCTCGCTGGTTACGGGTTTAAGCCGCCGCCCCTCGACGGAATCCATCAGCGCTGCACTAAGGTCACGCTACCTTGACCTACTGCGCTGGGGCTTTGCGCTGATTTTTATGCCTTACGAAGCACTCTTGACCCTCAACGCTATCTCGACGACGCTGGTACGGCTGTTCATCACCCGCACACGCATGTTGCAATGGACGACGGCGGCGCAAACTGCCCATTTTTTTAGGTCAGACAAGGGGTCAGAATCCATTTGGCGTGAGATGATTCTGGTTCCATCTCTGTCAGGGGTGCTTTTTTTTCTGATTGCGCTCATGAACTCCGCCGCGCTACCTTTCGCTTTACCGATTCTGGTGTTGTGGTTTATATCGCCGCAGCTTGCGTACTGGATCAGCCAGTCGAATACGCACATCGAACCCGAACTGTCAGCCGATGAAAAGATCGCTTTACGTCACCTTGCTAGGCAAACATGGCTCTTTTTTGAGCAAACGGTTGGCCCGAAAGATCACTGGCTGCCGCCGGATCATTTTCAAGAGACACCGCAACTCACGGCTCATCGCACCTCACCGACCAATATTGGCTTGCTGCTGACCTCGACTCTGGCGGCGTATGATTTGGGCTATACCGGACATCTTGATTTCGCCACGCGATTGCAGGCGACTTTCGATACACTCGATCAACTCGAACATTATCGAGGCCATCTCCTCAACTGGTACGACACGCAGACTCTCGCATCGCTTCCACCGCGTTATGTCTCGACAGTAGACAGCGGAAATCTGGCGGGCTGCCTGATTGTGATTGAGCAGGCTTGCTTGGCCTTTCCCAACGCTTTGGTACTTCGTCCGCAGCGCTGGCAGGGCTTGTTGGATACCCTCGCGCTGCTGGAAGAAAGCCTTGATGCGCTTTACAGCACCAGCCAAGAAGCCCCGATTGCCCATTTACGTACTTATATGATGTCACTGCGACAAACTATCCAAGTTATTCAACAGACTCCCGATCAATCGGCATCACTCATCTCTTGGTTGAATCAGGAAATGTGGGAAACGCTTTCCAGCTTAATCATCGCTGTGCTGGACTCGGAGGCCGCAACGCCTAATGCCAAGACCTTAAATGCGCTGCGCGTCACTTCCGAGCGCTTTCATCATCATCTGACGAATATGCAGCGCGATACAGATTTGCTGCTGCCCTGGCTGCTGCCTATCAGCCATCCGCCTGCGCTGTTTGTTCAGGCCGATGTTGATCCGCAGCTTGCCGCTGCATGGCAGGATTTGATAGAAGTAATCCCCACTGCGCCCCGATTAATCGAACTTCCAGCCGTGTGCGACATGATTACTTCCTCACTCAGCCGGCTACAATCGCATTTACCTGAAAACGCGGGTTCAACATCACACCTGCAAGAAGCACAACGCTGGTGTAATCAATTAAAAGCGCAGATCGCTGCAACACACCTACAGGTTACTGCGTTACTGGTGAGCTATCAGGAATTGGCGATCCGCGCTGAAAACAGTTTTCAGGCGATGGACTTTACTTTTTTATTCAACACCCAGCGCAAAGTGTTTCATATTGGCTATAACGTCACAGCCGACAGACTGGATGATAATTATTACGATTTGCTGGCCTCAGAAGCACGCCTCGCCAGTTTTCTGGCAATCGCTAAGCGCGAGGTCCCGCCGAGTCATTGGCTGTATCTGGGACGACCCGTCGCAAGGGTGGCGAATGCGCTCACGCTGCTTTCGTGGAGCGGGACGATGTTTGAATACCTGATGCCGAACCTGTTTCTTAAAAGTTACGAGCAGACGTTTCTGGCGCAAAGCTGTCGGGCGGCGGTGGACGATCAGATTGCGTATGGTCACGCCAAGCACGTCCCTTGGGGAATCTCCGAGTCATCGTACTACGCCTTCGATAACAGCATGACGTATCAATATCGTGCTTTTGGTGTGCCGGAATTGGGATTTAAGCGCGGTCTTGCTGAAGATTTGGTCATCACGCCGTATGCGTCGCTGCTGGCGCTGCGTCTGCGTCCGCAAGCCGTAAGCCAGAATATGGATGAACTCGATGCAATCAACATGCGTGGATTGTATGGGTATTACGAGGCGATTGACTATACCCCGTCGCGTATGCCGCTGCGCCAAGATCATGCGATTATCCGCTCTTATATGGCGCACCATCAGGGCATGATTCTGACTTCGCTGACGAATTATCTTTTGAATGATCTTATGATTCAGCGCTTTCATAATGATCCGCGTGTTCAGAGCTTTGCCCTGCTGTTACAGGAGAAAATCCCCACACAAGTCCCTATCGAAGACCCGCATCCTGTTGAAGAGGTTGCACGGGTAACGCCGCCCGTTCAGGTTAATATTGCGCCTTGGCAGGTGCCGGATAATACGACGGTGCCACAGGTGCATACGCTTTCCAACGGACGTTTTAGCACGTTGATTACCAATGCTGGCAGCGGCTACAGTCAGTGGGAAGGTTTATCCCTCACGCGGTGGGAAGCAGATACGACGCTCGATGCTTCGGGTATGTGGATTTATGTGCAAGATCAAGCCAGCGGCGCGGTCTGGTCGGCAGGATACCAGCCCACCGCAGTGCCGCGTGATTATCAGCATGTCTCATTTTATCCGCATCAAGCCGAATTCCAGCGCCGCGATTATGACATCACCCTCAATATGCAGGTGACGATAGCAGCAGATGATGACGTAGAAATCCGTCAGATCAACCTGATTAATCATGGCGATCAACCGCGCCGCTTACGACTGACCAGTTATGGTGAAGTGCTGCTTGCGCCTCAGTCCGAGCGCCACCCTGCTTTTAACAAGCTGTTTATCGAAAGTGAATATTTGCCCGAAAGCAATATGCTGCTCTTTCACCGCCGCCCTCGTGCCGATGAGGAACCGGTTTATCTGGGGCATTTGCTGATCGCGAGTCCGGGGAGTCCCGTGACGGGCGCGTATGAAGGAAATCGGCTGCATTTTCTGGGTAGAGGGCATACGGTTCGGAACCCGGTCATCTTTGATGATGGAGGCGACCTTTCCCAATCAGTCGGCGTGACGCTTGATCCGATCATGGCGCTGGCTCAGGAGGTTGAGCTAGAACCTTATGGCAGGGTCAGCATCACTTATTTAACCTTAGTGACGCGCTCGCGTCCCGAAGCACTGGCGCTGGCTGAACGTTATAGGAATCACGTTGTGTTAGACCGCGCCGTTGAGCTTGCCAGACGGCAAAATGAACTTGCGCTGCGTCAGCTTGAGCTGGATACCCCAGAGTTAGCACGGATTCAGCAGATACTCGCCCATCTGCTCTACCCTCATGCCAGCTTACGGGCTTCGACGGACGTTCTCAGCGCCAATACGAAGGGGCAGTCTGGCTTATGGGCTTACGGGATTTCTGGCGATCTTCCCATTCTGCTTGTGCGTATCAGTGATGTTTTGGAGCTTCCCCTTGCGCTGGAAGTATTGCGGGCGCACACCTACTGGCGCAACCAGCAGATAAGCATTGATGTGGTGATTCTCAATCTTCGGGACAGCAGCTATTCACAGGAACTTCAGGAGCAGCTTTATCGCCTGATTGCCCGGTCAAATAGCAGTCCATGGTTGAACAGGCGCGGGGGTATTTTTGTGGTGAATGCCGATCAAATGCAGCAGGATGACCGCGTTTTAATCGAAACAACGGCGCGTGTTATTTTCGACGGTCAGCGGGGTTCAGTCGTCGAACAACTGCCACACATCTCTGTCCAGCGTGTATCGCTTCCTGCTTTTACACCCTCGTTGTCAAATCTAGCGGCGTTAGAGGCGACACCGCCTTTGCCTCGCCCCACCGACCTGCAATTTGATAATAGTTGGGGTGGCTTCAGCGCGGATGGCAAAGAATATGTGATTTATCTCAAAGCGGGACAATCGACCCCTGCGCCTTGGGTCAACGTGATCGCCAACGAACAATTTGGCTTTCTGGTTTCAGAGTCGGGATCAGGCTACACTTGGACGGAAAACAGCAGCGAAAATCGACTGACTCCTTGGCGCAATGACCCGGTGAGCGATACGCCCGGCGAGGCACTCTATCTCCGCGATGAGGAAACGGCTCAAGTCTGGTCGCCTATGCCGCTGCCAGTGCGTGACGCGGAACCTTATCTGGTGCGGCATGGTGCGGGCTATTCAATCTTTGAACATCACAGTGAGGGATTAAAGCAGCGCACACAGCTTTTTGCTGCTATTGATAAGCCAGTCAAGATTATCAAAGTACATCTGGAAAATACTTGGAACCGCCCCCGCCGTGTGACCGTTACCTACTATGCAGAATGGGTGCTTGGGGTCAGCCGGAGTGTTTCGCAGGCTTACATTGTTCCCGAATATGACCAAGACAGCAAAGCACTGCTGGCGCGTAACAGCTACAACAGCGAATTTAGCGAGCGAGTGGCGTTTCTGGCGGCAAACAAAGCCCCGCACAGCTTGACGACAGATCGGACTGAGTTTCTGGGACGCATGGGCGATTTTAGCCATCCGGCAGCGCTGAATCGGATTGGACTCGCAAGTACAGTTGAGGCCGGGCTTGATCCCTGTGCCGTGATTCAGCTTCATGTTGATTTACCGATAGGGGGCAGCGAGGAAGTCTTTTTCATTCTAGGTGAGGGCAGCAATCGGGAAGATGCCCTACAGCTTATTCAGGCTTATCAAAACCCAGAGCAGATAGAATCCGCATGGCAGGCG
The DNA here is from genome assembly GCA_034437895.1 of Anaerolineae bacterium. Classification (GTDB taxonomy): domain Bacteria; phylum Chloroflexota; class Anaerolineae; order Aggregatilineales; family Phototrophicaceae; genus JANRLJ01. Next base: position 5,039 of record DAOTTO010000526.1, on the reverse strand, counting down.
GTCACAACATTTTGGGATTGCATTTTAGGCACAGTCACCGTCCAGACTCCTGATCCGTCGATGAATTTGATGTTAAATCGCTGGCTACTCTATCAGACTCTTTCGTGCCGCATCCGGGGACGCTCCGGCTTCTACCAGTCCAGCGGCGCATTTGGTTTCCGCGATCAGTTACAGGACGTGATGGCGCTGGTATGGGCTGCGCCTGAAATCGCTCATGACCATATTTTGCTTGCGGCACAGCATCAGTTTGAAGCAGGGGATGTGCTGCATTGGTGGCATCCACCCTCTGGTCGTGGTGTGCGGACACGCTGTTCAGACGATCTGCTGTGGCTGCCCTTCGTCGTCGCATATTACATCGAGACGACTGGAGATCAAAGCATATTGGATGAAAATATCCCGTTTCTTCGCGGTGATCTCTTGAAAACGGGGGAAGAAGAACGGTATGGACAGTATGAAACCACAACTGAGACCTACACGCTGTATGAACATTGTCTTCGTGCCATCAAACGCGGCTCGACGGCAGGCGCTCATGGTCTGCCCCTGATGGGAACGGGTGACTGGAACGATGGCATGAACCGTGTTGGCATTCAGGGACTCGGTGAAAGTGTCTGGTTGGGGTGGTTTTTATACAGTGTGTTAAAGCACTTTGCGCCGCTTTGCCAGCAGAGAGCGGATAGTGAACTCTCACGGGCGTATGAGGCGCAGGCAGATCAGCTTAAAGCCACCTTGGAGGCCGAAAGTTGGGATGGGCAGTGGTATCGACGCGCCTATGACGATAAGGGAATCCCGCTCGGATCCGCACAAAATCTGGAGTGCCAGATCGACTCGATTGCTCAATCATGGGCAGTGCTTTCCGAAGCAGGCGATCCAGATCGTGCCTTAAAAGGGATGTCTGCTGTTGCCGAGCGACTGGTTCGCCCTGAAGATCAACTTTTGCTTTTGTTTACGCCACCGTTTGATAAGACAACCCGCGATCCAGGTTATGTAAAGAGCTATCCACCCGGCATCCGCGAGAATGGCGGGCAATATACCCATGCCGCCCTCTGGACAGTGTGGGCTTTTGCTCAATTGGGACAGGGCAACCGAGCAGGCGACTTGTTCCAGTTATTGAATCCCATCTCGCACAGCGACACGCCGGAAAAAGCCGAGCGGTATAAGGTTGACCCCTATGTGGTCGCGGCTGATGTCTACAGTGTTGCGCCGTATGTCGGGCGGGGCGGCTGGACATGGTACACAGGCTCGGCGAGTTGGATGTATCGCTTGGGTATCGAGCGCATCTTAGGCTTAAAGCGCCGGGGTAATCGGCTAGAAATCGACCCGTGTATTCCTGATGATTGGGCAGGTTATGAACTCACGTATCGCCATGGTGAAACCGTTTACGCCATTCATATCCAGAATCCACAGCGGGTTAACCGAGGTGTCCGCCAGATCATCTGCGATGGCGAGGTTATGCCTAACGATTATATTATTTTACGCAGTGATGGCGGGCGACATGAAATCTACATCGAACTGGGCGAATCTGAAAACGAGTGAATCCGTGTTTTCTGTTTATCCCACTTATGATCTCCTCATCCCCCAACCCCTTCTCCATTGCATGGCGAAGGGGAGAAAAACGGTTCACAATGGTTCTTTAAGTCCCCTCTCTACGAAGTGGCGAGGGGATAGAATGAAAATGCTATCCGAAACTCAGGTTAAGTAAGTGCTAATTTTGTGTGAAAAGGCGCTGAAACTGAATTTTAGCCGTGTATTCCTAAAGGCGCTTTAATCGGCAGCATCACCGCAATCGTCGTACCTTGTCCCAATGAGGATTCTAAAATCCAGATGCGTCCGCCGTGTGCCTCGATAATCCCCTTACAAATCGCCAAGCCCACCCCCGTCCCTTTAGCTTTATTATCTTTGGCGCGGGTAAAAGCCTTAAAAACTTTCGAGCGGTCTTCTGCGGAAATTCCATGCCCGTGATCGCGCACTTCAATCAATAAAGTGTCATCGCTGACTTTCGCTTTTAGGACGATCTTAGTGCTAGGCGGCGAATACTTAGCGGCATTGCTCACCAGATTCACTAAGACTTGCATGATGCGCTGCGTGTCAATTTCCATCAAGGGCAGTTGATCTGGCACAATCACCTGAAAATCGTGATTTTCCGTCAGCAGCTTAAACCGCACCTGAGACATCGCCACCACTTCATTTAAGGTTGAGGTGATGCGTCGAATACGCAGCGCTCCGGCTTCAATCTGAGAAAGATCAAGGAGTTGTTCCACCATTTCCAGCAGGCGATCAGTTTCTTCGTCAATGATCTGCATAAAATCGAGCTGACTCTCAGGATCCCATTCCACATCGTCCGCCATTAAAGTAGTCGCAAAGCCTTTGATCGAAGTCAACGGGGTTCGGAGTTCATGGGTAATCATCGCCAGAAACCGCAGCTTGAGTTCATCCGCCTCTTGTGCTTTTTCACGGGCTTGGGTTTCTTCCGCTAGACGATGAATAAAGCGGTGGAGTGCATCCTGCATTTGCTTGCGTTCTTCGATTTCGGCCTTAAGCTGATTGGTAAATTCAGTCACATCTTCTTCGCGCTGCTCCAAAGAGGCGGCGAGTTGGTTAAAAGAGAAGGCCAGCCGATCTAGTTCTTCGGTATTATTGGGCAAAATAGTCCGTGCGCGTAAGTCACCCGCCGCCAAGCGCTCAGTGATGGTAATCAGATGGTCAACCGGTTGGATGACCAATAATTCTGCGCCGAACCACCCAATCAACAAAGCGGCGGCGGTAAAGATCAGCAAGCCAATTAAATAGTCGGCTTGCTGTCGGTTCGCTTGCGCTAAAGCCACCGAGTGCGGAATCCCGACGATCATAGTCGTCGGGCTGGTTTCGCTGCCGGTTTGGGTAAAGCCATAAAAATAATTTTGACCGCGCTCATTCTGGCTGTTGAGTGTCCCGTCGTTTTGGCTTATGACTGCCGTGAGCAAATCGCTGAGGGGCATCTTCTGACCAATTATGGTGGCCTCGTTTTCAGGATAGGCGGCGAGGATGGTGGTATTTTGCGCGATAATCTTGAGTGTCGATTGATCGGGTAGTTCAATCTGCCCCAGCCAACTGCTTAACCAGTCCAGATTCATGCCCAGCGCCACAACAGCAATCATCTGATCTGAGTCGTCCCGTACCGGATACGCGAGGACTACAATCGGCTTTAAGGTGACGCGCTCAATCATGAAATCACCGATGGCAAAAGTATTCGTCTCGACCACACGATCAAACCACGCAACACCCACCGAATTCATCCCCTGCGGCGGCGGATTCGCGCTGCAAAAAGTAGCACCGTCCAGATTAGTCACAGAAAAATTGGTGTAATTGGGGTAATACGTCAGCAAATCCGCTAGAGATTGGCTGCATTCGTCGGTTTCCGTAGCGCGGACAGAAGGCATTTGTGCGAGGGCGTTGAGCAGTTGACGGCCTGCCTCGATCTGCTGATTCTGATAGCTGGCAGCTAACCGAGCGAAGCGCTGTGCATCTAGCTGCGCTGTTTCTCCAGCGCGCATCCGCTGATTACTGGTATTGACGAGTACCATCACAATCGCGGGTGCGACCAGCAGCAGTACAAACAAAAAAAGCCGCGCCCGCAGGCTGGTGAGTTTGAATTGCAGCGACATATTGAGGAAAGGACGTTTACGGAGCTTGTCGTTGGGTAAAAGACGTGTGTTTGATTCCATAAATTATCAAGCGTATGGAGACGGGTGTTACAGCGCATATCCGTCTCCTACAACAAATTCCTATAAGATTGTGTGGCTAAATTTTACTCCCCTGTACCCAATGCCTGCAAGCGTTCTTCCGCAGGTACAAAGTTCGGGTTAAAGGCTAACACAGCGCGGTAATTTTCGATAGCGCGGTTGGTTTCGCCCATGCCTTCACGGGCGAGGCCAGCATAATAGAAGGTTTCCTCTACATACTGTCCGCCGCCGTCATCGCGGATTGCAGTGGTAATCGTAATCATATCCTGATAGCGCCCAGTCTGATAGTAGGCATCATAAATGTCGAAGCGATACCACATCATCCGCCAGGGCAGCGTCCCCAAATTACGCGCCACATCGAAGGCTTGGGTCGCTTCCGTCCACATTTCCAACTGTGCCAGCATACTGCCCATATTGAACCAGGCGAAAGCATTGCTTTGATCGGAAACGCCTTCATCACGGGCGATTTCAAAGGCATTGATGAAATTCTGCTGCGGGTCGGCATCGGTACCGAGCAGCGCCATCAAGTCCGCTTCACGATCAGATGTATACAGCGGCAGATAGGTGTAATTGAAGTGCTGCCAAAACTGCTGAATATGCGCGTAGGTATAGGGATGGCTGGCACCGTCATAACTGTCATGGGTGATGAAGATGCCTTGTGCGTCATCATAACCAATGACTAACAGGTAATGCCCCATCCAGCCTTGATTAGCCCGTTCCGGGTCATAACCCGATTCGATGATAACGGGGAAGTTATTCGACACCAACGTTTTCAACCGATCTAACGTCCCGCCATAGCGTACTGTCGAAAAGACATTCAATTCTGGCACCTGCGTGTTGACGTAAGTCGTCATCTGCCAAGGGCTAACGTTTTTATCCTCGCCGTTGGGCTTTAGCCAATTGGCGGCGCGGGTTTGGTTATCGGTATAGCCAAAATAACTGAGCGCCATCGTAAGTGTCGCCGGGCCGCAGTTATTCCAATTTTGCGCCTCGTAGGTAAAACCTGCCATCAGATAAGAAGCAGGTAGGGGCGCAGCTTCTGGTGTGGCTTCTTGCGCGTGGGTGAGTCCCATCGGAAAGCTCAAGAGCAGCAAACAGAGCGTTGCGAATTTTAAAAGTCGAGATTGCATCAAATACATCCTCATCGAAATCGGTGCGAGATACCGCTGCCTTTAGGCAAGGGGGCGAACCAAAGGTTCGCGGTAAGCACCTTAATCCATTCAATAGTAGCGGACGATAATCCCGGAAGGGAAAGGGAGATTTGCAGTTACCTGCTGGCTCTCCCTCAAAGCCTGCTCCGCTTGCGCGGGGTTAAGTTCA
>DAOTTO010000525.1:0-4775 GCA_034437895.1 Anaerolineae bacterium | reverse complement strand
GTTTTGAGATGGGGCATCATCTCATACTGTCTCAGTCGGTGGAAGTCCCTGCGAAAAGCACGGCATCCGGCGTTCACGGCAGAAGCCCCTGCCTTCAGGCATGGGGAGTATGTCACTGTGATAGAGTATAAACCTGCAAATTGAAAGCCTCTTGTACTTCAAGGGGCAGCGTTGGATTCTCATAAGTTGTGACGAGCGCGTCTTGAATGGCTTCCGCACCTCTGGCGAGGTCATCATCACTAATATTCCATGTCGCTGACCAGATGCGATTTTGAAAACCTTCTAAAATTTTGGTGGGAGTGCGCGTGGTCACAAAGTTATGTTTTTTGGCTTCTCCATCGCGTGTCCAGCCAGCCTTTTGAATTTCTGCGTCAAAATTATTCCATTCAAAGGCACGTATATTGCTGACGACGGATTTCCATGAGTCGCGCACTTTAAACCAGCGGGCATCATCATCGCGGTTCCAGCAGTGGATGAGCTTTCCACCCGGACGCAGCACCCGCGCTAATTCGCCCAACACGGCTTGAACATCGCTCACAAGATGGAATACATGCACAACCACTACCGCCTCAAATGTGTCGTCTGAAAAAGGTAGACGTGTGGCATCCGCTTGCGTTAAGAAGATTTGTTTATCTGTCTGCTTTTGCCGCAGCCGTCCCATCATTTCAGTCGATAAATCCGCACCGAAAATCTGGCGGACGTTACGCGCAAGCGGTAGGGCGATCCGGCCTGTACCAATGCCAATTTCAAGTATCTGATTTTCGGCAGATAAGCCGCCAGCCTCAAAGACAAATTGCGCGATATTGCCTTCTTCACTCGCTGGAAAACCGCGTGTTGCATCGTAATAATCCGCAGCACGATCAAAATTTACTGATTCGTAGGTCATGAATTATCCCCAATTTTGGCATTGAGCGATGGCGCATATTGGTTCACGGTGTCTTCGCCCAATTTATCGACCAATTTCTTGCGGAGTTTGGGGGTTTCTTCCGCCCATTTGTCCTGCAATTGCTCTTTGCTGGCGTTGCGTCCATCGCCGGGATGCGCCAATACACCTTTTGCGATTTTGGGCGCGGTCAGGATAAGACGCTGTACGCCGACAAATTCACAAGCTGGGCAAGCCGGAGCCGCGTCATTAAAGCCGTGCCGTGCTTCAAACTGGTTGCCACATTGCGGGCATTTATAATCATAGAGGGGCATTGGTTACAACCTCACAACTTCCAAACTATAAGCTATTATATCCCTGATTAGGTGTAAATCCTCATATTATTGCAATCGGATACGTGGATTGAGTAGGGCATAAAGGACATCCGCTGCTAGATTTGCCGCTGCGAAGAAAAACACTACAATCATGACGCTTGCCTGTAATATGGGGATATTTTTTGCCTTTACCGCTGCTATTAGTTCGCGCCCTAGACCGGGATAGGTGAATACTTCTTCAATAACGACCAATCCACCAATAAGCCAGCCGATGCTGATGGCGATCACGGTAATCGTCGGCAGCAGAGCGTTTCTCAACACATGCTTAAAGATGATTTGTCGGCGGGGCAGCCCTTTGAGGGTCGCCGTGCGGACGTAAGGTTTTTTGAGTTCTTCAATCACCCCAGCGCGTGTCATACGGCTAACGTAAGCCAGCAGCACCAAGGTTGCGGTTAATGCAGGTAAAAAGAGGACGCGCAGCCATTCCCCTAAAGTGAAGCCGTCTGAGACTAGTGACGTTGCCGGGAACCATTTAAGACGCTGTGCGAAGACATTGATAAACACAATGGCGGTAACGAATTCGGGCAAGCCGACGACAGCTAGCGAAAACACCGAAATCACGCTGTCGATGATCGTGTCCTCATATAACGCCGCGATAATGCCCAACAGAATCGAAATCGGAATACTAATCACAAGCGTCATTGCCGCCAAACGCAGCGAATTGCCGAGTCGTTCCAAAATCAACGGGCGCACGGGTGGGCTGCCGCGATTGTAAGAAACACCCCAATCGCCCGTGACGAATCCGGTGAGCCAGTTGACATACTGCACCGGAATGGGTTCATTCAGCCCAAAGCGCTCTCGATAGTCTTCCAGAGCCACTTGGCTGGCATCGCGCCCTAGTGCCAATCGCGCTACATCACCGGGGAGGAGCTGCGTTAGTGCAAAGACAATCACTGATGTCATCAGCATCGTTACGACGAGTAATAATAAACGGCGCAGGATATAACTTCCCATAAAGCTACCTCTCAAGGATTCGATGCAAAGGCGCAAAGCATATAAGGAATCGGAAAGTGATTTTGATTCAATTTTTTGCGCTCCTTTGCATACTCTTAATTTTTGCGGTTACACTTTTTGTGCTTCTAATTCCACAGATTGCAAGGCGATCAATTCCGGTATCGGGATATGGCAGCGGATATGATGTCCGTCGCCAGCATCGCGCCAAGGTGGTTCTTGCTGCTCACAAATCGCGCCGATTTTACGTGGACAGCGGGTATGAAAACGGCATCCCGTCGGTATGTGACGAGCGCTTGGCACTTCACCATCCAAACGAATAGCTTTACCCTTTATCGTCGGGTCAGGTGCGGGGATCGCTGAAACAAGCGCCTCTGTATAGGGATGTGACGGTGCATTATAGACATCGGCTGTCGTGCCTTCCTCTACAATTTCACCCAGATACATCACCGCGATCCAATCCGCCAGATAAGAAATAACATCCAGATCGTGCGAAATCAGCAGGTAGGATGCGCCTTTTTGTGCGCGTAAATCTTTCAGCAAATTCAAGACAACGGCCTGTACGGAGACATCCAGCGAGGAGGTCGGCTCGTCCGCGACAATCAACGCCGGATTGCTGGCGAATGCGCGGGCAATCGCAATCCGCTGTTTTTCCCCACCACTTAATTCCGAGGGATAGCGCTCGGCATACTCAGCGGGTAGGCGAACTGCCTGCAATAAATCGCGCACACGCGTGTCGATTTCGGCTTGTGTGATCCTGCCTTCAGCCAATACGCGCATAGGGCGGGAGAGGGATTGTCCGACGGTCATATAGGGGTTGAGTGCATTGTCGGGATTTTGCGAAACCATGCGTATGTTTCGCAGCACTTCTTTGGAACGCTGACGTAAATCGGTGCTAATCATCATGCTGCACAGGTCAATCTCGCCTGTGTCGGCAGTTTCTAAGGCGACGATACAGCGAGCGAGGGTTGTTTTGCCGCTGCCGCTTTCGCCCACTAAACCTAGCGTTGAACGTTCATTAACTTTGAGGGATACATTATCAACGGCATGAACGCCCTCCGATTTTTTCCGTAACACCCGATCAAAGAATGAAGATTCTTGAAAACGCTTGCTGAGATGATGGATGTCTAGTACATGAGATTCTGCGGGGAGCGCATCCACGCCCGCCTGATGCGAATTAAAATCTAGTGAAAGCCTTCCAGCGGCGATTTCATGCCAGCGCCAGCAGCGTATCATCCGTCCATCAGGGGTGGTTTCTAGGGGTGGTTTTTCCGTGTGGCATTGTGCGATTGCGACGGGGCAGCGCGGCGCGAATACACAGGCGTGTGGGCGTTCAGCCAACGATGGGGCAACCCCTTCAATGGTCGAAAGGCGCGTTTCTGTCCCTTCGATATGGCGCGGCAGACTCGCCAGTAACCCAGCAGTGTAAGGATGCAGCGGCTTTTTGTAAAGATCGATTACTGGGGCGCTTTCCATCACTTCGCCAGCGTAAAGGACTGTTACGGTATCGCATAACTGCGCTACTGCGCCTAAGTCATGACTAACGTATAAGGCCGCGCCCCCATTGAGATTCGCTTGGCTATCGCGCACTAAATCGCGGAATAACTCCAGAATGACGGCTTTTGTAGTGACATCGAGAGCCGTTGTCGGTTCATCAAGGACAAGTAAACGCGGCTGGGTGGAAAGCGCCATCGCAATCATCACTCGCTGGAGCATTCCGCCGCTGAGTTGGTGCGGATAACGGCGGACGATGATGTCTGGGTCAGCGATTTTGACTTGTGCCAGCATCTCAGTCGCTTTAGCCAATGCCGCACCTGCCGAAAGCCCGGTATGCTGACGGATGACTTCTGCCATCTGATTACCAATTGTGTAGGAAGGATTTAATGCGGCGAGCGGGTCTTGGGGGACGAGGTTCATAGCGCTGCCCCACAGTCGCCGCATAGCAAGCGTACTTTTGCCGACTAAATCATCACCATCAAAGAGGACGCTGCCGGAAGAAATCTGGGCATTAGCGGCGAGATGGCGCATCAAGCCAAGCGCTAGTGTACTTTTGCCGCTGCCACTTTCGCCCACCAAGCCATGAATTTCCATCGGCTGAATTTGCAGGGATACCCCATGTATCACGTTGAACCACTGCTTTTTAATGCGGTAGTCGATACAGAGCGTGTCCGCTTTGATAACAGGTTCTTGCGTCATCGCAGTTCTCCTTCGTAACGAAATGCGCGGCGCAGCCCATCCGCCATTAAATTGACCCCGATGACCAAAAATGCAATTGCACCTGCCGGAAACCACAACGACCACCATGCCTGAGCATACTCCCCGCGGGCTTCTTGCACCATCCGTCCCCAATCCGGCGAGGGCGGCTGAACACCTAATCCTAAAAAGCCAAGCGACGCGATCAAGAAAATCGCATAAGAAAAGCGCAAGGCTGTTTCTACAGCTAATGCAGGCAAGACACCGGGTAAAATTTCTCGAAACAGAATTGAAAGGGTGGATTCGCCGCGTAAACGGGCAGTTTCTACATAACCCATATCGCGCAGATTTAGCGTGGCGCTGCGGGTAACACG
>DAOTTO010000524.1:0-2087 GCA_034437895.1 Anaerolineae bacterium | reverse complement strand
CAGCCGCGCAACACATGGAACATCATCACGCTCTCCGTCGTGACGTGGTACATTATCGACAGCGGCTTTTCGCTCGTAATCGGCTCGCTTGCTCATGTGCTGTTTAATACCGGATTCTTCGTGCTGTTTGCTGTGCCGTTAATCGCCCTTTACGGTCATCTGCGGCGGAAGCCTGTTGATGACCACTTTTAACTCTTAGGCTTCCTTCCCGTCGCCAGCAGTGCATGATACTGCTGGCGGATGCGTCCGTCGGCTTCGGTCACTTCGGCTAATCCGGCATACGCGGCGGGCTTGAATCGCGCCAGCGCATCGGGAGTCATCGCGTCCAGCACCATGCGCGTCCCATTAGAGAGCTGCCACGCCCACCAATCATCGGCATTGGCGAAATAAATATCGAAGACCTCATTCGTCGCCTGAAAATCCGTCAGCCCGCCTTTGGCGAAGATCACCTCCAGCTTTTCCGGTGTATTCCCGGTACTTACCGCCCGCCATACCTCCGGCACAACAAAATCCGCCGGGAAAAATTGCGGCAGCAGCTTGCTCCACCATAACCAGCGTTCATCATGCGCTCCGGTGGTGATCGTGCCTAAAACGCCGCCCGGCTTTAAAATCTGCTGGATGGCCTGCATGGTCGCGTCGATATGGGGTATAAAAAAGAACAACGCGAAGCCGCACAGCACAAAATCAAAGTGTTCGTCGGGGAAATCCAGATGTTCGGCATCCATCAGCCGCATTTCGGCGTTGGTCAGCCCTCGTGCATGGATTTCGGCACTAGTCAGCCGCACCATCTCCGCCGAAAGATCGACTCCGACTACACGCCCTGATTTTCCAACTTTTTCCGCCGCCGGGTACAACAGCGCCCCACGTCCCGCCGCTAAATCCAAGATTTGTGCGCCTGCCGGAATCGGTAAATCCGTTACCAGTTTTTCCGCATAATAAGCGAAGAAGTTCGACCCCGGCACGCCATAAGTCGGTGCGGCGCGGTCAAAAGTGCCGATCACGGTTTGTTTGTAGTCTGATGTCTCGCTCAAGATTATGTTCCTCGTGCTGGATTCGGTTAAGGTCAGTCGGACGAATCGTTATCATCCGATTCCGATTTATCTGCCTCTAAGTGAAATTGGTGCAAAAAGCGGTGCAAAATAGGGACAACCAGCACACCGACAGAAACGAGAAACACGATGCCGGAAAACAGCGCATAAAACGACGCGAACAGCTTGCCTGCGTCCGTCTTTAAAGGATTAACCGGCCCCATGCCGCCGAGAATCATGGCCGCGTTTAACGTCGCGTCAATCCACGTCATATCCTCTAAAATTCGATAACCTAAAATGCCAATCGCCAATGAGATGGTAACAAGCAGCAAGGCGGCAGCGGCAAAACGGCCTAAACGCCGTAAAAATACAGAGCGCGGAATTAAAGGTTGGTGATGCTGTTCAAACATCATGCGCGTGACTTTATCCTTAAGCCCAAACGAGTATCACCAGTATAAACCCGCGTGTTTATCTTAACAACGACTGTCCGCCGTCAATCCAGACTTCTGTGCCGCTGATATGGCTGGCCTGATCGGACGCAAGAAACAGGATCAAATCCGCCACTTGTTTCGCGCTGCCCGGTTCACCTTTGGTCAGCGGAATATCGCCTTCAGGAAATTCAACCGGGACTTCGGCTTTTTCTGTGTTGATCTTTTCGGTATTTTCATCAATCAGCGTATCAATCGCGCCGGGGCAAACCACGTTCACGCGGATTTTGTGTTGGCCTAATTCCACCGCCGCCATTTTTGCAAATGCCACCTGCCCGGCCTTCGAGCAGGAATAAGCCGTCGCACCCGCGCTGGTAAAGGTGCGCGTCCCGTTAATGGAAGCAACAATGACGACTGAACCGCCGCGTTTTTTCAGATGAGGAATGGCATATTTGACCGAGAGAAACGTGCCTTTGAGGTTAATCGTGAGGGTTTTATCCCAATCTTCAGGGGTAAGGTCTTCCAGCGGAGCCCACACGCCGTTGATTCCGGCATTCGGCACGACAATATCCAACCGTCCGTAAGCCTTCACGAGCTGCTGTGTGGCTTTTTCCATCGCTTCCGGTTCGGA
>DAOTTO010000523.1:0-3147 GCA_034437895.1 Anaerolineae bacterium | reverse complement strand
TTCAATTATGGCACCAGCCGCGATGTCATTGAGCAATTGATACAGGAACTGGCAGCGGAAAACCCAGAATTTTTCAGCGGATCGGACGATGCTGAAGGATTTGATGAGTAGGGTATTTTCTTGTGCCACCAGAAGCCTAACCCTTGACTTTATGTAAATAAACACCAGAAAGGAGATTGGCGGAGCATTGCGAACAGCGCCACCCGCTACCACATATGGACAACCCAATCGTTTTTATTGTAGTGGAACTACTAACTCTTGCTGCTGGAATAGCGCTGGGTTGGTTTGCCCTCAACTACTACCAGAATGCCAAAGGCACCAGCCATCGGCAGTTGGCTGAGGAGCAAGCCCAAGTAATCCTCAATGCTGCCAATGAAAAAGCACAAGAAACCGTGCGCGAAGGCGAAGATCGCGTTAAGGCTTTTCAGGAAGAGGCCGATACAGTGATCGTCCGCCGTCGTCGTGATCTTGATAATGAAGAGGAACGTCTTCAACGCCGCCGGGATGATCTTGACCAACGCATTGATCGGCTGGAAAAGCGCGAACAAAATCAAAGCAAACGTCAGAGTGTCTTGGATAAACGCGAAAATGACCTGAAACGTGCTGAGACGATTCGTATGGAGGAATTGCAGCGAGTCGCCCAGATGACGATTGAAGAGGCGCGGGTGGAGGTGATTGCGGCGGCGGAACAGGACGCTCGCAATGACAGCGCCCGTATTATCCGGCAGGTGGAAGCAGAAGCGCGTGAAGAGGCCGATACTCGCGCTCGTGATGTGATCGCGTTAGCGGTTCAGCGCTTAGCCTCGGAGCATGTCAGTGAAATCGCCGTTAGCGTCGTACCGTTACCCAGCGATGAAATGAAAGGCCGTATTATAGGGCGTAATGGGCGCAATATTCGCGCATTTGAATTGGCGACAGGCGTGGATGTCATTGTCGATGATACACCGGAAGCCATCACGATCAGCAGTTTCGACCCTGTACGGCGCGAAGTCGCGAAAAGATCAATGGCTAAGCTCGTCACCGATGGGCGAATCCATCCCGCCCGAATCGAAAAATTGGTCGATGATGCGCGTATCGAGGTCGAAAATGCGATCAAAGAAGAAGGTGAACGCGCCGCGTATGAAACAGGTGTCCCCGGCTTGCATCCAGAAGTTATCCGTCTGCTGGGTCGGTTAAAGTTCCGCACGAGTTACGGGCAAAATCAACATGCTCATTCGATTGAAACAGCCCATATCGCCGGGATGATCGCCGCTGAACTGGGGGCGGACGTAAACATCGCCAAAGCGGGTGGCCTGCTGCACGATCTGGGTAAAGCAATTGACCACGAAATCGAAGGGACTCATGCGCTGATTGGTGCAGATTTCATCAAGCGGCATGGGGTGAAGAATCCAAAAATCATTAACTGCGTCGCGGCGCACCATCATGAGGTGGAACAGGAATGTGTCGAGGCGCTTATCGTCGAGGCGGCGGATGCGATTTCGGGTGCGCGTCCGGGTGCGCGGCGAGAAAGTCTGGACTCATATATTAAGCGGGTCAAAACGCTTGAAGATATCGCGACCAGTTTTGAAGGCGTGGAACAAAGTTATGCCCTGCAAGCTGGACGTGAAGTTCGTATTATCGTGCGTCCTGATGTAATTGATGATCTTGCAGCACTGAAGCTGGCGCGTGATATTGCCAAACAGATCGAGGAAACGATGCAGTATCCCGGTCAGATCAAAGTACACGTCATCCGCGAAACCCGTGCGATTGATTACGCGAAGTAGAATTAGTCTCCACGATGCCAAGAGGGTAACTTTTTACTCTTGATACCTTAGAAGCTCTTATTTTATAGGGACGAAACCTGCTTCGTCCCTATAAAACCTTATTATTTGGCTTCACGCTTATAAAACGGTTCTACGACTGATTTTACTGCTTTGTAACGTTCACCCTCTAGCCATAATAAATTTAATTGTTTTCCGATTATAGCCTCAATTGGAAGCACAAATCGTTGGCTGAAGGCAGCCTTGTCATCCTCGTTGGCTGAATTATTGAAGTGAAGGGCTATCGTTAGCCTAGATTCACCCTTATCAGATTTAGTCAAGATTATATATCCCTCATCAATGCTTGGTTCAATCTTCAATAATGAGTATGCCGTTTCTGTCATCTTGTCAAGAACTTCTTGTGGCGGGAGTTTGGGATTTCCCGTTGGAATGAAGTTTGGTTCACCTAAAGAGGGTTCAGCGGCTGTACGTAATTCTGGGATCTCTCCCTTCGCTAATGCTTCTAGTTCATAGCGTTCAAGAAACCCGCCCGGACCATATTCTGGATTGATGTTTACCCTGTAAATACTATTTTTCAAGGCTATGTTAAAGATGTCAGGAGCAGACATCATACTAGATTGACGAGCATCCGGGAAAACTTTCTTGAGACGCTCTAAATCTGTAAAGACTGGAAGAATAACTTTTCCAGATGGATCTTCCAAAAGAATTGGGCTAGGGGCATTGTTTTCCCGTGCGAGTAATAAGATGCTCTTAAGGATAGCAGCATAGAAGTCTCGGTAGGATTGTGCGGTATCTGCCGTAGCCATTACAGTAATTGCGTTTAGTAAGTTATCATTCGTGGATGAACTAGATTTGCGCTTGAAAATATTGAAAGACATTGAACAATCACGCCTCCAAAGAGATTTCTGATGATTAAATTATAACCTTGCTCATTTGTACTGCAACGTAAGAAGATAAGGCTGTCAACCGTTCTAGGAAATACGGCGTAGAAACTTTAATTTGTATTTTAGCCCGTATTTTTTTTACTTAGCTTATCATCAGAAAGCGATTTGCCATGACTGTAGAAATTCCAGCTTCAACCCATGACCTTTTTGAACGTCCGATTTTAGCTGCCTTAAGCACTGTTAATCCTGATGGACAGCCGCATACCGTCCCGGTTTGGTGCGATTTTGATGGAACTCATGTCCGCGTCAATTCGCCCGATACCACCCGTAAATCACGCAATATGAGCGAAGAAAGCAAAGTGACGGTGCTTCTGATCGACCCAGCCAATCCTTTTCACTGGGTTGAAGTCATGGGGCATATTGTTGAAATCCGCGACGAGAGCAAGGGCGCACGCGATCATATCAATGCTTTGTCAAAAAAATATACGGGGAATGATGTGTAT
>DAOTTO010000522.1:0-2397 GCA_034437895.1 Anaerolineae bacterium | reverse complement strand
TTTCGCTCACGCATTTACCCCACCCCTAAATCCCCTCCCCATTGCATGGAGAGGGGACTTCAAGATGCGTTTTTCTCCCCCTCTCCAAGTATTGGAGAGGGGGCCGGGGGTTGAGGTAAGCGAAAGTCCTGGAATATTCTTTTATTATCATTCACCCTCATTGAATCCATCTAATACACATCATCCAAGCGCGAACTCGGTACGGTTCAGCGGTAGATGAATAATAAAGGCGGTGCCACTGCCTTCTGTACTTTCACACACAATACTCCCGCCATGCGCCTCCACACACGTCTTGACGATGGCAAGCCCTAAGCCCGTGCCGGAATAAGTTCGTACATTGCTGGCACGATAAAAGGCATCGAACAATTGGGGGATGTCCTTCGCTGGGATGCCGATGCCATGATCGATCACCTGCACTTGAATACCGGTTTCGTCCTGCCGCAGATCAAGCCGGATTTCACTGCCTTCGGGGGCGTATTTAACGGCGTTAGAGAGCAAATTTTGCAAGGCGTGTTGGATGAGGCGCTCATCGACCAAGTGGAAGCCGGGCAAGTTGCCTGAAAAGACGATGCGATGCGTCACATGTGATTCTTGGAACTGCTGAACCAATTCCTCACAAAATCGCGCAAATTCGGTTGGAGCTGGCTCGTAGGCCAACATCCCTACACTCGCCTTGCTGATGGTGAGCATATCTTCCAACATGTCTTTCATGAAAGTCGCTTGTGAGCTAATCCGTCCAAGATGCTCCAAACGACGCTCTGGGGTCAGGCGCTCATGATAGGATTCCAGAATATCCTTCGAGGCTTGGATGACGCTTAAAGGGGTGCGGAATTGGTGCGAGGCCATGCTGATAAAATTTTCACGTAGGGCGAGATAATGTTTTTCTTTTTCGAGTTCGGTACGGATTAATTCGGCTTCCATCAGTGCCGCTTCCGCCTCTTTGCGCTTGGTAATATCATTGAATACGCTTAACCCCGCCGCTTTGCCCCTATAAGTAATTAAGCTGGAACTGCCTTCTAAGATCATCACGCCGCCATCAGGACGATGCATCTGATACTCGGTGGATTCAACGTCCTGCCCGTGTTTTATACGATCATGGCGTGCGCCGGACTTGGGCTGGTCTTCGGCTATAAGATAATCGAATGGGCGCAGCCCAAGTAAATCATCAGGCTTTTCAGTATGAAATAAAGCAGCCCCCGCCGGATTCACGTAAAGGAAGGTGCGTGTTTCTATATCGGTGACGGCAATCGCAACCGGCAGCAAATCAATCAACTGACGATAACGCTCTTCGCTCTCACGCAGCGCCTCAGTCGTTTGCCAATGATTTTTAATTTCGCCATAAAGGGCGCTGTTCATATCGGTGGCTTGTTTGGCGTTGGTGTGCGCGGCGGCGATGGCTTGCTTAATGTTTTTGTCGAACACATACAAGAGGGTTGCTGCGACGACAAATAAGCTTGTTGCTCCGAACCACTTGCCTATTACGTCCGGCGTCGGCATACCGAGCATTTGTACAAAACCAACGAAAATACTTAAAGCCGCGAAGCCCAATGCGCTTTTTCCGTCGATTAGCAGCCCTGCTATCAAAATCGGGATGACGAGATCGGCAAACAAGCCATCACTCACACCGCCATAGGTAAGGCTGATGGTATACACGCCTCCCCAGATGCACCCGCACACCATAAAGCTGGCAAGCCGCAGATAACGTTTTTGTGCGAGATAACGCGCTCCGATAAAAACAGCCGTTAGGCCGAGGCTGAGGACGAGATCGTCTTCAATGCGGCGCTCGATTGCCAACCTAATAAAGGCATTGAGCGCCAGCGCGACGAGCAGCACCAGCAAAATTAAGTTGAGCAGCCGTGCGATGCGTGTTTTTTCTTTATCCTCAAATATTGGTGGTGTCAAAAAGCGATTTAGAGCGCCGCGTAGTATGTTCATAGCCAAAAAATCCGTTTGTTAAAAACTCTATAATCATTATATGACAAAGACTTGAAATAGAGTTTGTGGATTAATTGGGCGGGAAGGGGCTAAAACAATGGGGATGTCGTAGGGACTCGCGGATGTGTGCGTCCGCTCGGAGCGACCTCCTGTGCTTTGATAAATTTAGAACTTTCGCTCACGCATTTACCCCACCCCTAAATCCCCTCCCCATTGCATGGAGAGGGGACTTCAAGATACGTTTTTCTCCCCCTCTCCAAGTATTGGAGAGGAAACCGGGGGGTGAGGTAAGCGAAAGTCCTGAAATTAATACGGAAATCACTGTAGGGACATCATAATGCTCTTTAACCTGAGTTTCGGACAGTGTTTTCATTCTATCCCCACCCCTAAATCCCCTCCCCACTTCGTAGAGAGGGGACTTAAAGAACCATTGTGAACCGTTTTTCTCCCCTTCGCCATGCA
>DAOTTO010000521.1:0-3463 GCA_034437895.1 Anaerolineae bacterium | reverse complement strand
GCCTGTGCTAAATCCTGCGCTGAGGTGGTATTGCTGGCTTGGGCAATTTTTGCCAACTTGACGGCTGAGGCAGGAAGATACTCGACTTCATCATCTTGCTTTCCAGAATCAAGTCCATCCCCAGCACAAAGCTCTTTGACCTGTTTGCTTGTCAGGTTGAAGTCAATGATTTGGCGGATTATTTCTGTGTGGAATTCCTGTGGCAGCATAACCACATAACGTAGTTTTTTCTCTTCAAGCGTGTGGCGATCTGCAAGTTCAAGGGCTTCATCTGACAACTTCAATAGAGACTTGATTTCACTGAAGTGCGCTTTCTTGATGCCACCCATCGCGGTAAGAATTGCTTCGGTATATTCCCGTTTGCCACGCAGGTCGAGATCAAGCGCCTGACGGTAAAAGTCATTGGAAACAGCAATATCCGGGATTTGATGTCCATGAACGGTGAGTAGGAGCAGGGCTGCCTGCCGTGCCATTGCTATCGCAGACAATCCGCTGCGGGCAGTGTTCTCTTTTGCCTGTCGAAACACTGATGATCGTTCTGCGGGAATGATGATGCAGGGGATCATTCCATCACTGTTGTAGCCAGCGATAAAATCGCGCAGCAGCCATGTCGCCCAATAGCGGCGTTCGCCTGTCTCAATCCGAAATTGCTGCGTCACCCCTTGTGAGACATCCACCACGGTCAAAGGATTGACCTGCCCATCATCGCGGATCGTAATGGCGAGGTTGACCAGATCGTGCAGGAGTTGTTCTTCGGGTGAGAGATGCACCGATTGGTCTTCATCCCCTTCGTCATCAGGATTAGGCAGCAGTTCCAGCACATTATTGAAAGGTCGCCCCCGCTGACGGGCGGCGACCTGGACCAGTTGAACGAGTTCTTTCAGCGCCTGTGTCGGCGTGAGGCGATTGTTGTGGAAAGCGAAATGAAGCTGCTCTGGCAGCACCCGGCGTGGCTGCACCGGATCAGGTCGTACCATCTCCAACAGGAGTCGTTCTACTCGGATGCTGTTGTCCTCAAATTGCTGCGGATTACCCAGCAGCAGTTCTTCAGTCACGCCTCCCAGTAATTCATCAATACGCTGTGTCTGGTTTTTGAGTGGCATTATGCACCGCCTTTCGCCATACGCTGCACCAGCTTGCCGACGAACTGGGCATATGCCTTACTTGCAGGCGCTTTGGGATCGTAGCTGAACACACTCTGGTGGTTCTGATGGGCATAAGAAACCGCTTCGTTCGCGGGAACCACACCGAGCAGCAGCTTGCCCAAAACGCTGTGGGTCTTGAGTTCATCCAGCAGGTGATTGTGTCCCCGGATGCGGGTGTTCATCTTCGTGACCAGAATGCCGCTGACACGCAGGTTCGGCTGCCGCCAGCCTTCGCGAATGTCGTTGATTTT
This sequence comes from Anaerolineae bacterium, assembly GCA_034437895.1. GTDB lineage: Bacteria > Chloroflexota > Anaerolineae > Aggregatilineales > Phototrophicaceae > JANRLJ01. The sequence goes on along the minus strand of DAOTTO010000521.1, from coordinate 2,067 downwards.
CCCGATGACGCTCATCAGACCAACGGTTTCCAGATAGCGTGGTTCGACGGGGACAATCGCATCTGTTGCGGCAATCAAGCCCATTTCCGTCATCAGTGAGAAGGAAGGGCGGGTGTCAATGACGACGGCAGCGTAACGACTAATGATGCGGCTCAAAGGATCAGCGAGGCGATAGGGCGCACCCGCGATCCCCATTAATTCGCGTTCTGCGCCTTCCAGCATAGGGGATGCAGGCAGGACATGGAGATCAGCGTCCCACGTCGATTGGACGATGCAGTTGAGCAGTGTCTGCGCTGCATTCTGACGATCTGCCATCAGTACCGTGTACAGGCTGTTGTCTACACCGTAGTCCTTCGTGCCTGTTGTCACGAGTGTGGCGTGTGCCTGACTATCAGTATCAATTAGGAGAACACGACAATTGGGAGCGCCAGCGCGTCGCAGCATTCCTGCGATGCCCAGAGCGGAATTGGTGGCGGATGTCGATTTCCCGACACCCCCTTTGTGATTGGTGAAAACAAAAACGCGAGTCATGATTGGGGTTTCCTCCGCAAACTGAAAGTGATTGAACGAAACCGCCTGTGAAACCAACGAACTGCCAACCCATGTTATTCTCTTGGATGGGAGCGCCGTTAGCCTCCGCGACGGTACTTCAAGGTGGGCGAGGGAGCTAATCCCTCTCTCGTCCTACCGAAAAGCTAATTCAGTCGAGAGTCGTTTCAGTTTATTGTTTTGAGGAAACGCGATAGTATGCGTAAATTCGAGGGTGCTTACGGAGAGGATTCGATGTTCGAGTTGTGTCCGAGAAGGGTCAATAAAAGCAAATTTCATGGCTGCTGATCCCGTGCGAACACCTAGATGGCTTTTTTTAAAATGTCACGCTCTTGCCTAGCAAGCTCCAGTTCGCGCTTCAAGCGACGGATTTCGGCTTCCGCTTCCCGTTCTGCGCTCGGTTTGAGATCACCCCTTGTCTCATCCACCTCATAACGTTCCCGCCATTTGTAAATCAGACCCAGCGTAATGCCTAAGTCGCGTTCAAGATGGGCAACCTTCACCTCCGGCTTGCCCGCCATCTCCAACACTTCCCGTTTGAATTCTTCAGCGTATTTCTTGTTTTTCTTTGCCATCATTTCTTCTCCTCGATCTTATTTTATTGGACATTTATTTCTCCGGTCTACAAAAGCGGGGGAAGTTCACAGAATATTTTATTCTTTTATGCCCACTCTTCAGATAAAATATATTTCAAGACATATTGAGGAGACATTGTAATATGACCGAATTAATCCACCTTCTTTACGCCAGTTCAGCCACTCAGGAAATGACTGACGATGATTTAGTTAACCTGTTGAAAAAAGCACGCGAAAAAAACAAAAGGCTCGATATTACAGGTACGTTGTTATACCGGGGCCGCAACTTCTTGCAAGTATTGGAAGGAGAAAAAACAGTGGTTCAGGAATTGTTCAAAGCTATTGGTCAAGACCCAAGACATTATCAGATATCAGCGCTTATCACCCGTCCGATAGCAAAGCGCGAATTTGCTGAGTGGGAAATGGGATTTACCAATTTAGATAGCATTGACCCGACTTCGATTCCGGGTTATAGCCCTTATCTTAACGAGTCATTCACCTCAGACCGCTTCCAAGACAGAACTTACGGTTATACATTTCTGCGTATATTTAAAGACAGGACTTTCGCTTACCTCACCTCCCGGCCCCCTCTCCAAGTATTGGAGAAGGGGAGAAAAACGCATCTTGAAGTCCCCTCTCCATGCAATAGGGAGGGGATTTAGGGGTGGGGTAAATGCGTGAGCGAAAGTCCTAAAAGAAAATATCCGCTAAAACAAAGTATCTGTTCTAGCTACCGCACACCGATCGGACGTTACCCCCCCATGCCTGATAGCTGGGTCGCTGTTTACATCCCGTAAACAATGTATAATAACCTGAGTTTCGGATAGTGTTTTTATTCTATCCCCACCCCTAAATCCCCTCCCCACTTTGTAGAGAGGGGACTTAAAGAACCATTGTGAACCGTTTTTCTCCCCTTCGCCATGTAATGGAGAAGGGGTCGGGG